>JAWOLC010000158.1:0-4640 GCA_033853925.1 Candidatus Eiseniibacteriota bacterium
AAAGACCGTCAGGGTGAGATCAGCGCCAAGGGCCTCGGCTGCCGAGTCGGGCGGGGTGTAGCCGAGTACGAGAATGGGCCGCGTGAGGCCGGCCGCGCGCAGCGCCAGCCCCTCGGGCGCGCGGGCGACGCCGAGCCAATCAGCCCCCGCCGAGGCCGCCGCGCGGGCGACCTCGACCGCGCCGTGCCCGTAGGCATCGGCCTTGACCACGAGGAGGATGCCACGGGGCGCGGCGGACGCCCCGCTCGCGAGCGGCGGCTCGCTCTCCACCAGGGCGCGCACCAGGCGCACGTTCCGGGAGAAGCGGTCGAGATCCACCTCGACCCAGGTCGAGACCGGCATGCCCATGGAGTCCTCCGGCCCGAGCGCGGGCGACCCCGCCGTCGCGGGAGCGGCCGCGAATCGCGGCGGGGCTGGCCGCGCTTCGGGACACGCGCCGGGCAAAGGCGCGTAGCATAGGCAGGCCTCCGCCGGCACGCAAACCGACGGCCGCGGAGCCGTGCGCAAGAGGCTCGCCGAGCGCGCGCCGCCCGGGGCCGGCCGGCTCCGGTGCCGGGTCGCGCAGGTGGAAGCGGCGCGAGCCCTCCGCTATGCTGCGCCGCCATGAGCGATCCGGAGGCGAGCGAGCGCGAGCAGAGGGCGTTTTCCCGCCTGGTCGGCGTGTGCCGGCGGCTGCGCGGACCGGGTGGCTGCCCCTGGGATCAGGAGCAGACGCTCGAGAGCATGACTCCCTACCTCACGGAGGAGGCCGTGGAGTCGAGCGAGGCGATCGCCTCGGGCGACCCGGACCACGTCGCCGAGGAGCTCGGCGACCTCGCGTTCCTCGCGCTCTTCTGCCTCGAGCTGAGCGGCAAGCGGGGCGGCCCGGGCCTGGCGGAGGGCCTCGAGCGAGCCGCGGAGAAGCTGATCCGGCGCCATCCGCACGTCTACGGCACGGCCGAGATCGCGAGCGGCGAGGCCGCCTATCGGCAGTGGCAGGAGATCAAGAAGGGCGAGCGCGACGCGCCGGGCGAGCCCGCGTCGCTCCTCGGCGAGACGCACAAGGGGCTGCCGGCTCTGGTGGGCGCCTATCGCGTGCAGGAGAAGGCGGGGGCGGTGGGCTTCGACTGGCCCGACGTCTCGGGGCCGCTGCAGAAGGTGCGCGAGGAGCTGGCGGAGATCGAGCAGGAGCTGGGCCGCGACACGGACCCGGCCCTGGCTCGCGAGCTGGGGGACCTGCTCTTCGCCGTCGTGAATCTGGCCCGGCACCTCACGATCGATCCCGAGCGCGAGCTGCGGGCCGCCTCGCACCGCTTTCGCGAGCGGTTCCAGCACATCGAGCGCCGCCTGCGCGAGCAGGGGCGCGCGCCCAGCGACGCCTCGCTGGCGGAGCTGGACGCGCTCTGGGAGGAAGCCAAGGCACTGGGTCCGCCGCCCCGCGGCGAAGGAGACGACGCATGACCGACTCGAATCCCTCGCGGCAGGCCGCGCTGTTCCTCCAGCTCGTGCTCGGGCTGCAGCAGAGCGGCATGGTCGCACTCGGCAAGCTGATGAACCCGCTCACGCGCCGGATCGACAAGAGCCTCGAGGCGGCCCGCGACACGATCGACACGCTCGAGGCCCTCGAGACGCGGACGCAGGGCAACCTCGAGACCGACGAGGCGCGCGTGCTCCGGCAGGTGCTGACGGAGCTGCGGATGAACTACCTGGACGAGCTGAAGAAGTCGGGAGCGAAGGCCGAAGGCGACTGAGCCGGCTCTCCGCGTCGGTCGTGCCGCGCCGCCCGCTCGGTTCCGCGCGTGACGCGGCGCGCCCGCGCCCACGGCGGGCTCCTCACCTGGCGGACGGGGACACCGCTACAGCGCCTGCAGGACCGCGCACTTGAGGTAGTGGGTCTCGGGCACCGCGAGCAGCTGCGGATGGTCGGGGGACTCGGCCCGCCACTCCCCCAGGCGGAACGGGCGGTGCGCGGCCCGGGCGGCCTCGAGCAGCACCTGGCGGAAGAGCGTGTCGTCGAGGTGGTGACTGCACGAGCAGGTGACGAGCTGCCCCGCTTCCTCGAGCAGCGTCATCGCCGCGCGGTTCAGCTCGCGATAGGCCCGGGCGCCGGCCGCCAGGTGCCGCCGCGACTTCACCAGGGCCGGCGGATCCAGCACCACGAGGCCGAAGCGCTCGCCTCCGCGCCCCAGCTCGCGGAGCACGTCGAAGACGTCGCCGCGCCGCCAGCTCACGCGGCCGGCGAGGCCGTTGCGCTCGGCGTTGCGGGCGGCGGCGGCGAGCGCCGGCTCGGAGGAGTCCACGGCCAGCACGGAGGCCGCTCCGCCGCGCGCGGCGTGGAGCGCCCACTCGCCCTGGTAGCAGAAGAGATCGAGCACGCGGCGGCCCGCCGCGCGCGTCTCGGCCAGGCGACGGTTCAGGCGCTGGTCGAGGAAGAGCCCGGTCTTCTGCCCGTGCAGGAGATCGGCCTCCAGCTGGAACCTCTCGATCCGCACGTCCACCCGCTCGGGCACCTCGCCCCACCACGGTCCACGCTCGAGAGGCAGCCCCTCGAGCGCCCGCAGGGGCGAGTCGGCCACGCGCACGACTCCGCGCGGCGCGAACACGCGCTCCAGGGCCTCGCGCACGAGGTCCTGCCGCCGCTCGATGCCCAGGGTCAGGACCTGCACGGCCAGCCAGTCCTCATACCGATCCACGACCAGCCCCGGCAGCAGGTCCGACTCGCCGTACACCACGCGCAGGCTGCGCTCCCCGGGCAGCACGGCCTCGCGCAGCCGGAGCGCGCGCTCCAGCCGCTTCACGAAGAAGTCCGCGTCCACCTCGTCGTGCTTGCGGGTGAGGAGGCGCGCGCAGATCAGGCTCTGGGGGTTGTAGTAGGCGCGGCCCAGGAAGGCCCTGCGCGCGTCTTCGACCTCCACCAGGTCGCCGGGCGCGGGAGCCCCTTCGACCCGCGCGACCTCGTTGCTGAAGATCCAGGGGTGGCCGGAGCGCACGCGCCGGTCCTGGTTCTTGCGCAGGACGAGGCGTGCCGAGGCCGCGTTCACCCGCGGCGACTCAGGCGGATCCGCCACCGGCCCCGCTCCCCAGGGCGAGCCCGATGAGACGGTAGGCGAGCCTCGCGGCCAGGAAGTCCGAGGCCACCTGACCCGGGATGGGCGCGAGCTCCACGACATCGAAGCCGACGATGCGCGCCCGCGCCGCGAGGGCGCGCAGCAGATCCACGGTCTCGTACCAGTCGAGCCCCCCGGGCTCGGGCGTCCCGGTGGCGGGCAGCGCGGCCGGGTCGAGCGCGTCCAGGTCGAACGTCACGTACACGGTGCGCGTGAGCGGGGCGAGCACCGGCTCCCACTCCCCGCGCAGCCCCCGCAGGGCCCGGGGGCTCCACACCGGGACCGGATGCAGGCGCAGGTGCTCGGCCTCCTCTTCGCTGAAAGAGCGGACGCCCACGGAGACCGCGGGCACGCGCTCGCGCACCCGGCGCATGACGCAGGCGTGACTGAAGCGCGAGCCGAGGTACGTGTCGC
Source organism: Candidatus Eiseniibacteriota bacterium (assembly GCA_033853925.1). Classification (GTDB taxonomy): domain Bacteria; phylum Eisenbacteria; class RBG-16-71-46; order RBG-16-71-46; family RBG-16-71-46; genus JANXPZ01. The sequence continues at coordinate 3,501 of JAWOLC010000158.1, forward strand.
GCATGTCGGCGTGAGCGTCGAGCTGGAGCACCGAGAGATCGGCGAAGCGACTCGCGGCGGCGCTGACGGCGCCGGCACTGATGCTGTGCTCTCCGCCCAGGACGACCGGCAGGCGGCCCGCGTCGAGGATCCAGCCCACGGCGTCCGCCACGCGCTCAGCCATCGCCTCGGGGCCCAGCGCAGTCGGCTCGATCTCGGGGAGCGTGTGGATGCCAGCCCGATAGGTCGCGCCCAGCTCCTCGTCCCAGATCTCCATGTTCTGCGAGGCGGACAGGATGGCTCGCGGGCCCCAGCGCGCGCCGCCCTGGTACGTGGTGCTGAAGTCGTAGGGAACGGGCAGGACGACGGCCCGCGCCCGCTCGAGCGAGGAGAATTCCTCCTCCAGGCCGCCGAAGTTGGGCGGCGGCCCGGTGGGCCAATCCGGATGGTCCAAGCGGCACCCCCTCAGACACGTCGGGCCCTGCGCCGGCTCCCGCCGGTCAGGGCCCTCGGCCCTCGATCAGGACCGTCCTCTGCCGTCGCCTTCGCCGCCGCCGCGGGTCGCGGAACGGCTCGGCGACCCTTGCCTCTCCCCAGCTAGACCTGCCTCCCCGCCGTCGGGCGGGCGGCGCGCCGACGCTCGGCCCGGGCCAGCCGCGACGCACCGTTCAGGTCCTTGGGGAACTCCGTGCCCCGATCCAGCACGTTGCACTCGACCTTCTTCATGCCGAAGGCTTCCTTGAAGTAGCTCCCCGCGAACTCGAGGTCGAAGGTCTTGGAGGAGAAGATGTCCACGCTCACGAAGCTCTTCTCCGGGAACGTGTGGATGCTGATGTGGCTCTCCGCGATCAGGACGAACCCCGACAGCCCCCAGTCTTCCGGCTTCAGCCCCCTGTATTTGAACACGTAGGGCGGCATGATCTTCGTCATGCCGATTCTCGCGGGCAACTCGTCCAGGATCCGGTAGATCAGGTCGAGGTCCTGGAGCCTCTCCTTGTCGCACCCGTAGCCGTCCAGCATCAGGTGGGGACCGAAACCGATCATCTCGTCAGCCCCCCTCGCACGGCCCGCGCGGCCTGCGCTCGACACCGGAGACGGGCGTCACCGGTCCCTACTTCTCCTCTTCCCCTTCGTCCTCGTCCTCGAACTCGTCCTCGTCCT
>JAWOLC010000159.1:0-26468 GCA_033853925.1 Candidatus Eiseniibacteriota bacterium
GCCGACGTATCTGCCACCCAGAGAAGCCGCCACTCGGAAGGCAGAGTCGTCTGGGCGGAATCGGCCGCGACCAAGAGAGTGCATTGGACTGCTTCACTGAAATCGACGTTCGTCGCGCCGGACACCCAGTGAAGTTGGAGGGCAGGCGACGTTGAAGGCAAGACCGCCATTCCAAGTGTGAGCAACCAGCGCATACGACACATCAGGGCGGCCTCCTCTCGCATGGCGCCTTGTGGGCAGGCGCCGCTGCATCTCCAGGCAGCGGCCCGAGGGAGCGACCTTCAGCGAGAGGTTCTCGGACATGCGGCCGCGCGGTCGGGCAGTTGCCCCTGAGTCTTGCTCACGCGAGAGGCTCCGTGAGCCTGCACAGAGTCTACGCCTTGGGGCCTGGCCATTCAGCAGCAGAATCGCCGGTCGCCAAAGCTCAGGCCGCTCAGCCCAAGTGCGGATGAGACCGCAGGTGTATCGGAATTGACGGCAGCACGAAACGGGACCGATGGTCCCGTCTTCGTGCTCCTTGAAATTCCTTCCCGTGCCCTGCAGTGCGTGCCGCACCAGTTGTGGCCGCGTCATCCGGCTGTAGCCCAACTGTACCCGAGCGAATCCCGACGAGCCCCAACCAACCACAACGAACCCGGGACCGTAGCCGCCCGGAACTGCTCGTCTTAGTCGTGCTTCGTCCTGATTCATGCCCCCTCGCCCCTGTGCGCCAAACGAACTCTTAATCAGTAGGTTCTAGGTTCGATTCCTAGGCGGCGCACCAACTTCCTTCTGCAGCGCGCGGCCGGGCTCGCCCCGCCGCGCGTGCGCGTCGGCGGCGGGCATCAGCCGTGGGCCTCGCACCGCGGGGTTCCGGAGGTGTTCGGAGACCTGCGGATAATGGCCATTTGTCGGCGCGACTGCAGACGTCCGCTGACACTCACCCCCCCAGCACTACTGGACGAGCATCTCGGTGGAGCTTCCAGGATTCAGTGGACACCGTGGCGCCGCGCTCGTGGCCCGCTTCGAACTGCTCGGGGCTCACTCCTTCCAGATGGCCGTGGCGGCGTGATCGCTTGCAGAACGTCACGATGTCGTCGGCCATCTCGGCCAGGGCGAGTTCGATTGGAGCCACCGCAAGAGCGCGGCACATCATCCGCACGCAGTACTTGTCTTGATGAACTCGCACGTCGTGCGGACCCGTCCAGCACTCGCCTTCATGCCATCCCCTTCCCGACCACCTACGATGCCAGGACTGTCCGACAAACCCTCCCGGCTCGGGCGAGCTTCGCTCTTGACGCGTCCTTGCCTCGGTGTAGATTTACATGCGGGCCTTGAGGGACCCGAAGCAGGAGCTCACGCACGAGGACGTGAGGCACCCCCCTCAGTGGCGCTAATCGTCAGATTCAGCGTCCGGGCATCGCTTCCTCGGCTCTTGCGCAACGTAGGCTGCCGCCAGGCGAGCGGAAATCATCCCGAGCCCGGAGGGTTGTGCATGAGCGTGCGCCCCGCTCGATTCCGCGGGTTGCAGGTGACTTGGTACTTCGTCGCCTGCTGCAGGCAACACCCCGAGGTTCCTCGTCGCACGATCTTCAGGTGACTCAGGATCCTCTCGTACCCAATCCACCTGTGCGTCGGGCTTCGGGCAGGACACCACGGCTGCCACAGCACCGGGTGGCCTCTGCGAGCCAGCGCCCGCTGACATGTAGGAAAGTCCAGTGCGAGAAGGTAGCCTCTTGCGATTCCTCCGGTGCGTTGCGCTAGTGGCGGTCAGCTCTTGCATGGGGCGAGATCAGTAAGTGGCTGCTCGGAGAAAGAAAGTGTGATGCGCGCTGCAGATCGGCGTGTCCTAGGAGTCGGATGTTTGCTCTGGCTGCTGGCGTGCACGGCTCGGCTCGGCGCTGCGGCTGAAGTTCCCCGTGAACTCTGGGACGCGATGCTCGATCCCTCGCGCGCGACCGCCGCCATCGTCCGCGTCGATTCCATGTTGCCTGAGGCGCGTGACATGGAGTTGCGGCGCTCGCTGATTACCGCGCGTCTATTTGGGCTCCTGACGCTCCATTCAGACGCGATCGAGATTGTGGCCTGGACAGATTCGGCCATTGTGGTGAACAGAGCGAATCCGTCCGGCCTGCCACAACTGTGTTGCCGCTCGACGTACGAGTTGCTGAATCGCCGCGAGCGACTGGGGGATGCTCGGCGCTTTGTCGAGGCTGGGCTCGGGCTGAGCGAAAGGGATAGCCTGCTGGCTGAGAGCCGGGGGCCGCTCCTGGAATACCGGGCCAGGCTGCAGGACGCGACGGGATCCACCGACTCGGCCATCACGACGATCCAGCGGGGTTTGGCGGAGACCCGTGAAGACCACTTCCAGCCGCGGCACTCGCTCCTCTGGCTGATGGCCTACCTCCAAGCCAAGATGGGTCGCAGCGACGAGGCGATCCAAGCTCACCTCCAGGTGGCCGGCGCGGCGTTCCAGTCGGACACGACACACATGACCGAACTACGCGAACTCTGGGTCCAGCGCCATGGGTCGCCGGCGGGCCTGAATGAAGCCGTAGCTCATGAGGGGGAGGTTTCGCGCCTGCGGCTCACCTTCGAGGCGCCTAGAGTGGACTGGGAGCTTCCTGCGTTCAAGCTGCCGAACCTCCACGGAAGGCAAGTCTCGTCCGCTTCTCTGCGCGGCCACGTGGCGGTCATCGACTTCTGGGGCACGTGGTGTCAGCCTTGTCTTCAATGGCTGCCAGACCTGCAGGGGCTGCACCGCCGATTCCGCTCACAGGGAGTCAAGTTCCTTGCGGTGGACGTGGAGTTCGAGCCAAAGAGCCTGGCTGAGCAACGGAAGAGCATGCTGGCATTCATGCGCAAGAACCACTACACGATCCCAGTGGTCCTCGACCTCCAGGGGCAGGTATGCAGGCCGCTCCATGTCCCCGCCTTTCCCACGACGTGGGTGGTCGGTCGAGACGGGCGAGTGAAGTTCGTGAACGCCGGGGCGCATGAGGGCAGCGGCCGAATCGTCGCCGACCAACTGCGTTCGTTGCTGGACGGAGAAGAAGGCCGCAGGTGACCGAACTCAAGGCCTGACGTCGAGCAGTACTTGCCGATGCGACCAACCGCTGCTGATTCGAGTGGGGAGCCACGCGGACGCCGGCTGACCCGCACCGCGGGCACAAGGCCGCCCGCCCCTCGACGACAGCGGCTCACCGCCCTTCGGCCGCACGCTCCAGCTCGGCGATGTCGAGCTTGACCATCCTGAGAAAGGCATCGCTGACCCGCTTCGATCGAGCCGCGTCCTTGTCCCGGATCATCCTGTCCAATGCGGCTGGGACGATCTGCCATCTGAGGCCGAACCGATCGATGAGCCAGCCGCATGCCTGGGGTTTGCCTCCTCCCTCGAGGAGAGCGGTCCAGTAGCGATCCAGCTCGGTCTGGCTATCGCATAGCACGACCAGCGAGATCGCGTCGTTGAACCGGTCGTGGGGCCCCGCGGTGATGGCCTGGAACCGCTGCCCGAAGAGCGTGAAGTCCACGACCTTCACCGAGCCCGGCGGGCCGCTCGGCGTCTCACTCAAGAGCGGCGTGACCCGGTCTACGCGCGAGTACGGAAAGATGGATGCGTAGAACTTGGCCGCTTCCTCCGCCTCGTTCGCATACCAGAGGTGCGTAAAGATCTTGGGGCTCCCCTTGGAAGCCATCGTCGTTCTCCTTTCGACTCGGTTCATCCCATCGCGAGCGCCGAGCAGGGGGTGCGCCCGAGTCACTCGCCGTAGAGCACACCCGGATGATCAATCGGCCGGATCGAGACGATGCCGCCATGCTCGTCCGCAATCCTCTCGGCGTCGAAGGGGCTCGTCAGGCAGACGTGGTTGTCGGGCGCATGCTCCGGCCAGAACCACCAATCACAGTCGCCGTGGCCCGTCGCATGCGAGAAGACGTCGTCGGGTCCGCGCTTCGCCCTGAACCGATTGAACAGGCAGAAGCCGTCCGCGTACTGGATGACCCACCATTGATGCGGATAGATGCCGCGGAACCAACTGACCGCCCTCCAGACCTCTCGTGCCCCGGCCACGCCTCCCTTGAAGTACGCGCCCGAAGCCTCTGGGTCGAACTGCGCCACGGCCCGACGGGACATGCTCAGCATGCCGACAAGAATCATCATCAGCGCGAGAACCATGAACCTCTTCATCGTGCACTCTCCCTGATGGACCGGCCGGTGACCGGCGCGGGGCACGGTGCGGGCCGGCGGGCCCGTCTCCGATCCCTTCATGAAGGTAGCGAGCCTGGCAGGGCGATGTGACAGGATGCCGTTCGGGGTCGAACGGCCGAGGCTGCCCCGCCTCAGCGCAGGATCAGCCGCGCGGCGCCCAGGACGGCGATTCCCCCACCGCTCAGCCACAGCGCCAGCCGCACGGGCCAGTGCACCGGCCGCTCGGGCGGCACGGCCGTGGGCGCGCCGAAGCCCTCGCGCAGCTCGCGCATGGCGGCGGCGAACGCGGCGAGCCAGGCCAGCGCCAGCGCGACCAGCAGGCCCCGGCTCCCCCGCTCGACCAGCACGCGCGCGAGTCCGAGCCAGAAGGTCGCGCCGGGAGTGCCGGGCACCCCGGCGAGGGAGAAGAGCGAATAGAGGCCCGCGAGGGCCGTGAGGGGATGGCGGCGGAAGAGATGGGCGCCCGGCTCGCCGGGCACGCGATCCACGGGCGCGAGTCGCGCGAGTAGGGCCGCGCCCGAGAGCGCGAGCGACTGGTGCGCGGCCCACGCCGCCAGCCAGCCGGTCAGCGACGCGATGCCGGGGGGGCGGCCGAGCTGGCTCGCCAGCATCGCCAGGACGATCCCGCCCTGGATGCTCGTCAGCGTGCCCACGCGCCTCTCCGGCCGGCGCTGCGCGAGGATCGTGCCCGCCCCGGCGAGGAGCGCCGCGGCGGCCACCGTGCGCAGGACGGCGGCCGTCAACCTCGCCCCCTCGCCGAACGTCTCGATGCCCGCGAGCCGCTCCGTGAGCCAGACCGCCCCCGTGAGCTGCAGCGCCGCGACCGCCAGCGGCGCGAGCGCGGCCGACGCCCCCTGGAAGAGGTCGGCCACCCAGAAGTGGAAGGGCGCTCCGCCGAGGAGCACGACCCCGGCGAGGAGCGCGAGCGGCAGCGCCACCGACCAGAGCGTGCGCTGGACGAGGCCGAGCTGGAGCACATTCCACTGCTCGGGCGGGGCGGTCACGCCGGTGCCCAGCGTGAGCAGCGCGGAACCCACGGCGGAGAGGGCCAGGGCGCCCCCCAGCAACCAGAGCAGCTTGAGGGCGCACTCCCCGGGGAGCGGATCCCGGTCGTCGCGGGCGAGGGCGGCGACGACGAGGCCCCCCACGAGCGGAGCCAGGGCCGCAGCCGGGGCGCCGCCCCGCGCCAGCACGGCCGCGCACGGGCCGAGCACGAGCAGCCCGGCCACCATCGTCACCCACGCGCGGGAGCGGACATCCGCGGCGACGAGGAGCAGGCCGGCGACGAGCGCCAGCAGCACGGGCCAGGCGGGCTGGGCGAGCAGGGTCGCGAGGCTCATCGGAGGAGCGGCAGCACGGCGGCCAGCACGGCGACGCCGGCGAGGAAGAGCACGTACTCCTGGGCGTCGCCGGTGTGCAGGTCGCGCAGCGGCGCGCCCAGGAAGCGCAGCACCCCGGCGGCCCCCCACACCAGGGCGCGCTCCAGGCCGACGATCAGGCGAAAGAGCCAGCGGGCGGCGAAACGCGCGGCCTGGCCGGCTCGTGGGACGGCGTCGCTCTCGAGCGCCTCGGGCCCCCGAGGCTCGGTCCCGGCCCGGTCGCGGAAGGTGAGCAGCGCCGCCCCGCCGCCGACGAGCGCCGGAACGGTCGCCCAGAGCATCGCCCCCCAGGGCGGCACGAATCCCGCCCACCAGGCGCTGACGATGGCCACGGGCAGTCCCGAGATCAGCAGGGCCGGCGCGACGCGGGTCAGGGTCAACCCCGAGGTCGGGCGGGCCATGGAGCGCCGCTCGGGCGCTTCGACCATCCGGGCCACGTTCACCCACGAGGCCAGAGCCACGGGCAGCCCCCCCAGCACCGACACGGTGATCGCCCGCGCGAGCGGCAGCGAGCCGACCGCGGCGAGCAGCGGCCAGCCGAGAGCGGTCGTCGAGGTCCACGCGGTCGCCCGCCACAGGGCCGCCAGCACGGGCCCGCGGCGGGGCGTGGCCCCCTCCAGCTCCGCGGCCAGCAGGTAGGTGTGCGTGCCCCCCGCGCCGATCCAGAGCAGGGCCGCGACTCCGGGCGAGACGATCTGGCTCGCGAGCAGGGCGCCCGCGAGCGCCCCGTCCAGGACCACGAGCCAGCGCAGCCCCGCGGTCCACTGCCGGCGGCCGAAGGCGCGGAGCCCCGCGAGGGTGGCCGTGAGCAGGAGGAGGAAGAGCGCGCCGACGCGCACGTAGCCCACGTCGAGCCACAGCGGCGCCTGCCGCCAGAGCAGCAGGAAGCCCGCCGAGGGCAGCAGCGCCGGCAGCCAGAAGCCACGGTCGGCGAACGGGGCGGGCAGGTCGGAGAACGGCCGGGCGAGCGGCAGCGCGGCCAGCAGCTCGAGCGCCGCCCAGACCACGGCCACCGCGGCGATCGCGGTGCCGAGCGCCAGGGTGGCCGCGGTCCGGGCGGACTCACCGCCCGCCAGCGCCATCGCCGCCTGCAGGGCGGCGGCCAGCCAGAGCGCGGCCGCGGGGCGACGCAGCCAGCTCCAGCGCGGCACCTGGCGCGCGGGCTCGGCGCTGGCGCGCGCCCACCACCAGAAGCCGGCGGCGATCAGCTCCGCGCCCAGGGCCGGGGCGAAGCGCGCCGGCACCACGATCGCCACGAAGCCCGCGGCGCAGAGCGCTCCCCCCACGGTGCGCGGATTCCCGAGACGGCTGCTCGCGAGGCTCATGGGTCAGTCGTGCAGGTCGTGGGCGTCGCTCACCCAGCTCGAGCCCGCCGCGCACTCGCGAGAGCGGCCGAGGCGCAGGGTCAGCGCCACGGCCAGCGCCGCCGCCAGGAGGGGCAGCGCCGGCGCCGTCGGGTTCACGGCCGTGGCCACGTGGCGCACGACGCCTTCGAGCACCTGGAGCCCGAGCCCCATGGCCGCGAACGCGGTCGTCGCCCGCACCGCGTGCCGACGCAGCATGAGGTGGAGGAGGCCGAGCGCGACGAGGAGCGCGCCGTAGGAGCTGCGACGCATGGGCTCCGCCTCGAGATCGAGGCGGGCCACGCCGGCCACGATCACGGCCAGCAGCGCCGCCCCGAGCAGGAGGCCGATGGTCCCCGACTCGAAGCCGCCCAGGCGGGCGCGGGAGCGCGGCGGCCCGCCCGCGTCGCTCGCCGTCCGCCAGGCGATCGCCAGCCAGAGGAGCGCCCACCCGGCCCCGACCACCCCCGGCGAGTCCAGCTCGCGCAGGAAGGGCACGGACAGCGCCAGCCCCAGCGCCGCCAGGGCCGCCGCCGCGCGGCCCGGCCCGAGCACGGCCAGCACCAGCAGCGCGACGGGGACGGCGCTGCGCAGGAGCTGCGCCGCGGGCAGCGCCGTCCAGCTTTCCAGGAGCTGCATGGATCCCCCGTATGGGCGGCGACGCCCGAGGCGCGTCAGCCGGGAGGGATGGTCGCGTTCTCGCCGCTCACCACGGCGGCCAGGAACTCTTCCGGACTGCGCGCCTCGAGGAGCGTCCGGCGCACCCCTTCCTCCTTGAGCAGGCGCGAGATGTTGGCGAGCAGCCGCACGTGCGGAGTCGTGGCGTTCTCCGGCGAGACGAGCAGGACGAAGAGGTAGGTGGGCTTGCCGTCTTCCGACTCGAAGTCCACGCCCTCGGGCGAGACCCCGCAGGCGGCGGCCATGCGGTCCACGGCGCGAGCCTTGCCGTGCGGGATGGCGGCGCCGGGGAAGAGCCCCGTGGACATCATGGCCTCGCGTCGCAGCACCCGGTCGAGGATCTCCCCCTGGCTGGCGAAGCCGTGGCTGGTCTCGAGCAGGTCCACCAGCTCGACCAGCACGTCGCGCTTCGTCCGGCCCGCCAGGCGCAGGGCGATCGCCTCGGGGTTCAGGAGTTCGGAGAGCCTCATCGGATGCGGTGCTCCGGGAGCCATCTTGCGCGATACGAGAACCTGCACCGTATCGGCCTCGCGCGCGCACTGTCAAGGCCTTTCCCCGCTGGGCGCGGTCCCGTCGCGCCCGCTCGCGCGCGAGACGGACACGATCGCGCCGCGCGCCGCGCCGCCCTTTTGCCTTGCTGCCGGCGGGGTCGGGCCCTACTCTGCCCTCGGCCATTGTGCGCCGCTGCCCGGCGCTTCAGCAGTCCCCCCGCGAGGCAGAGATGTACTGGCTCAGCAAGAGCATCCACCGGATTTCGCGTCTCCGGCGCCAGATGGTGATCTTCCTGGCCGTTCTGGGCCCCGGGATCATCACCATGGTCGCCGACAACGACGCCGGTGGCATCTCCACCTACGCGGTGACGGGCTCGCGCTACGGGTTCAGCCTGCTGTGGATCTTCATCCTGCTGGTGCCCGTGGCCTACTACATCCAGGAGATGACCGTCCGACTGGGGGCCGTGACCAAGCGCGGCCATGCCGAGGCGATCTTCGAGGGCTTCGGGCCGTTCTGGGGCTGGTTCTCGATCTTCGACCTGGCCGTGGTGAACTGGCTCACCCTCATCACGGAGTACATCGGCATGACCGCGGCGGCGAGCATCTTCGGCCTGCCGCCCTGGCTCACGTTCCTCGGGGTCACGGCCATCCTCTTCGCGGTGGTGGTGACCGGCCGCTACTGGACGTTCGAGAAGCTCACGCTCTTCTTCTGCGTCTTCAACCTGGTCTACATCCCGGCCGCGCTCTGGGCGATGAACGCCCCAGGGGCTCCGCACTGGAACCGCGTGCTCGACGGCTTCGTGAAGCCCGACATCCCCGGGGGATTCACGACGGGTCTCATCTTCATCCTCCTCGCGAACATCGGGACGACCATCACCCCCTGGCAGGTGTTCTTCCAGCAAAGCTCGGTGGTGGACAAGGGGCTCGACGTCCACGACGTCAAGTTCGGCAAATGGGACACCTTCGCCGGATCGTTCATCACCGGGGTGGTGGCCATCTTCATCATCATCGCGACGGGAGCGGCGTTCCACTACCGGCCGCATCCGATCGCCATCGAGGACGCCCGCCAGACCGCCGACGCCTTGGTGCCGCTGCTGCCCCACGGTCAAGGACGGCTGGCGCGGGAGCTCTTCGCCATCGGCCTCTTCGACGCGGGCTTCCTGGGGGCGCTCTGCATCTCGCTCTCCTCGTCTTGGGCGATGGGCGAGGTCCTGGGCTGGGCGCACTCGCTCAACAAGAGCGTGCGGGATGCGCCCTGGTTCTACCTGGCGTACCTGGGAATGCTGCTCACGAGCGGCGCCGTGGTGCTCATTCCCGGCGCGCCGCTGGTGACCATCACCATGTACGTGCAGATCGTGGCGGTGACGCTCTTGCCCGCCGCCCTCATCTTCCTCATCCTGATCCTGAACGACCGAGGCTTCATGGGCGACCACGTGAACACGCGCTGGCAGAACGTCGTGAACTGGGGCATCGTGATCAGCATCATCATCGTTTCGACCCTCTTCGCCATCAGCACCTTGTTTCCCCGGCTCTTCCCCCAGACCTAGCGGGAGGCGGCCATGGCCACGACGAACTTGAAAGCCATGAAGAACATCGAGCTGCCGGGCGAGTTCCGGTTCCTCTACTTCTCCGACCTGCTCCGGCGGCCCGTGTGCCAGGGCAAGATCCAGGACCGCATCGGCCGGCTGGACGACCTCGTCTTCACGCTGACCGAGATGTACCCCGAAGCCGTGGGCATCTACCTCGAGCACGGCTGGGGCAAGCCCACGGAGTTCATCCCCTGGCGGAAGGTGCTGCGGATCGAGGACGACGCCATCTTCGTGCAGCCCCCCGACGATGGCGAGGCCCACCCGCCGTTCGTGGATCAGCCGGGCTGGATGCTGCTCGAGAAGCACCTCATGGGCCGCACCATCCTCGACATCGACGGCCGTCGCATCGAGGCCGTGAACGACGTGCACCTGCTCGAGAGTCGCGGGCGCCTGGTCGTGGTGCACGTGGACACCTCCTTCAACGGCTTCCTGCGCCGCTGGCACCTCGGCTGGCTCCGGCTCTTCAAGGAGGACCTGATCCCCTGGAAGTACGTCCAGCCGCTCAGCGTCGAGGACGCCGTCTCCACCGACAAGGTGTCGCTCTCCGTCACGCGCAAGCAGCTCATGGACCTGCCTCCCGAAGACCTGGCCGACGCGCTCGAGGAGCTGTCGGGCCAGGAGCAGGAGGCGCTCTTCTCCGCGCTCGATTCGGAGACCGCGGCGGAGGCGCTGCTCGAGGCGGAGCCGCGAGCGCAGCGCCAGCTCATCGCCGACATGCGCGAAGAGCGGGCCAAGGCCGTGCTGGGCGAGATGAACGTGGCTCAGCTCGCGGATCTGTTCACGGTGTTGCCGCACGACAACGTGGTCGAGCTGATGAAGCTGGTGCCGACGGAGACCGCTCGTCGCCTCCAGGCGATCTTGTCCGAGCGCGAGGTCACGGCCGACTCGCTCATGACGCAGGATTACCTGGCGGTCACGAAGGAGAGCCGCGTCGGCGACGTGCTGGCCGAGATCCGCCGCTCGGGGCGCGAGCCGGACAGCATCTCGTACGTCTACGTCGCGGAGGGCGAGGACCGCGTGCTCACGGGCATCGTCGACCTGCGCGACCTGGTCCTGGCCCGGGACGAATCACTCATCGGCGACATCATGGTCTCGCCGGTCGTGGCGGCCGAGGCCGAGGACCTGCGCGACGACCTGCAGGAGCTGTTCGCCAAGTACCACTATCGGCTGCTCCCGGTCGTGGACGGGAAGGATCACCTGCTGGGCGTGGTTCGCTACAACGAGATCATGAAGGGCCTCGTGACCAAGGCCAAGCCGTGAGCCTGCCATGCCGCCGGTGAAGACGACCCGGGCGACCCGCTTCGCCCTGGTCTTCCTGCGTTTCTACCTGCTCTTCCTGCTCGGGCTGCTCGTGCTGCGCTTCACGTTCCTCCGCTAGGCCCGGCCGGCCAGTTCCCCGGCAGCGGCGGCGCGAGCCGCGTGGCCCGCCCCGATTGGGGCATCCACCCCACGATCGCCGCACCTCTCCACCCGCATGCTGTGCTACCATTGTGGTGCTCCGCATCGGGATCGTGCGGGCCCGTCCACCGAGCGCGCTGACTTCTTGCTCAGGGTCTGGAGGACCGCACGACCATGGGACCGGGGCCGAGGCAGGGACGCCCCATGCGACAGAAGGCCATCGACTTCCGCGAGCTGCTCGAGCGTCTGCTCCCGCTCGACGAGCTGGGCCCTCCGGACCGCTTCCGCGTGCAGCGCGCCCTCGAGACCGGGATCACCGCGCAGCTCGAGGACGCCGCTCTCTATGCGCTCTCCCGGCTGGAAGCGGGCGGTGCGCTGCGACGCGTGCCCGCCGCCGAGAACGGCCGGCGTCTGCTGCGCTGGCAGTCCCGCGACTCGCTCGAGCTGATCACGCTCGAGCTGCCGGCCCCGAGCGAGCGCGAGGGCCTGATCCTCGTGCCGCGCGCCGGCTCGGCCTCCCAGGCCCAGGCGGGGCTGGACCAGATGCGCCGCCTGCTGCGCCTGGACGAGGCGATGCTCGCCGCGGACCCGCGCTCGGGCCAGGCGCGGCGCGGACTCCTCGAACAGCTCGATCAGACCGGCCGCGAGCTGCTGGGGGCGAGCGAGGTGCGCTTCGTCCCGGTGGGCGAGGAAGCCGGCCTCGAGCCGCTGGCTCCGGAGCTGGCCGCCGAGGCGCGCCGCCGGTCCGACACGCTCCTCTACTGCCCCGACACCGAGAAGTGCCCGCCCCTGGCCGTCGAGGGGCGGCGGCGGCGGATCCGCTCGGTGGTGGTCTGCGCCGTGAGCTCGAGCGAGGGGCAGGTGCTCGGGCTGCTCGAGGTGTTGGCGCGGGGGCCGGAGCACTTCCCCTCGGGCACCCTGGCCATGGTGGCCCTGCTGGCCGACCTGTGCGGCGGGGTGCTGGAGCGCGCCGAGCGCATCGAGAAGCTGGTCTTCATCGATCCGCTCACCGCCATCTACAACCGCTCCTACTTCGACCTGCAGCTCCGCAACGAGATGGCCCGGGCCCGCCGCGAGCGCAACTCGATGGCCCTGTGCATCGCGGACATCGACGACTTCAAGTCCTTCAACAGCGCCTACGGCTTCGCCGCCGCCAACCGCGTGCTCGTGCAGGTGGCCCACGCCCTGCAGCACGGCGTGCGCCCCTTCGACACGGTGGCCCGCTGGGGCGGCGAGGAGTTCGCCATCCTGCTGACGGCCCCGGTCCTGGCGCACGACGTGCTCGCGGTGTCGGAGCGGCTGCGCGCGCTCGTCGAGCGCCTCGCGGTCGAGGTGGAGGACCTGGACCGGCGCCGCCACCACGTGGGGGTCACCGTGAGCATGGGGGTGTCGCTCTTCCCCGACCACGCCCTCGGCGCCGAGGACCTGTGGCGGGCGGCGAACCAGGCGCTGCTCAAGGCCAAGCGGCCGCCCAAGAACAAGGTCGTCTTCTACAGCGAGAGCGCGCCGCGGGCGGAGCGCGACTGATCGCCCCGCGCGCGGTCAGACGCGGGCGGGCTCGGAGGCCTCGGCGCGGAAGGAGAACTCCCCGCTCGCGAAGTCCACGCGGACCGTCTGCCCCGGCTTGAACTCCCCCTGGAGCAGCCGCAGGGCCAGCGGGTTCTGCACGCGGCGCTGGAGGACGCGCTTGAGGGGCCGGGCCCCGAACTGCGGATCGTAGCCTTCCTCCGCCAGGGCGTCGCGCGCCGCGTCGGTCAGCACCAGGCGCAGGTCGCGCTCGGCGAGCATCCGGCGCAGGAACTCGGCGTGCAGGTCCACGATCCGGCGCAGCTCCTCGCGCGAGAGCGCGTGGAAGACGACGATCTCGTCCACCCGGTTCAGGAACTCGGGCCGGAAGTGCGCGCGCAGGGCGCGCTCGACGCGCCGCTCCATCTCCGCCTGGAGGCGCGCGCGGTCCTCGGCCAGGGAGCCGCCGCCCAGTTCGAGGATGTCCTGCGAGCCCAGGTTCGAGGTCATGATCACCAGCGTGTTGCGGAAGTCGACCGTGCGGCCGTGCCCGTCCGTGAGCCGTCCGTCGTCGAGGAGCTGCAGGAGCACGTTGAGCACCTCGGGGTGCGCCTTCTCGACCTCGTCCAGGAGGATCACCGCGTACGGCCGCCGCCGCACCGCCTCGGTGAGCCGCCCGCCTTCCTCGTAGCCGACGTAGCCGGGCGGCGCCCCGATCAGGCGCGCGACCGTGTGCTTCTCCTGGTACTCCGACATGTCCACCCGCACCATCGCCCGCTCGTCGTCGAAGAGGAACTCGGCCAGCGCCCGCGCCAGCTCCGTCTTGCCCACCCCCGTGGGGCCGAGGAAGAGGAACGAGCCCACGGGCCGCCGCGGGTCCTGGAGCCCGGCGCGCGCCCGGCGCACGGCCTCCGAGACCAGGCGCACGGCCTCGTCCTGCCCGATCACGCGCCGGTGGAGACGCTCCTCCATCTTCACCAGCTTCTCGACCTCGCCCTCCAGGAGCCGCGCGACGGGGATCCCGGTCCACTTCGCCACCACCTCGGCGATGTCCTCCTCGTCCACCTCCTCCTTGAGCATGCGGCGGTCGCGCTGGACCTCGGCGAGCCGCGCCTTCTCCTGCTCGAGCTGGCGCTCCATCTGCAGGAGCTGCCCGTAGCGCAGCTCGGCCACGCGGGCGAGATCGCCGACCCGCTCGGCCTTCTGCTCCTCGATCTTGAGGCGCTCGCGGTCGGCGTTGAGGGCGCGGATGCGCCCCACCACCTCCTTCTCCTTCCGCCAGTGCTCCTCGAGCTCGGCCCGCTCCGCGCGCAGCCGCGCCAGCTCCTCGTCCAGCCGCCGCAGCCGCTCGCGCGTTCCCGCGTCGCTCTCCTTGGCCAGCGCCTGCCGCTCGACCTCGAGCTGCCGCTCGCGGCGCGTGAGCGCGTCCAGCTCGACCGGCATCGAGTCGATCTCCATGCGCAGCCGCGAGGCCGCTTCGTCCACCAGATCCACCGCCTTGTCCGGCAGCTTGCGATCGGCGATGTAGCGGGACGAGAGCATGGCGGCGGCCACCAGCGCGGAGTCGCGGATGCGGATGCCGTGGTGCACCTCGTAGCGCTCCTTGAGGCCCCGGAGGATGGCGATCGTGTCCTCGACGCTGGGCTCGCCCACGAACACCGGCTGGAAGCGCCGCTCGAGGGCCGCGTCCTTCTCGATGTGCTCGCGGTACTCGTCGAGGGTCGTGGCGCCCACGCAGTGCAGCTCTCCCCGCGCCAGCGCCGGCTTGAGGAGGTTCGAGGCGTCCACCGCGCCCTCGGCGCCGCCCGCCCCCACCAGCGTGTGCAGCTCGTCGATGAAGAGGATGACCTGGGCCCCGGCGGCCGTGACCTCCTTGAGGACGGCCTTGAGCCGGTCCTCGAACTCGCCGCGGAACTTGCTCCCGGCGACGAGCGCCCCCAGGTCGAGGGCGATGACCCGCCGCTCCCGCAGGCTCTCGGGCACGTCCCCCGAGACGATGCGCTGGGCCAGGCCCTCGACGATCGCCGTCTTGCCGACCCCGGGGTCGCCGATCAGCACGGGGTTGTTCTTGGTGCGGCGGGCGAGCACCTGCACGACGCGGCGGATCTCGTCGTCGCGGCCGATCACCGGATCGAGCTTGCCCTGGCGCGCCAGGGCCGTGAGATCACGGCCGTACTTGGCGAGGGCCTGGTACTTGTCCTCGGGGTTCTCGTCCGTGACCCGCTGCCCGCCGCGCACCTGCGCCAGCGCCTTGAGCAGCGCCTCCGGGGTGACGCCGGCCTTCTCGAGCAGGCGGGCCGCGGCCCCGCCGGCCGCCCCGGCCTCGGGCGCCGCCAGCGCGGTGAGCAGGTGCTCCACGCTCACGTAGTCGTCCTTGAGGCGGTCGGCGGTCTGCTCGGCGGCTTCGAGCACGCGGCGCAGGTCCTCGCCCAGGTACAGGCTGGCGGACCCGGCGCCCGGCCCGCCCACCCGGGGCAGACGGTCGAGCGTCTCGGTCGCCTGGGCCAGGAGACGTTCGCGCGGCACGCCCAGCTTCTGGAGCACCGCGGCCACCGTGCCCTCGGGCTCGTCCAGCAGCGCGGCGAGCAGGTGCTCCGGCCGCAGCTCCTGGTGGCTGCGCTCCCGCGCCAGCCTCTGCGCGCGCTCCAGCGCCTCCTGCGACTTGACGGTGTAGCGATCGAGTCTCATGGCCCGCCCCGGCGGAGGCGGCAGGATAGCATAGGGCGCCGGCGCGGTTGAGGCGCCGGCGCCCGAGGGCGGAGAGCCCGGGAGGAGCGGGCTACGCGGCCCTTTCGACGAGTTCCAGGAGCAAGGGCAGGGCGCGGCGCGCAAGAGCGGGCGTGATGGAGGCGTGCCGCAGGGCCGCCTGCACGAGCTGCCAGTCGGCCGCGCCGGGCAGCGCCACGTGCGCCAGGGAGAGCAGCGTCTCGCGGGCGGCGCTGGCCTGGGCCGGCGTGAGCCCGAGCGCCTCCAGCTCCTCGGCCAGCCCGATCAGCTCCGCCGCCACCGTGCCCTCCTCGGGCGCCGGGGGCGTAGACGCGGGACCCGTCCCGACCGGGATGCCGCGGAACACGGGCGAGCTGCTCAGCAGGCGCTCCATCGCCCGGCCGAAGTCGTCCGCGCCGGGCGCGGACGGAGGCTCGCTCTCGGCCAGCGAGACGGGTGGGACGCCCTCGGTCGGCTCCGGCTCGTCGGCGGTCTCGAGAGCGTCGAGCAGCGGCAGGGGCGCGACGCCCGCTGCCATGTCCGGGGCGGCGCCCAGGGCGCCGCGGAGCCCCAGCAGGTTGATCTCGGCAAGGAACTCGCGCAGGAGCACGCCGGCTTCGCCCCAGCCGCGCTCGTAGAACTCGCGGACCTGGCGGTCGGTGGCGCGGCTCATGGGGGGGCTGAAGGGAATCCGCCGGAAGCGATCGGTGCGCCGGGAGTCGCCGGGCCAGATGCGCTGGATCACGGTGAGCGTGTGCTGGCGCCAGGCCTTGAAGTTCTGGTCGCGGCGGTTGGCGTTGCGGAGCTGTCCCAGCTCCGCGAGCTGGCGCTCGAGCCACTCCCGGGCGTGAAGCGCCGCATTGGGGTCGGTCATGAAGTCCTCCCTCCTCGCCCGCCGACGCCACCCTCGACGTTCCTCACCTGCGTGGCGCCGGTCGAACCAACGAGCCGGCCATGCGGGTCGTTGGGCGGCGGCAGTTCCGTCGCACGGAGCCCTGCGGAACGCGACCGGCGGACAGGGCGGGTCGCGCGCGGGCGAGGGACCCGCCGGACGGGACACCGGGATCTCCCGTAGGGCTCCATGAGGTATCGGCCGAATCGGCGCGGGGATTCACCGCCGAGTGCGGCCAGCCGAGCCGAGGCGGCGACGGGATTCGCCGCTGAGTGCGGCCGGCCGAGCCGAGGCGGTGCGGGGATTCACCGCCGAGTGCGCCCAGCCGAGCCGCCGCGGCCGATCCGCCCGCCCGTCGTCAGCCCGTGGGCTGCCGCGCCTCTTGGCGCTCGGGTGTCCCGGCCTCCCGGGGCACCCCGGGGCCGGGCCGCACCTGGATCGCCCGACGGACGCCGGCGAGGATCGAGCCGAGCAGGGTCACGAGCGCGCCGATCCAGACCAGGTTCACAAGCGGCTTGGTGCTGAAGTCCACGACGGCGAAGCCCGCTCCCGTGGCCGCGGGCTGCGGCTCGAGGACTCCGGGCTCGAAGGCTTCGTCCCGGACGTCCACCGGAGACAGGTAGAGCTCGCGCCGCCCGCTGATCGCCGGCTTCCTCATCGTGCCCTGGCGGGGGACCTCGAGCAGCTCGGGCCGCGCCTCGAAGCTCCAGCCTTTCGCCGTCACGTGCACCGCCAGCACGTGCCCCCCGCGATCGTCGATCTTCTCGCCCTCGTAGGTCAGGGTGTAGCCGAGGGCCTGCCGGGGCTCCCCCACCGGCAGGGAGAGCCTCCGCGTCCTGCCCAGCGCCGTGGACATCACCATGCCCAGGATCATCACCGCCAGGCCGGCGTGGCCCAGGTAGCCTGCGCCGTAGCTCCAGCCCCGGCGAAAGAGCCGCACGGTCATCCACAGGTTGATGCCGAGCGCGAGACCCGCCGTCGAGATCAGCGTCAGGTGCGAGGGCGCCCGCACGCCGCCGACGAGGGCGCCCGCCAGGGCGAGGACGGCCCCCACGAAGCCGGGCAGGAGCGCGACCAGCCAGCCCAGGCTCGCCTGCCGCGACCAGCGCAGCGCCGGCGCCACGGCCATCACCACGACGGCGATCGCCCCGAGGGGCACGCTCATGGACTCGTAGAAGGAGGGCTGCACCCCCGCGGGACGCCCGCTCAGCGCGGTGAGGAGCGGCGCGGTCGTGCCGAAGACCACCATCGCGGCGAAGAGCAGAACGGTGATGAGGCCCAGCCACAGGGCCGATTCCCTCGACAGGCCCGTCCAGCGCGTGGGCCTCGACTCGATCCTCCGCCAGCGCCAGGCCAGCAGGCCAACGGCCAGCGCCAGAGACGCCGCCAGGATGAGCACGAGCGGCAGGTTGAGCCCCGAGTCCGCGAAGGAGTGGACCGAGAAGTCCTGGAGCACGCCGCTGCGGGTGAGGTACGTCCCGCCCATGACGGTGAGCCAACCCAGCATGGCCAGCAGCAGGTTCGTGCGCACGAGCGCGCCGGTCGTCTTCTGGATGAAGAGGCCGTGGAGCAGGGCGACGGCGACCAGCCAGGGCACCAGGGAGGCGTTCTCGACCGGGTCCCAGCCCCAGTAGCCGCCCCAGCCCAGCACCTTGTAGGCCCAGATGCCGCCGAGCGCGATGCCCGCGCCCAGGGTGCAGACGGCCAGGAGCGTCCAGGGCCAGACCGAGCGGTTCCACTCCCGCCAGGCGCCCGACACGAGGCCCGCCCCCGCCAGGGCGAATGGCGCCATCATGACCGCGTAGCCCGCGAAGAGGACGGGGGGATGCACCACCATCCAGGGGTCCTGGAGCAGAGGGTTGAGCCCCTGGCCGTCGGGCGGGGCGAAGGGGAACGTGCGGAAGGGGCTGCGAACCATGAGCAGGAGGAGCAAGGCGAACTGGCCGAGGACGGCAAAGAAGGTCGCCCCCCGCGAGAGCGAGCCCGGCTCGCGCAGCAGAGCCAGGGCCACCAGCGCGCCGAGCACCGCCCAGAGCAGGATGCTGCCCTCCTGCCCGGCCCAGGCCGCCGCGAAGGTCAGGGCCGGTGACAGCGCCCGCGAGCTGTACTCGGCCACGTAGGCGTACTCGAAGCGATGCGCCAGGAAGAGGCCCCAGAGGAGGGCCATGGCCGCGACGAGCGCCGCCGTGTGCAGGCCGAGGAGCCAGTCGGCCGAGGCGGGGCTGCGGCGCCCGCGAAGATCGCGCAGCAGGAGGAAGCCCGCGGGCAGCGTGAGCAGGAAAGCCAGCCGCAGGAGCAGGTCTCCGAGATTCATGTCACTCCTCGGGAGTACGGAGGGGTCCATCCCGGCGCGGCCCGCTCGGGGAGGCGAGTCTAGCACCCCCGCCTACAGGTCCCGAAGTCGCCCGCTCCCGGCGGGCCCCGGCGTGCGCGCCGGTCCACGCCTGCCCGACTCGGCGCTCCTCGGACCAGGCACATGCGGGGGCGCCCGGATCGGGGCGCCCCCGCGCAGGGCCAGAGTGGGCTAGAAGTCGCTGCTGATGGACGTGTAGAAGGTTCGGCCCGGATCGGCCACGGAGGCCAGCGCCTGCCGGTAGCGCAGGTCCGTCAGGTTGCGCACGCCCAGCTCGAGGCGTTGGCCCGTCTCGAGCCGCAGTCCCGCCGCGAGATCCGCCACGATCCACTCCTTCTTGGCCGTCGAGAGCTGAGGCACGCCCGCGATCACCGGCGGGAGCTTGTCGTATCGCCACGAGTAGCGGGTTCCCGCCTCCGCCCAGAAGCGGCGCGCGGCCTCGGTCCAGCGCAGCGAGGCCGAGCCGCCGAAGGGCGGCACCAGGTCGAGGGGCACGCGGCTCGGTACCTGGCTGAGAGGCGTGGTTGGGAAGTACAGCGTCTGGATCGCCTGCTGGCTCGTGATGTCGCCCACCGCGACGGACATCGCCGTGCGGGCCCGCCACTGCGGGTGGAACTGCCACTCGGCCTCGACCTCGCCGCCGTACATGCGGGCCTTCGCGATGTTGACGTACTGGTAGGTCGGCTGCCCCGGCGCGGCCAGGGGCGACGAGGTCTGCGCCACGACCGCGTCGATCAGGTCGTTGAAGGTGGAATAGAAGGCGTTCCCCGAGAAGGCGAAGTCTCCGGGACCCCAGCGCAGGCCGGCGTCGTAGGAGACGCTGCGCTCCGGCTTGAGATCCGGATTTCCGACGACGAAGCCGACGGAGCCCGGGCCGCTGAAGTAGAGGTCCTGGGCGTTCGGCTCGCGGTAGCCGCTGGCGATGTTGGCCGTGATGTGCAGGTCCGACAGGGGCGAGTAGACGAGGCCCACCGAGCCGGAGAGGGCGTCGTCGTCCAGCTTGCGGACCGGGAAGTACGCGGGGGCGCCCGTGGCGTCGTACCCGTTCAGACCCGCGTCCGTCCGGTAGCGGTAGTGCGTGTACCGGCCGCCGGCGTCCAGGGTCCACTGCGGGTTGAAGAAGAACTCACCCTGCACGTAGGCCGCGTAGCTGTCGAACCGCCCGGTGGGCACGGAGGCCGAGGGAACCACGGCCGACCCGGCCGAGGCCCCGCTGGAGTCGAAGAACGAGCTGACCTGCCGGTTGTCGCCGCCGGTCAGGTCGCGGGCCAGGTCCAGCCCCGAGCTGAAGCGATAGTGCGTGGTCTTCACCGAGGTCATCTGGAACTGCAGCCCGTAGGTGTTCAGATCGAAGAAGCGGTCCTGGAGCGTCGTCGCGGCCACCGTGCCCGCGGGCGGATTCGTGAAGCCGAAGGCCGGCAGGAACGCGGCGCCGCTGACCTGCTGGTCCGACCAGAAGTTCCGGTGCTCGCGCTGCCAGTAGGTCGTGACGCTCGCGTTGGCGAGCCAGCTCGAGGCCGGATACAGGTGCTCCAGCGTCAGGTGCGCGAAGTCCCGGTCGTAGAAGGGGAAGTTGAAGAGCTGACTGGCCCCGCCCATCCCCGGCACGGCGAAGGAGAAGGCGAGCCCGGGGATGCCGATGTTCCGGCCGCGGTAGAGCTGGTAGCCGCCCTTGAGGGCCAGTCGGTCGGTGAAGTCGTAGCGCAGGTTGGCGAGAGCGTTCCAGTCGCTGAAGCCCGACTGCGGCACCGTCCCATCGGCGTTCTTGTAGTCGTCGGCCTTGCGCCCGCCGCCCGCGAGGAAGGCGGAGAGCTTGTTCCACCGGGTGTCGAAGTTGAGGGAGCCGTTCCGCTCGGGCAGCCCCTCCACGCTTCCCCCCAGCGTGGCCGTGCCGCGGAACTGCCTCTCCGCCGAGGTCAGGCCCGGCTGCCGGGTGATGATGTTGATCACCCCGCCCAGCGCGTCCGACCCGTAGGCCACCGACGAGGGCCCACGCACGACCTCGATCCGCTCCACCTGCGAAGGATCCACGAGCGAGCTATGAGGCCCGTTCCCGCGGGCGCTGTTCATCGGGATCCCGTCCACCAGCACGAGGACGCGCTGATCCGTGAGGCCGCGGATCGAGGGGCGCTGCTCCCAGGGGCTGTCCTTGTTGCTGTCCACTCCCGGCAGCGTGGCGAGCACGTCGCCGAGCACGACCGGCGCCTGCTCCCGCAGGGCCCGCCCCGAGATGAACGACAGGGACTGCGGCGATTCGAAATAGGCGTGCGGGTAGCGCTCGCCGGTCACCACGACCTGCTTGAGGAACATCACGGGCTTGGACGTGTCCGCGGGCGCGGCGCTCCTCGCCGCGCCGGCGGCCGAGGCCGGCGCGGCCCAGGCCAGCACCAGTCCGGTGGTGAGCAAGGCGGCCAGACTCGCGCGCCAGCGGCTCGTGGGTCCTGTCGTGTCGGTCGTGTGCATGAGTTCCTGCCTCCTGGTCGGTGGGGATGGTGTGCTGCCGTGGCTCACAACGCTGCCAATGCCAAGGGGGATTCGCTCGGGACCCCGAGCGGTCGAGTGCGGACGCCCTCGTCCGTGTGCCAGCGCACGCGCGCGTGCGGCGCGGGCGCGCGGGAGTAGCGCGAGATGAGCGCCAGCGCCCGCCCGAGGCTCGCCTCGTCGCGGGGGCCGCTCACGAGCGCGCTCGGGCCCGCGAAGTCGTCGGGCTCCACCAGCCAGCGACTCCCGCCCTGCAGCGCCGCCAGCCGGGCGTTCTCGCCGGCATCGCGGCCGAGCACGATCTTGAGGTGCGGACCCAGGCGGAAGTGGCGCCCGATCGCCAGCAGCGCGACCTCCGCCCGGTCCAGGTCGCCGTCTCCCGCGTGCGCGACGAGATCGCGCAGCTTGCGCGCGTAGGTCGCGTCGGTCAGGAGGCAGCCGCCGGCCGGAGACTGATAGCCGCGGAGCCCCAGCCGGGCCGCCTCCGCGAGCTGCACGTGCCGCGATCGCCCGGCGATCGCCAGCAGGCGCGAGCGATCCACCCAGCCGCACCGCTCGGGCTCGGTCTCGGGCAGGAGCCGCGCCGAGAGCGGCCGCAGCACGAGCCCGTCCAGCCCCGACCGCCGATCCAGCAGGGCGATCTGGTCCCGGCGCTGCGACATGGGGCGCTGGCCGAGCACCTCGCCGGTGAAGAGGAAGCGGGCGCCGAACTCGTCGAGACAGGCGCGGGCGCGGCGGAACATGAGCAGCCGGCAGTCCAGGCACGGGTTCATGTTCCGCCCGTACCCCCAGCGGGGGGCGCGCACCACGCGCAGGAACTCGTCGCCCTTGTCGCGGATCTCGAGCGGGATGCCCAGCTCCCGGGCCACGGCCCGCGCGTCGCCGCCGCACGAGGTCGGGGACTCCAGGTGCAGCCCCACGACCTCGAGGCCCTGCTCGAGCAGGAGGGCGGCCGCCAGCGCGCTGTCCAAGCCGCCCGACAGAAGGCCGAGCGCGCGCACGCGTGCCGTGACATCGAGTCCGTGGGGGAGCATCGAAGGTCCGTGGTTCCTTGAGAGGGGCGCAGCCTACGCAGCCGCGGAGGCGAGTGTCAACCGGGCAGCCGCGCCCGAGAGCCAGACGGCGACGGCGAGACGAATGGAATCGCGGCCGCTCTGAAGCAATCCATAGGATAGCGATCTCGTGGGTCGTCGTCTGTGAGGAGTTGTACGGAGCGCCGCTCTCCGGGATACCACGCACCGGGACGCAGGCCTCCCGAGCCGCTCACGGCACCCCGGCACGCGGACGCCGCGGCGCGAGCCGCCAGATTCGGGGCTGCGGAGGCCATTTCAAACTCCTGTCAATCGCGCAAGCTCACTTCGCTACCCTGCTGCGGAGCGGAGGAGAGCGGACGGGTGCCCTCCGCGGGCCATGGCCATGATCCTGGGAGCCTCTCCATGCGACGCCGACTGCCCCGAGCCCTGGTTTCGCTCGCACGATTCCCGCTCATGATGGGCCTGGGCCCTGCGCGCCGCCTCTCCCCCGACGACGGCGGGAGCGGACCTCCTCCGGTCGCCGATCCCGGCCTCAAGCCGTTCTTCGAGGTCACCCTCGATCCCATGCTCCTCTACGGCCCCGATCTCGTCATCGTCGTCGCCAACACCGCGGCCAGTCGGCTCATGCGCCTGCCCGACGACCAGCTCCGCGGCCGCTCGGTCCTCGAAGTCGCGCTGCTGGCTCGCATCCTGGGCGCCGCCAGCGTGCCCCAGCGGCTGCGGGGCACGACCTCCGTCGTGCGCGACGAGGTGACCGTGGCGGACGCCGAGGGTCAGCCCATCCAGTGCCACGTCGAGGCGCTGCAGCTCCACGACGGCCGGGTGCTCCTTCACCTGCAGGACACGACCCCGGCCCTGCGCGCGCGCTCGGCGCTGCGCGCGATCGAGGAGCTGCATCGGGCGGCGGCCGAGGCGCTGCCGGGCGTGGCCTGGACCATGGCGCTCCCCGAGGAGCGCATCACCGAGGTGAGCCCGCTGGTCGAGAAGCTGTTCGGCCACCAGCCGGCCGCCTTCCTGCAGCGCCCCGAGCTCTGGGAGGAGCTGGTGCACCCCAGCGAGCGGGAGCGCGTGCGCGCCGAGTTCCGCGCCGGCGTCTCGGGAGGCCGGCCCTTCGACATCCACTTCACCGGCGTCCACCGCGACCGCCACGATCTGCCCCACCTCGTGAACCACGTGATCCCCGTGCGCGGCGAGCGCGGCTGGGCGGACCGCGCTCACGGCTTCATCGAGGACCTGAGCACGCGCCACGATCTCGAGGTCGACCTGGCCGACGCGCGCGCCCATCTGCGCCACATCCTCGACACGATCTCCGCCGGGGTGCTGGTCGTGCGCCTGCGGCGCGAGTGGCCCGAGGTCGTGCTCTGCAATCGGCGGCTGGCCGAGATGCTGCGGCTCGACGAGCCGATCCGGCCGGGCACGCCGTTGGCGAAGACCACGCCCGACCTGCTCCGACTCCTGCAGGGCGCGGGCGCCGCCGCCGACCTGGCGCACCGGCTGGTGAGCGAGGAGGTCGAGGAATTCGTGGCCGAGCTGCACGAGCCGATGCGCGTGCTGCGCACCTACGCGGGCCCGCTCCGCGACGTGCACGGCGCGATCGTGGGCCGCATCTTCACCGCCGAGGACATCACCACGAGCTGGGTGATGCAGCGCCGGCTCACGCAGGCGCAGAAGATGGAGAGCATGGGGCGCCTGGCCGGCGGGGTCGCGCACGACTTCAACAACCTGCTCGGCACGATCCTGGGCTTCGGCTCCCTGCTCCTCGAGCGGACGCCGGCGGAGGACGGGCGGCGCGACCTGGTCGCGCAGATCGTGAGCGCCGCCGAGCGGGCGGCGCGGCTCACCGAGGCGCTGCTGCAGTTCAGCCGGACGTCGCGCTTCGAGCGCATGCCCGTGCAGCTCAACCGGGTGGTGGACGACGCCTATCAGCTCCTGCGCACGGCCCTCGATCCGTCCGTCTCCCTGGTCCTCCGGCTGGAGCCCGATCTGCCCCTGCTCTTCGGCGACGCCCTGCTCCTCCAGCAGGCGCTCGTCAACCTGACCCAGGAGGTGCGGGAGCACCTCGGCACGGGCGGCACGCTCACCCTGGCCACGCGCCTGCTGGACGAGGCGCGCCCCCCCGAGGAGCCGCACGAAGCCGGGGACTTCCGGCACGCGGTGGCCCTCGAGCTGCGGGCGACGCCGGGAGGCGAGGGCCACACGGTGGTCGAGCCCCTGGCCGATCGTGCCGGGCTCACCCTGACGATGGCCGAGGACATCGTCCGGGCCCACGGCGGCTGGCTCGTGACCGAGCCCACCGAGGACGGTGCGGCCTTCCGCGTGGTCTTCCCGGTGGACGTGCCCGAGGAGGCGCCGCTCCTCGTGCCGGCCACGGCCACCGCGCACGGCCACGAGACCGTGCTGGTCGTGGACGACGAGCCGGGCCTGCGGGCCCTGGCCCGCACGGGGCTCCAGCAACACGGCTTCGACGTGCTGGCGGTGGAGACCGGTGAGCAGGCGCTCGAGATCCTGCGCAAGGGCGAGCCGCGCGTGGACGTGGTGCTCCTGGACCTGACGCTGCCCGGGATGTCGGGAGAGAGCGTGCTGCGCGCCGCCCGCGGGCTGGCGCCCACGCTCCCCGTGATCATCGCCAGCGGCTACGCCACGATCGAGAGCCAGTCGTCGTGGATGGCGGCCGGGGCGATGGGCTTCGTGGCCAAGCCCTACCGCGTCGAGCAGGTGGCCCAGAAGCTCCGGGAGGCGCTCGACCGCCGGGCGCCGCAGGTGTCGTAGCCTCGCCGGGCTTCCCGGCATCAGGAGGAGACATGCACGTGCCCGCCTTCAGCGTCTTCTCCGCCGCGAGCGAGCTGCTCGTCACGGCCGGGGTGCTGTACATCGTCCGCCGCAACTGGACCCGCCGGCGCTTCGCGCTGTGGATCTTCCTCACCGTCGCGCTCTTCGAGGCCTTCGTGAACGTGATGTACATGGCCACCCGCGCGGCGCAGGCCTCGGCGGGGGGCGGACCGCCGATGGCGGCGGGCATGAAGCTCGCCTACGCCTCGCACGGCCTCCTCTCCCTGCTCGCCTACCTCGTGTTCGTCATGCTCGGCGTGTTCGCCTGGCAGGAGCAGAGGAGCGAGCGCTACTTCTTCCGCGACCGCCCCGGACTGACCTTCGGCTTCCTGGTCGTGTGGCTGGTGAGTGTGCTCTCCGGCGAGGGCATCTTCGTCGCGCACTACCTCCTCTGAGCCAGTTGGCGGCGTGCCGCCCGCGCCCGCGAGACTGACGATCGCGCCCTCGGCGTCCGCGGCCCGGGGCGAGACCGTCTCACGGGCGCGGCGGTGGCGGGCGCCGCTGCTCGTGGCCGTCTGGGCGCTGCTCGCCGTGGAGGCGGTGGGCGGCCTGCTCCTCTTCGGCGCCCGACTGGCCTTCGGCTCGGCCCCGGGGGAGACGCTGCACGTGGTGGCGGGCTTCGCCCTCGTGCTGCTCTGGATCGTCTACCAGTGGCGGCACTGGCTGCGCGTGCGGCCCCTGCGGGCTCGCCCCGACTACCTGCTCGGGCTCCTGGCGGCGACGTTCATGGCGCTCACGAACCTGACCGGCCTGGCCCTCGGCGCGTTCTGGTATCGCGACCGCCTGGTCCGCGGACTGCCGGCCGCGCACTATCCCACGCTCCTCTCGGCGCTCCATCTGAGCGCGACGATGCTGGTGCTCACCTTCGTGGGCGCCCACGCGGGAGCCGTGCTCCTGCGCGAGCGGCCCCCGTCCGCCCGCCGCTGATCGGAGGTTCCGTGTCCGAAGAAGCCACGCGTCTCACCGAAGCCCTCGTCCACTACGTCGCCGAGCACACGGCGGGCGACGACGTCTTCCTGGCCGAGCTGAAGCGAGCGGCCCGGGCGCTGGGGCTGCCGCCCATCTGGATCGCGCCCGAGCAGGCGAGCCTCGTGCAGATCCTGCTGCGCCTGGCCGGGGCGCGAACCGTGGTGGAGGTGGGCACGCTCGCGGGCTACTCGGCGATCGTCATGGCCCGGGCGCTGCCGCCGGAGGGCCGCGTCCACACGATCGAGATCGACCCGCGCCACGCGGACTTCGCCGAGCGCTGGATCGCCCGCTCGGACGTGGCGACGAAGGTGGTGGTGCACCGCGGCGCGGGCGCCAAGGTGCTGCCGGGCTTCGCCCGGAACTTCGCCGACGCCGCCTTCCTCGACGCCGACAAGCCGAGCTACCCCAAGTACCTTCGCGAGTGCTTGAGGATCGTGCGCTCGCGCGGGCTGATCCTGGCGGACAACGCCCTGGCTTTCGGCCAGCTCCTCGAGGAGCCCGCCACGGATGCCAATGTCTCGGCGATGCGCGCCTTCAACGACCTCATGGCCCGCACGCCGGGTCTGCGCTCGGTGATCGTGCCGCTGGGGGACGGGCTGTGGGTCG
The DNA here is from genome assembly GCA_033853925.1 of Candidatus Eiseniibacteriota bacterium. GTDB lineage: Bacteria > Eisenbacteria > RBG-16-71-46 > RBG-16-71-46 > RBG-16-71-46 > JANXPZ01. The sequence continues at coordinate 26,441 of JAWOLC010000159.1, forward strand.
GAGTGAAGGAGTAGCGACGGCCGGCCGC
>JAWOLC010000160.1:0-28369 GCA_033853925.1 Candidatus Eiseniibacteriota bacterium
CGGGCTCTCGGAGCGCCGCGAACGGGCATGGTATGAAAGACCGGTGCTCCCGCGACCCGCCCCCGCGGAGTCACGACCGTGAGCAAGTACTCGCTCTCCCACCTGACTGACGGCGCCCTGCTGCGCGATCTGGTCACTCTCGTCTCTCAGGATCGCGCCACCACCGCCGCCCTGCTCGCCCACCTCGCCGAGTTCGACGCCCGCCAGCTCTACCTGCCGGCGGCCTATCCCTCCATGCACGCCTACTGTGTGGGGGAGCTCTCGATGTCCGACGACGCCGCCTACCGGCGCATCGGGGCGGCGCGAGCGGCCCGGCAGTTCCCGGCCATCCTGCCGATGCTCGCCCACGGGCGGCTGCACCTGACCGGCGTGCTCCTGCTCGCGCCGCACCTGACGCGGGCCAACGCGGCCGAGTTGCTCGGTGCCGCCGCGGGCAAGAGGAAGGCCGAGATCGAGGCGCTCCTGGCCGAGCGCTTCCCCCGCTCGGAGCGGCTGCCGCTGGTCGTGGCCCTGCCCGCCGCCCCGCCCCGACGGGACGATCCACTCGCTCCAGAGCGAGCGGGTACTTGCTCGTCCGGAGAGCCGCAACTCGCTCCAGAGCGAGTTGCCTCGGCCGCCTCCCGGCTGAAGGTGGCCCCCATCGCCGCGCAGCGCTTCGCGTTACAGTTGACCGTCGGCCAGAGCACCTACGACAAGCTGGAGTACGCCCGGGCGCTCCTCGGCCACACGATCCCCTCCGGCGAGATCGCCCAGGTGATCGATCGCGCCCTCGATGCCCTGATTGGTCAGCTCGAGCGGCGCAAGTTCGCGGCGACCACACGCCCGCGGCCGCAGGGCGGGGTCGCGAGCCCGCGGCGACGCACGAACGCGAACCCGCGTCATATCCCGGCGCACGTGCGGCGCGCGGTCTGGGAGCGGGACGGGGGGCAGTGCACGTTCACGAGTGCGTCCGGCAAGCGCTGCCCGGCGCGGAGCCGGCTCGAGTACGATCACGTGGAACCCGTGGCCCGCGGCGGCCGCGCAACCGTGAGCGGCACCCGGCTCCGCTGCCGAGCGCACAATCAGTACGCTGCCGAGTGCACGTTCAGCGCTGGCTTCATGAGCCGGAAGCGCGAGGCGGCGCGGAGCAGCAGGGCAGCGCGAGCCCAGGTCGGCGCGGAGGACGCCGCCCTCGTGGCGGAGCGAGCGCGCGAGGTCGCCGCCGCGGAGCGAGCGCGTGAGGTCGCCGCGGTGGCCGAGGTCGTTCCCTGGCTGCGCGCGCTCGGCTTCCGTGCCGACGAAGCGCGCCGGGCGGCCGCGCGGTGCGAGACGATTCCCGACGCCCCTCTCGAGCAGCGGGTGCGAGCGGCACTCTGCGGCTTCGCAAAGCCTCGACATGCCCTGCCGCCGGGGGCCTGACCGCGGCGACATGGGCGACTCTCGCGACCCGGCAGGCGAATCGCGGCCATTGCGAGGCCGATCCAGAGCCCAGCCAGCTCCCGGGGCGGCTCTCCCGCTTTGCCATTGCGCGTCCGGCGAGTAGATTGGCGCACCTTGCGAGGGAGCAGCCGGCAGGCGGCGCACCTGACGGAACGAGGGAGCAGGCGCGGCGTGAGCGACGGCGTCTGCCATGAGCCGGCGCGTGGGCGTGGACGTGAGCGAGATCATGCACCGGCCCACGCGTCGGGCACTCCGGGAGGGAGGCCGCGACAAGAGGCAGAGGAGATCCAGCAATGCAGAAGCGCAGACTGGGTAGCAGTGGCCTCGAGGTGTCGGCGCTCGGGCTGGGCTGCATGGGGATGAGCCAGTCCTACGGCACCCCCGAAGAGCGCAGCGAGCGCGAGTCGATCGCCACCATCCATCGGGCCATCGAGCTGGGCGTCACCTTCTTCGACACGGCCCAGGCGTACGGGCCTTACGCGAACGAGGAATTGCTGGCCCGCGCCCTGAAGGATCGGCGCGACCGCGTCGCGATCGCGACCAAGTTCGGCTTCCGGTTCGACGAGAAGGGTGCCATCGCCGGCGTGGACAGCCGCCCGGCACGCATCCGCGAGGCGGTGGAGGGCTCGCTGCGCCGCCTGCAGACGGACCATGTCGACCTGCTCTATCAGCACCGCGTGGATCCCACGGTACCGATCGAGGACGTCGTCGGCGCCATGAGCGCGCTCGTGCGCGAGGGCAAGGCGCGCTTCCTCGGCCTCTCCGAGGCCGGCGAGGGGACGATCCGCCGCGCGCACGCCGTGCATCCGCTCGCGGCGCTCCAGAGCGAGTACTCGCTGTGGGAGCGCAACCTCGAGCTGCGGATCATCCCCCTGCTGCGCGAGCTGGGCATCGGCCTGGTTCCGTTCGCCCCCCTCGGCCGCGGCTTCCTGACGGGAGCCGTGCGGCGGGCGGAGGAGTATCCGGAGGGCGACTTCCGGCGCGGCGATCCGCGGTACCAGGGGAAGAACTTCGATGCCAACATGCGGGCCGCGTCGGTCGTGGGAGAGATGGCGGCGCGCCGGGGAACGACTCCGGGGCAGATCGCGCTCGCCTGGTTGCTGCACAAGGGCCCCGACATCGTGCCGATCCCGGGCACCAAGCGCCGGCGCTATCTCGAGGAGAACGCGGCTGCCGCCGATCTGTCGCTCGGCGGCGAGGAGATGGCCACGCTCGACGCGGCGCTCGGCCCGGACAAGATCTCCGGACCGCGCTACGGAGAGAAGCAGATGGGGATGGTGGACCGCTCATGACGCCGGCGGCCGGAGCCTCCGGCCCGTGCACCGCCGGGGCGGGAGGCTCGGGAGGCGCCCCGGCGGGTCGGACGTCGAGGGGAGGACTCTGCTGATGGGGCCCACCGATCCCCGCCTGGCTGCCTGGGAGAGCTACTACGTCATCGTCGGCTCCTCCGGCGCGGCGCTGATCGGCCTCCAGTTCGTCGTGATCACGCTCATCGCCGGCATGCGCAGGCGCACCGACGCCGGCTCGCTCAGCGCCTTCGGCACGCCGACCGTCGTGCACTTCACGGGGGCGCTGCTCGTGTCGGCCGTCATGAGCGCCCCCTGGCCGTCGCTCTTCCCTGCCTCCGTCGCGCTCGCCGTCTGTGGTCTCGGGGGGCTGGCCTACGGCGCGCTCGTGTTCCGGCGCGCCCGCCGCCAGTCGGGCTACGAGCCGGTGTGGGAAGACTGGCTCTGGTTCACGATCCTGCCCGGCGCGGCCTACCTCGCCCTCGCGGTGGCGGCGCTCCTCCTGCGCGCGGCCCCGAGGCCCGCGTTGTACGTGGTCGGCGCCTCCGCGCTGGGGCTGCTGCTCATCGGGATCCACAACGCCTGGGACACGGTCACCCACATCGTCGTCTCCCGCTCCCCGGGAGACGGGCCGCGGGAGGAGTGACCCCAAGGAGGGAGGCGTGAAATGCGCATCGGCATTCTCGGTTCCGGTCTGATGGGCGGGAAGCTCGGCACCCTCTTCGCGAAGGCCGGGCACGAGGTGGTCTTCAGCTACGCGCGCAGCCAGCGGAAGCTGCGACGCCTCGCGCGCGAGTCGCCGGGGCACGCGCGAGCCGGCACGCCGGGCGAGGCGGCCCGGGCCTCCGAGGTGCTGCTGCTGGCCGTGCACTGGTCTCGCATCGACCCGGTGTTGAAGCAGGCCGGCGAGGTGTCGGGCAAGGTGATCCTGAGCTGCTCGCTGCCGATGAATGCGGCCAACACCGCGCTCGTGGTCGCCCACACCTCGTCGGGCGCGGAGGCGCTCGCCAGGAAGGTCCCTCGGGCCCACGTCGTCTCCGCCTTCGGCACCGTGCCCAGCGAGGTGCTGTTCGACGTCTTCGCGGCGCGGCGCAAGGCCAGGCGCCCCGCCCTCGCGTACTGCGGGGACGACCGGGGGGCCAAGGAGGTGGCGGGAGGATTGATCCGCGACGTGGGCTTCGCTCCCGTGGACGTCGGGCCCCTGCGGATGGCCCGGTACCTCGAGCCCTTCGCACTGCTCGTCGCCCAGATCGCCTACGAGGTGGAGGACGACCCGGCCATCGCCTACCGCTTCGAGCGATTCGCGAAGGGACGGCGGTAGGACGCTGCGCTACAGCGCCTTCTCCACCTTCATCAGGCCGTCCTCGTCCGGCTCGAGGCGATAGCCGCGCTTGCGGAAGAGCGCGAGCATGCGCGGATTGTCCGCCGTGGTCTGCGCCACCAGGCGCTTGAGACCCCAGCCGCGCGCGATCTCCTCGCAGTAGTCGGTGAGCACGCCGCCGAGGCCGCGGTTCTGCCAGGCGTCGGCCACCAGCACCGCGTACTCGGCCGTCTCGTGCTCCGGGTCGGCCACCAGCCGCCCCACGCCCACCAGCCGCGGCTCGCCCGCCTCGCGCTCGGCGACGATGGCGATCTCGCGATCGTAGTCGGTGAAGCAGTAGCGGGTCGCCGCCTCGTGGATGGACCACTGGAACATGTAGCGGAAGCGCATGTAGATGGTCTCCCGCGAGCAGGCCGCGAGCATGGCCATCCAGTGCGGCTCGTCCTCGGGGCGGATGGGCCGGAGCGTGAGCGGCTCGCCGTCCGCGAGCCGCGCCGGCCGCACCAGCTCCTCGGGGTAGGGCCGCAGGGCCAGATGGGCGTACGGCTTCCCGGGGTGCTCGAGCCGCTCGCGGTCCACGATGAGGCGGGCGTCGAGCGCCACGACCTGGTCGGGCGTGACGAGCAGCGGGTTCACGTCCAGCTCGCGGATCTCGGGATGGTCGGCCACCAGGTACGAGACCCGCATCAGCACCTCGATCAGCCGATCCAGGTCCACGCCCGGGCGACCCCGGTAGCCCTGCAGGAGCGGCCAGGCGCGGAGCGTCTCGAGCATGCCCCGCGCCAGGCGCTCGTTGAGCGGCGGCAGCCCCAGCGAGCGGTCGCGCAGCACCTCCGCCGTGATCCCCCCCATGCCCACCAGGATCACCATGCCGAAGACCGGGTCCTGGCGCGCCCCCACGATCATTTCGATCCCGTCGCGCGCGCGCAGCATGCGCTGCACCGTGACCCCGCGCAGCCGGGCCGTGGGCGCGAGCCGCCGGGCGCCGTCCACGATGCGCGCGTAGGCGGCGCGCACCGCGGTCGCGTCCGCGAGGTCCACGGCCACGCCACCCACGTCGCTCTTGTGGGTGATGTCGGGCGAGTCCACCTTGAGGACGATGGGATAGCCGAGCTGCTCCGCGGTCCGCGCCGCCGCATCCGCGTCGGCGGCGGCCACCGGCAGCGTCACGGGGATGCCGTAGGCGGCGAGCACCGCCTTCGAGACGGTCTCGGAGAGGGTGTCGCCCTCGGCGGGGAGCAGCGCGGCGAAGCGCTCCTTCAGCTCGCCGCGGTCCAGGGGGAACTCGACCGGGATCTCGCGCGGCGTCTCGTGCAGCGCCTCCAGGTTGCGCGCGTAGCGGACGAGCGTCATGAACGCCTGCACCGCCTCGGCCGGCGTCGGGTAGGAGGCGACTCCCGCGCGGGCCAGGATCTCGAGCCCCTCGCGCACGCTGCCGCCTCCCATCCAGGCGGCGAGGATGGGCTTCCTCGTCTTCGCGGCCAGCTCGCCCAGCTCCATGGCCGTCGCCGTCGGATTGGTCATCGCCTGCGGGGTGAGGATGGCGAGCACGGCGTCCACGCCCGGGTCGGCGGCCACGATCTGGGCCGCCCGCGCATAGCGCTTCGAGCCGGCGTCGCCGAGCACGTCCACGGGATTGCCGTGCGACCAGGCGGGCGGCAGGCTCTCGTCCAGCGCCGCGAGGGTCTCGGCGGACAGCGTCGCCACCACGCCCCGCCGCGCGATCAGGGCATCGAGGGCCATCACGCCCGGTCCGCCGGCGTTCGTCACGATCCCCAGCCGTGGGCCCGCGGGCGTGCGGTACCGCCCCACCAGCTCGGCGCAGTGGAAGATGTCGGCGATCTCGTAGACGCGCACGATGCCGGCGCGCGCGAAGGCGGCGTCGAAGACCTCGTCCTCGGAGGCCAACGCCCCGGTGTGCGAGGCCGCGGCCCGCGCCGACTCCGGGAAGCGGCCTGCCTTGTAGGCCACGATCGGCTTCGAGCGGGCGAAGGCCCGGGCGGCGCTGAGGAAGCGGCGGGCGTCGCTGAGGGACTCGACGTAGAGCAGGATCGAGCGCGTGTTCTCGTGCTCGCCGAAGTAGTCGATCAGGTCGCCGAAGTCCACGTCGAGCATGTTGCCGACGGAGACGAAATAGGAGAACCCCAGACCCTGCTCGATCGCCCAGTCGAGCACCGAGGCGCAGAGCGCGCCCGACTGCGAGACGAAGGCCACGCTGCCGCTCTTGGGCATGCCCGAGGCGAAGGTGAGGTTGAGGCCCAGGTCGGGCACGATGAAGCCCAGGCAGTTGGGCCCCACCAGGCGCAGCTCGGGGAAGCGGCGCGCCTCCTCGAGGACCCGCGCCTCGAGGGCCAGGCCCTCCGGGCCGGTCTCGCGGAAGCCGGCGGAAACGACGACCACGCCCCGCACGCCCGCCTCGCCACAGGCGCGCACCGCCGCCGGCACCTCGACGGCCGGGGAGCAGACCACCGCCAGGTCGGGGCGCCGGGGCAGGCTCTCGAGGTTCGGCCAGCAGGCCACCCCGAGCACCGACTCCTGGACCGGGCTGATGGGGTAGACGACGCCACGGTAGCCGGAGCCCACCAGATTGCGCAGCACCGTGCCCGCCACGCTCCGCGGATTCGGCGAGGCTCCGAGCAGGGCGATGCGCTGCGGCTTGAAGATGGCGTCGAGGCGATGCACCCGCCCCTCCCCTACGCCGCGTCCGCGGGCGCCGCCACCGCGCGGCGCTGCGTGGCCGTGAGCAGCAGCATGCCGAAGGCCGCGATCACGCCCACCGCCGCGAAGACGAACCACATGAGCTGGGGTCGGTGCACCGTGTCCTTGAAGTACGCGTAGACCGGCCCGCCCATCAGCCCGGCCAGCCAGTAGCCGATCGCGATCGGCAGGAAGGCGAAGCCCATGAACATCCCGACCTGGTCGGGGGGCGCGATGCTGCCCAGGTAGCGATAGAAGTGCGCCGAGTAGATCATCTCGCCCAGCGAGAAGACGAGGATGCCCGCGCCCACGACCCAGATCGAGGGCGCCAGGCCGATGACGGCGATGCCGGCCGAGGCCACCAGGGCCGCGATGAACACGGCTCGCCCGGCGACGAGGTTCCGTACCAGGTAGCCGACCACCACCTGCAGGCAGACGATGGCCAGGGCGTCGAGCGAGACGACGAAGCCCAGCGCCCCGCTCGAGACCTCGAGGTCGTCCGTCAGGTAGAGGGGCAGCGGGCCGTAGAACTGGTAGAACATGCTCCAGAAGCCGGCCACCATGAGCACCAGCAGCATGAGCCGCCAGTTGAGCAGCACGCGCCCGAAGTCGGCCAGGAAGGCGCCGAAGCGCTTGCGCTCGCCGGCCGGCGCGACCGGCTCCTTGAACGCGAACAGGACGAGGAGGAAGGCGAGCACGACCGCCCCGGTGCTGCAGTAGAAGGCCGCCTCCACGCCCACGTGGTCGCGCATCTGCCCGCCCAGGTTGGGGCCGATGAAGCCGCCGATGTTCACCAGCGTGTAGTAGATCGAGAAGCCCATCGCCCGCTGCGGCTCGGTGCAGGTCTTCTGCACCGTGCCCGTGATGGACGGCTTGATGAGCGAGGCGCCGAAGGCCACCAGCAGCAGCGCGCCCAGGATGGGCGCCGTCCCGTGCACCGTGACGGCGAGGAAGTAGCCCGCCGCGAGCAGCACGTAGGCCAGGAGGATGGCCCGCCGGTACCCCAGCGCGTCGGCGAGGAAGCCCGAGAAGGCCGCGAGCCCGTAGGTGAAGAGCCCGAAGTAGCCGCCGATGTTGATGGCGACCGAGTTGTCGAACCCGCGCGACTTCGTCAGGAACAGGACCAGGATGGTCGTCATCCCGTAGAAGGCGATGCGCTCGAACAGCTCGGACACGTTGGCGGTCCAGAAGGACGCGCGGTACTCGCGGAGCGAGCGCAGGAACTTGGCGAGGCCTGCGATCACGATGAGCCTCCCGAAGGCCGGAGCGGGCCGGCTGGGGTCGAGGACGCCCGCGGACGGATACGACCGTACCTTACCGCACCAGCGGCGCGGGGCGCGAGCGCCGCCCCGTGACGCCGCGGCGCTCCCGGCGAGGCGCCGACCCGGCAGGCGAGGTTCGGCCGCTCTCAGCCGCGCAGGGTCCGCTCGATGCGGCGGTCGGGGACGAGCCAGATCACCGCGACCAGGACGTAGAGAGCGAAGGCCAGCCGCGCGTCGAGGAACGACAGGAGGATCGCCGCGAGGTAGAGCACCATGGAGATCTTGCCCTTGAAGTCCGCACCCAGGGCCGTCGCCAGAACCGACTTCGGCCCGTGCAGCGCGATGAGGGCGTGGACGAGGAGGAAGTAGGCGATCGCCGCCATCAGCAGCACGGCTCCGTACAGGGCCACCGGCCGCGCCGAGAAGTGATTCGCGCCGACCCAGCTCGTCACGAACGGGACCAGCGACAGCCAGAACAGCAGATGCAGGTTCGCCCAGAGGACGCGGCCGTCCACGCGCTCGACGGCCTGGAAGAGATGGTGGTGGTTGTTCCAGTAGATGCCGAGGAAGACGAAGCTCAGCACGTAGCTCAGCAGCGTCGGCACCACCGGGCGCAGCGCGCCGAGATCGCTGCCCACCGGCACCTTCAGCCCGAGCACCATGATCGTGATGAGGATGGCGATCACGCCGTCGCTGAACGCCTCCATCCGCCCGCTCGTCATGCTCTCCCCTGCTCCCCCGGCCGGCGGCGGCGCTCGGCCACGGCGGCCGCGGTCATCCCCCGCGCGCCTTCGAGTGCGCCCGAGTCATCCGGGCGGCCGGCGTCCGTCGTGGCCGGCGGCGCCCGCTCGTCTCCTCTCCCGCTGAAGCTCCGTGCGGATGCTCATGAGGATGTCACAGTAGTGCCACGCGGCCCGCGCGTCGGGCTCCTCGCGGTGGTCGGGCTTCAGGACCAGATCCCCCGTCGCCAGGAGCACCTTCCTCACCTCGGGGTTCTGCCGCACCTTCGCCCAGGTCGCCGCCACGATCAACGCGTAGTGCCGGCCGGGCCGCGCCGGCCGGTAGGGGAAGCGCCGCCCCTCGAACGACACCCAGTCGATGCCCATCTTCCGCATGTTCTGCTCGGCGAGCGTGCCCGCGCGCTTGGCCTCGAACCCGCTCATCCCCGCCACCTGCGCGCGGCTGTGCGCCCACTCGAGGCCGGGGTAGCGGGCCCGCGGATCCTGGGGGCCCTCGGGGTAGAGCATCATCTGCCAGAAGCCCTCGAGGCTCGCGTAGCGCTTCCCGCGAAACACGAAAGGCGTGGCCGCGAAGTTGGAGAGCAGACCCAGCTCGTGGCGCTTGGAGACGATCACCTCGCCGGGCCCCGCGGCCTGCGGCAGGATCTCCCAGGCCGGCGCGCCCTCCATGGGCTGGGGCGTCCACCAGTGCGCGGGGTATCTGCCGCGCGCGGCCAGGAGCCGAGCGGCCGACGAGTCGGCGTGCTCGCCGCGGGCGGCAGGAACACCGGCAGGATCCCGCGTGCCCGCCTCCGGACCCCGCCCGACCGGCACGAGCAGGAGGGCGACGAGCGCGGCGACGCGCAGTCCCGCGCTGCCCGTCGGCTCCACGACCCGCCCCACCCTCATCCGCCCGACTGCCGCAGCGCCGTCGGATGTTTCGGCTGATACAGGCCGATCCGGCCGCCCCCGGGCAGGGGGATCGCCGTCCACGTCCCCCAGCTCTCCTCCTTCGGGCGCTGGCAGGCCACGCCGCGGACCCTCAGCTCCTCGAGCGTGGCGCGGAGGTCCGAGCACGTCAGGTAGAGCTGGTGGGCGTCGTTCTCCTGGGCGGGATGGAAGGCCACTTCGGACGGCGGCAAGGCAAAGATGAGCCAGCCCTCGCCCGCGTCCACCGAGGGCAGCCGGAGCACGTCGCGGAAGAACGCCCGATCCGCCTCGGCGTTCCGCGTGTAGACGATCACATGGCTTCCTTCGAACACGCGACCCTCCTCCCCGCCTCGCGGCCGGGGCCTTCGCGGCTGCCAGGGTGCGGCGACTCGGGCCGCCCGGCTACACCGGGTCGGCCAGGATCTGCGCCAGGTGATGCCGCAGGTGTCGCAGGTAGTCACCCATCACCCACTCCAGCGTGACAGGCTCGCGATCCCCGATGACGCAGATCGTGCCGAGCGCTTCTGTCGCTCATCCGCTCCGTCTCTTTTCACGGCCTTCCCAGCCGCGGAGCGTCGGGGGGGCGGCGGGACACCGGCGGCCGGGAGGAATGCGCGGTCAGCCTGCCGCAGGCGCGAGGGCAAGGCAAGCGCACCGGCCCCGGTCCGCCTCGGCCGCTCGCCGCAGGGGCTCGGCTGCGCGTCGGCCCGCACGCTCAGCCGGTGTACCGCAACACGGCCACGAAGTGGCACGCCGATCCGGCGATCACGAAGAGATGCCAGACGAAGTGCGAGTAGGGCATCCGCTTCGCGGCGAAGAAGCCGACGCCGGCCGTGTAGGCCACTCCCCCCGCGGCCAGCCAGACCAAGCCGACGGGGGGAACGTGCAGGGAGAGCGGCTTGATCGCGACGAGGACGAGCCAACCCATCCCCAGGCAGGAGATCGAGGAGAACAGGCTGCGCCGCGCGCCGCTCATGGCGTTCAGGGTGATGCCCGCGGCCGCCAGGACCCAGATCACGCCGAGCAGCGACCAGCCCCAGACGCCGCGCAGCGGCCCCAGGGTGAAGGGCGTGTAGGTGCCGGCGATGAGCAGGTAGATGGCCGAGTGGTCGAGGACGCGCAGGGCGCCCTTGAGCCGGGTCGGCGGAGCGGCGTGGTAGAGGGAAGAGGCGAGATAGAGGAGCACCAGCGCCACGCCGAAGACGCCCGCCCCGACGACGCCCACGGGATGCCCGCGGCGCACCGCGGCCGCGATCAGGACCGTCGCAGCCAGCGCGGCGAGCACCAGGCCCACGCCGTGGCTCACGCTGTTCGCGATCTCCTCGCCGAGCGACTGGACGTGGGCCTCCCCCACCTGCTTCCCCACCAGTGTCCCAACCCCTCCGGCCCGATGTGTCCTCTGGCGACGGCGCTCCGACCTTTGGAGCCCGCGACCAGGGCTCGGATGTCCCCACCTTGGAAATCCCACCCGGGGGCGGCACGGCCGAGGTCGAGCGGGTGAGCCGCGTCGGCAAGGTGTGCGCGGCGCGGGGCTCGCGCCGAGACGGCGGCGGGCCCGGCGCCGGAGCGCCGAGCCCGCCGCGCGATGACCCGCTCCTACTTCACCGGCTGGCCCCACAGGTCGCGCAGCTCGAGGGGGCCCTCGGCGAGCGCCTGGATGGGCGCTTCGATCTGCTGGCGATCGCCCACCACCACCACCGCGAAACGATCGGGATCGATGTAGCGCCGGGCCACGCGCTGCACGTCCTCCGCGCTCACCGCGTTCACCTTGGGGATGAAGGTGTCGTACGAGTCGAGCGGCAGGTCGTTCCCCAGCAGATCCAGGAACATCCCGGTGGCCCCCTGCGTGGTCTCGAACTCGCCGGGCAGGCCCAGGGCGATGTAGGCCTTGGCCTTCGCCAGCTCGGCGGCCGGCACGGCCTCGTCGCGGATGCGGCGCAGCTCCTTGAAGAACTCGATCAGGGCGCTGTCGGTCTTGGCGGTCTGCACGGAGGCCGTGGCGCGGAACGGCCCGGCCAGGCGGTACATGTCGAAGCTCGAGCGCGCGCCGTAGGTGTAGCCGTGGGTCTCGCGCAGATTCTGGTTGAGACGCGAGGTGAACGACCCACCCAGGATCGTGTTCAGCACGCGCAAGGCGTAGTAGTCCGGGGTCGAGCGCGGCACCCCCACCTGGCCGATCAGGATCACCGACTGCGGGGCCCCCGGCTTGTCCACGAGGTAGAAGGTGCGCGGCGCCGGCGCGGGCGGGTCGGCCACGGGGGCGGCGGGCACCTCGCCCTTCGCCCAGGCGCCGAAGCGTTCCTCGATCAGGCGGCGCGCCTCGGCAGGCGTCACGTCGCCCACGACCAGGATCTTGGCGTTCTCCGGCCGGTAGTAGGTCTCGTAGAAGCGGGTGATCCGCTCGCGGTCGAGAGCCGCGGTGGAGGCCTCGTTCCCCTGCTGCGGGTGCCCGTAGGGGTGCGAGCCGTAGACGATGGCGGAGAAGGCGAGCGGCGCCATGGCCGTGGGCTGGTCCCGCAGCCGCAGGATGGCGGTCTTCCTGAGGTCGCGCTGCCGCGCCACCTCCGAGTCCGCGAACGCCGGGCGCAGCGCCACGTCGGCCATGAGATCGAGCGCCGGCGCCAGCCGCGCCTTGGTGGAGTGCAGGCGCACCGTGGCGTTCTCCAGCCCGGCGCCGGTGCCGAGGGTGGCCCCGAGGAAGTCCACCTCCTCGGCGATCTCCAGGGCGCTCCTCTTGCCCGCGCCCTCGTCGAGCATGCCGGCCACGAAGGTCGCGAGCCCGGGAAGGTCCTGGGGATCCCGCGCCGCCCCGGCGCGCACGAGCAGCGTCACGTCCACGACCGGGACCTTGTGCATCTCGACCACGTCGAGCTCGAGCCCGTTGCCGAGGCTCTGCGTCCGCACGGCCGGGAGCCGCGGCGTCTTGGGCGCCGCCAGCGCCGGGGGCTTCGAGCGGTCGAGCGTGACGGCCGAGGTCGGCGCGGCCTTCGCGCCCTTGGTGGGCGCCGCGGCCGGGGCCGCCGAGGCCAGCGTCGCGGCGGCCAGGACCACACCCGCGACCAGCACGGCCGCGGTCGGGCGGCGCACCGCCAGCGAAACGAGCGTGCTCATGGCTTCCTCCCTTCGCTGACCGCCAGGTCCGTCTTGCCCTGCGGCACCACGCTCAGCACGACCTTGTGCGGGTCCGCCAGGTACTGCCGGGTGACGCGCTGCACGTCGGCGGCGGTGACCTGGCGGAAGCGCTCGAGGTCCCGCGCGAAGTAGTCGGGCGTGCCCGTGAAGTACTCGTAGGCGTTGAGCCGGTCGGCGAGGCCGCCGAAGCCGCCGATCCTCTGCATGGCGTCGAACATGGTCGCTTCGGCCTGGTTCGCGACCCGCCCGATCTCTCGTGGCGTCGGCCCCTCGTCGGCCAGGCGGCGGACCTCGTCCAGGATCACCTTCTGCAGCTCGCCGAGGCCGTGCCCCGGCCGTGCCGTGGCCACCACCCAGAACTCGCCGTCCATCCGGTGCCCGTTCTGATACGCGTACACGTCGCTGGCGATCTCCAGCTCGTAGACGAGGCGCCTGTAGAGGCGCGACGACTTGCCGCCGCCCAGGATCTCGGCCGCGACGGACAGCGGCGCATCGTCGGGCGCATACGCCCTGAGCGAGTGCCAGACGTCGTAGACCCGGGGCACCTGGACGCGGTCCTCCAGGACTCCGCTGCTGTCCGCGCCGAGCGCGAAGGGCGCCGGGGTCGCCCGCTTCACCTCGGGGCCGCGCGGAATCGCGCCGAACCAGCGCTCCACCAGCCGGCGCGTGGCGGCCGGATCGATGTCGCCGGCGATCGAGACGACGGCGTCGTTCGGCGTGTAGTAGTGGCGGAAGAACTCCTTCACGTCGTCGAGCGAGGCGGCCGAGAGGTCGGCCATCGAGCCGATCACCGGCCACGAGTAGGGATGCCCGGCCGGATAGAGGCGCTTGAGGACGTTCTCGGTGGCCAGGCCGTAGGGCTGGTTCTCGTAGGACTGGCGCCGCTCGTTCTGCACCACCCCGCGCTGCAGGTCCACCTTCTCGGCGGTCATCTCGGGCAGCAGGAAGCCCATGCGGTCCGAGTCGAGCCAGAGCATCAGCGGCAGCGCGTTCGTGGGACCGTCCTCGAAGTAGTTCGTGCGATCCCCGGTGGTGGAGCCGTTGTTGTCGCCGCCCGCCGCCTCGAGCAGGCGGTCGAACTCGCCGGTGGGCACGTGCTGCGAGCCCATGAACATGATGTGCTCGAACAGATGGGCGAAGCCGGTGCGTCCGGGCTTCTCGTCGCCGGAGCCGACGTGGTACCAGGTGTTCACGGTCACGATGGGCAGCGAGTGGTCCTCGTGCAGGATCACCTTGAGCCCGTTGGCGAGCGTGAAGGTGCTGTAGGGCACGCGCAGCTCCGCGGCCCGGACGGGGGGCGCGGCGGCGAGCGTCGAGAGCGCCAGCGCCAGGAGCGCGGCGCAGGGCGGTGCCGTGGCGAAGCGACTGCCTTTCATCGTGGGCCTCGCGGCATGGGAGGGAAGACGCGTGGGATCCCCCGCCGGGGCGGGTGGCGCGCGGCCGGCCCGGGCGGCTCGCACCCGGGCCGGTGGCCGCGCGGCGGTGACGGCTACTGCACGTTCTTGAGGATGGCCAGCAGGTAGCTCCAGTACCTTTCGACCGTGTCGATGTAGATCTTCTCGTCGGGCGAGTGGACCCCCTCCAGGGTCGGACCGAAGGAGACCATGTCCATGCCGGGATACTTCTCGCCGATGATGCCGCACTCGAGCCCGGCATGGATCGCCTTCACCTCGGGCTCCTTGCCATAGAGCGAGGCGTAGGTGGAGCGGGCGACCTTCAGCACCTCCGAGCCCATGTCGGGCTTCCAGCCGGGGTAGCCGTCCGAGTGCTTCACCTGCGCGCCGCCGAGGTCGAGCGCGGCCCCGACGCTCTGGCAGATGTCGTCGATCTCCGAGGCCACCGAGCTGCGCTGGCTGGTCACCAGGTCCACCGACTTCGGCGCCGTCTTGATCGTGGCCACGTTCGTCGAGGTCTCGACCAGGCCCGGGATGTCGGAGCTCATCTTGATGACCCCGTGCGGCAGCGCCGCCAGTGCGTGCAGCAGCTTCGCATGCAGCGCCTTCTTGAGCACCGGCCGGCGCTTCTTCACCTGGGTCAGCGTGATCCTGAGGTCGGGATCGGCCTTGCCCAGCTCGGCGCGGATCGTCTGCTCGAGCTTCGCGACCAGGGCCACGGCGTCGTCCCAGCTCTTCTTCGTCAGGTAGACCAGGGCCTCGGCCTCGCGCGGGATGGCGTTGTGCTTGTTCCCTCCCTCGATCGCGGACAGGCGCGCGCCCAGGCCCGAGAGGGCGATCAGCGCGCGGGTCAGGATCTTGATCGAGTTGCCGCGGTTCTTGTCGATCTCGAGGCCCGAGTGGCCGCCCCTGAGCCCCGTCACCTTCAGCTCGGCGGCGATCGCGGTCGCGGGCGCCGCGTCGGTCACCACGGTCCACTTGGCCGCGGTGTTCCGCCCGCCGGAGCAGCCCACGTAGAGCGCCCCCTCCTCCTCGGAGTCCAGGTTGAGGAGCGTCCGGCCGGTCAGGAAGCCCGGGCCGAGGTTGTTGGCGCCGGTGAGCCCGGTCTCCTCGTCCACGGTGAAGAGGAACTCGAGCGGGCCGTGCTCGAGGGAGCGGTCCTCCATGATGGCGAGGCTCGTGGCCACGGCCACGCCGTTGTCGGCTCCCAGCGTGGTCCCGTTCGCCATCAGCACGTTGCCCTTGCGCACCAGCTCGATCGGATCCTTGAGGAAGTCGTGCACCTTGTCCTTGTTCTTCTCGCACACCATGTCGAGATGGCCCTGCAGCACGACCGTGCGCGCGCTCTCGCGGCCCGGGGACGCCGGCTTCTTCGCCACGACGTTGCCGAACTTGTCCACCTGCGCCTCGAGCCCCAGCTTCCGGGCGGTGGCGGCCACGTACTTCGAGACGGCCGCCTCGTTCTTCGAGCCCCGCGGGATCTTCGAGATCTCGGCGAAGTACTTCCAGAGGAGTTCGGGCTTCAGCCCTGCGATCGCGCTCGGCACGGCGACTCTCCTTTCTCGGGTCCTGGCCCGGTCGGCCCCGGGCCCGCGACGCTCCCCGCGGGTCGGGGGCCCCGGGCGCGGAGGGCGCGGGGAGCCGGATCGCTCCGCCGCGCGCCCCTTCTCGGGGAATCCTGTCGAATCTCGGCGCGGCCCAGCGCGCGCTGGGTCGCCCCTACACCATGGCGCTCGGCGGCGCCGGCTCGTCGGGACGGCCGGCGTTGAGGAGCGGCGTACGAACCAGCACCCAGCCGATCACCACGAACACCAGCAGGCTGACGCCGAAGGGGAAAGGCATCAGGCCGCGGGTCGCGTCCGGGAGCCACTTCTCGTAACGGATGTTGCCCACGGCCAGGGCGGCGAAGAGGAGCCCGATCAGCGCCTCGCCGGCGATGAGCCCTGCGGCGAGCAGCGTGCCGTTGTTGCCGGCGCGGATCGTCTGCGCCTCGTTGAAGCCCCGGCGCCTGGCGAACACGTCGAAGATGCCCTTGATGAGGCCGCCCACGAAGATCGCGAACGAGGTCTCGAGCGGCAGGTACATGCCCACGCACACGAGCATGGGGCTGCGCACCTGGACGAGGATGAAGCCGAGCGCCATGAGGATGCCGACGATGATGAGCGGCCAGGCCATGTCGTGGCCGACGATGCCCTTCGCCAGGATCGCCATCAGGCTCGCCTGGGGCGCCGGGTAGGCCCGGCCTCCCAGACCGGCCCCGCCCTGGTTGATGTCGCCCTGGTTCAGGATGAAGAGCGGGATGAACATCACCGCCGCGGCCACGAGCACGCCCATCATGTCGCCGAGCTGCATCTTCCACGGCGTGCCCCCCAGGATGTAGCCGACCTTGAGGTCCTGGAGCATCTCCCCGGCCACCGCGGCCGTGACGCAGGCGACCGCCGCCACGCCCAGCACCGCCGCGATCCCCGGCATGCCGCTCACCCCGAGGATCACCATGAGCAGCGCGGCCACGATCAGGGTGGAGATGGTCAGGCCGCTGATCGGGTTGTTGCTGGAGCCGATGAGCCCGACCAGGTTGCCCGACACCGCCGAGAAGAAGAAGCCGGCGATGACCATCACCAGGGTCGCGACGACGGCGGCCACGATCTGGTGGGTGAAGTAGAAGTAGATCGCCAGCACCGCCAGGGCCGCGAGCAGGATGCCCACGAACACCCAGTTGAACGGCAGGTCGCGATCCGTCCGCACCGCGGTGTGCGTGCCCGTGGCGGCCTTCTTCACGTCCCCGATGGCGCGGGCGAGGCCGGAGCCGAGGCTCTTGCGCATCTTGAACAGCGTGTAGGCCGCGCTCATGAGCATGCCGCCGATGGCGATGGGCCGCACGATGCCCTGCCACACGCGGTTGGCCATGTCCACCCAGTCCGAGTGGGAGGTGACGCTCGCGCCCGTGCCCTGCAGGGAGAGGACGAACTGCGGCCCGAGGAAGTAGAGGAGGAGCGGCACGAAGAGCCCCCAGGCCAGCAGGCCACCGGTGAAGTTCAGGGCCGCGAGCTTGGGCCCGATGATGTAGCCGACGCCCATGTAGGCCGGGCTCACCCCGGGCGTGCTGAGGAGCGCGCCGCCCCCCGCCTGCACCGAGGCGCCGTTGGCGAGCACGATCTTCTTGCTGGCGAAGGCGACGAACCGCTCCCAACTCGCGGCGAAGAAGTTCAGGGACTTGAGCGCCTGGATGAGCGCTCCCAGCCCCATGGCCCAGAAGAGGAACTTGGCCCCGGTCTGCCCGCCCTGCCCGGCCTTGTGGATCTCCCCCGCCGCCACCGACTCGGGGAAGGGAAGCTCCCGATCCTCCACCATCACCCGCCGGAGGATGGTGACGAAGAGGATGCCGAGGATGCCGCCCACGAGCAGGATCGCCGCCGCCTCGATGTAGTGCTGCGGCGTCATGAACTGCGTCCACACGCCCGCGATCATGAAGGCCGGCAGCGTGAAGATCGCTCCTGCCGCCACGGACTCGCCGATCGAGCCGACGGTTCGGGCGTAGTTCTCCTCGAGGATCGAGCCCTTGAAGATCCGCAGCACCGCCATGCCGATGACCGCGGCCGGGTAGGTGGCCGCGATCGTCATCCCCGCCTTGAGTCCGAGGTAGGCGTTGGCCGCCCCCAGCACGACGCACATGACGAGGCCGATGAGGAGGGCGCGGATGGAGAACTCCCTCATCTGGGTGTCGACAGGAACGTAGGTCACGTGCTTGCTCTGCTCCATGGTCGCTCCTTCATGCGTACGAGCCGCCGCTCTGGGCAGGTGGCCCTCGTCTCCCCGGTGGGCCGCAGCCGCGCTGCGCGCACCCGGCCCCCGGCGGGGCGATCTTCCGCGGGTGGGAGCCGCTCCGACCCGTGCGAGCACTCCTCGGAGTGAAGCAGGTTAGCCGTTCCCGTTCGCGAGGCGCAAGGGCGAAGGGAGCGGCGACGCGGGCGCGCGGGCGAGCCTCCCGATCACGCGCCCGTCGCCGCTTTTGCCTCGTCCAGCGAGAACCTGGCCAGGGGCCGGCGCAGCCTCGCGCGCACGCGCGTCAGCAGCACCAGCGCCACCACCAGCAGCCCGGCGACCAGCCCCCACCACAGTCCGACCGCCCCCGCCCGCAGCGGAAAGGCGAACCACCAGCTCAGCGGCACGCCCAGGAGCCAGTAGCCGAGCAGGTTCACGATCAGCGGCGTCCGCGTGTCCGCCGCGCCGCGCAGCACGCCGATCGCGACCACCTGGACGCCGTCGAAGACCTGGAACAGGCCGGCGATGGGCAGGAGGAGGGTCGCCACCGCCACGACCGACGGGTCGGTCGAGAACGATCCCGCCAGCGCGCCCGGGAGCAGCCCGAAGGCGAGCCCCGAGCAGACCATGAAGGCCGCCCCCAGCAGGAGCGCGGCGGCGGCCGAGCGCCGCGCGCGGGGACCATCGCGCCCGCCCACGTCCTGGCCCACCAGGACCGCGGCGGCCGAGCCGACTCCCTGGGCGACCATGAACGTCGCCGACGCCAGCATGAGGGCGATCTGGTGGGCCGCCATGGGCACGGTCCCCAGCCGGCCCATGAGCAGGCCCACCACCGCGAAGATGCCGTACTCGAGCTGCTGCTGGACGCCGATCGGCAGTCCGAGCCGCAGCATCTTCGCCAGCGGCGCCGCCGCCAGCGCCTCGCGGCGCAGCGGTCGCAGGACCGGGCGCAGCGCCCCGCGGCCCAGGCCCAGGAGCGCGAGCGGCATGGCCCAGCGCGTGATCGTCGCGGCCAGCGCCGCCCCGACCACGCCCAGCCGCGGGCTCCCCAGGTGACCGAAGACGAGCGCCCAGCCGAGGACGAGGTGGAGCCCGTCCGCGGCCAGGATGGTGACGACGATGGCGCGCGTGTGCCCCATGGCCTGCAGGCTCTGGCGCAGGACGATGAACACCAGGAAGGGCAGGGTGCCGGCGATCGAGATCAGGACGTAGCGCGAGGCGAGCGGCACGACTTCCGGTGGCTGACCCAGCCTGTGGAGCACGGAGCGCACGGGGAGGCAGCAGAGCGACGCCAGCGCGGCGAGCCCCAGGGCGAGGACGAGACCGCGCTGCACCCCGAGGGCGACGGCGTCGGCGTCGCGCGCACCCACGGCCTGAGCCACCACCGGGTCGAGGGCCAGCAGGGCGCCCCAGGCGAGCAGGATCACCACGGTGCCGTACAGCTCGCCCAGGGCGAAGGCCGCCAGGTCCGCCGCCGACACGTGGCCGACCATGATCGTGGCCACGACGCTTATGGCCACCAGGCCGATCTGCACGACCACGATCGGCGCGGCGAGGCCGAGGAGCCGCCGGAGATCTTCGCGCGAGGGGCGCGAGCCGGGGAGGGTCGGGGCGAGGAGCGGGCGGGCGAAAGGGAAGAAGCCGGCGCCGCCGGCGCGGCCCCCGGCGCCATGCGCGCCTCGCTGCCTCTGCGCGGGGCGAAGAGTTAGGATGGCGGCTCCCCCGAGCCTCGACCCATCGCCGTCATCCCTTCTCCTCCGCGGGAGGTTCGTCATGACCGAGGGACCCAGGCAGATTCCGCTGGACGTGCGGGAGCTTCCGACGCACTGGTACAACATCCTCCCCGACCTTCCGGAGCCGCTCCCCGGGCCGAAGGATCCCGACGAGGGGCCCTCGCGCGTGCAGCAGCTGCCCAAGACCATGATCCATGAATGCCTCGGGCAGGAGATGTCCTCCGAGAGATGGATCGAGATCCCCGAAGAGCTGCGCGAGCTCTACCTGCAGGCCGGCAGGCCGAGGCCGCTCTTCCGCGCGCTCGGGCTCGAGAAGGCGCTCGGCACCCCCGCGAAGCTCTACTACAAGTCGGAGTTCTACAGCCCCACCGGCAGCCACAAGGTGAACACGGCGCTGGCCCAGGCGTACTACGCGCGCAAGCAGGGCAAGAAGCGCCTGACCACCGAGACCGGCGCCGGGCAGTGGGGGACGGCGCTCGCGTATGCCGCCTCGCTCGTGGGCCTCAAGTGCACCGTCTTCTGGGTGCGCGCCGTCCACCGCTGGAAGCCCGAGCGGCTCGGCCTGATGAAGATGCTCGGCGCCGAGGTGCATCCCTCGCCCAGCCCGCACACCCGGTTCGGCCGGAAGCTCTACGAGCAGGATCCCGAGCATCCGGGCTCCCTGGGCATCGCCATCTCCGAGGGGCTCGAGGACGCGGCGAGCGACCCGGACGCGGTCTACAGCCTGGGCTCGGTCCTGAACCACGTGCTCCTCCACCAGACGATCATCGGCCTCGAGACCCGCAAGCAGTTCGAGAAGGTCGGCGTCCATCCCGACGTGGTGATCTCCTGCCTGGGCGGCGGGAGCAACTTCGGCGGCTTCGCCCTGCCCTTCCTGGGTGAGGTGCTCACCCAGGGCAAGAAGACCCGCTTCATCGCCGCGCAGAGCGCGGCCGCACCGAACCTCCAGGGCGAGTACCGCTACGACTTCGCCGACCACGCGGAGATGACCCCGCTCCTCAAGATGTGCACCCTCGGCCACACCGCCCAGATGGTGCCCATCAAGGGCGACGGCCTGCGCTACCACGGCTGCTCGCCCATCCTGAGCCTGCTGCGGCACCGCGGCCTCATCGACACGGTCGCCTACCCCGCGGACGAGAAGCACGTCTTCGAGCGGGCGCTCACCTTCGTGCGCACGGAGGGCTTCCTGCCGGCGCCCGAGTCCGCTTACAGCGTCTGCTGCGCGATGGACGAGGCGCTGAAGTGCAAGGAGACCGGCGAGCCCAAGGTGATCGCCTTCAACATCAGCGGCCACGGCTTCATGGACATCCAGGGCTACCGCGAGGTCCTCGGCTTCGACCAGGAAGGCGTGGCCGGGGAGAGGTGGCGCACGCTGCTGGGGATCTGAGGCGCGACGGCGGGACGCCCGCCTGCGGTTTCCCCGTGGGCGGGCGTCCGTATTGCCACGGAGCGCACCCTTCTGCTCCTGCGCCAGGGCGCCGAGCACCCTCCCGGGCTGCCGGCTTCGGCCACCGTCGAGGCAGGATTGGAATCCCCAGACCGTGAGCGGACTCGAAAGACCTGATCGGCGTCGGCCGAGATGCTCCCCGGGCCGATAACCGAGAGGTAGTACGATGAAGCGCGGTTTCCTCCTAGGCGCCTCGCTGGCTGGCGCTCTGGCCGTGACCCTCGGCGCACCGGGGTGCTCCAAGAAGTCCAACCCGACGATGCCGGCGCCGCCCACGAACTCGTTCGACTCGGGCACGCTCACGGCGCCCACCAGCTTCGATCACGTCTTCAACGTCGCCGGATCCGTTCCTTATCACTGCAACTTCCACCAGGCGCTCGGCATGATCGGCACGGTCATCGTCGCCGCGGGGGGCGACAGCGTGGTGACGGACACGGCGAGCAACATGATGTTCCGCCCCGCCACCGTCACGGTCCGGCCGGGGGGCATGGTGCACTGGGTGATCCTGGACGGCACGCACACGGTGACGAGCAACGCGCCGGCGAGCAGTGGGGGCGGTGGCGGTGGCGGCGGCGGCGGCGGCTACGGCTACTAGCCACTGGAAACGGCGTGGGGCTCGGTCAGGGCCCCGCGCCGCATGATCGACGGCCGAGGATCGGGTTCGGCCCGGAGCGGCCGAGGCCCGCCTTCGCTACCGCGAGACGCTCACCCGGGCGTAGTACTCCTGCTTCGGGCCCGGCTGATACGAATTGTAGACGTCCACGACCACGCCGCCCGTGTCGTCGAAGTCCGGCTCGGTGAAGGCCATGTAGAAGGCGCCGAAGATGTTCTTCGCCGCGACGGAGAGATCGCCGCTCAGGCCCGCCAACCGCCACTGGTAGCTGGCGTGCGCGCCCCACAGGGCGAAGCCGGGCACCCAGGCCAGGCCGTCCGTGTCCACCCACCAGTGGCTCTGCATGTCGCTGTCCACGCCGAGGGAGAGCCGCGGCGCCACCTGGCAGTCCGCGCCCAGGTGCAGGATGTGCTCTGGCGAGCTGGGAAGCCAGTGGCCGTCGATGGCGGCGGGCGCGATGTACTTGAAGCGCGACCAGGTGTAGGCCACCTCGGTGGAGAGCCGGCGGATCGGCCGCCAGGCCAGGCGTGCCTCGGCGCCGAATCGGCGCGTGTTCCCGACGTTGCGATAGAAGTCGATGCCGCCGCGGCCGGTCGAGGGCGGAAGCCGGAAGCGGCCGATGTCGTTCTCGGTCTCGAGGTGGAAGAGCGCCAGCTCGTAGGTGAAGGCGGAGGCGAGCAGGCCGCGCGCGCCCACCTCCTCGCCCGTCGAGGTGGCGAAGGTCAGCGACTGGTTGAAGCCGCTGGGCCCGGCGGGGTTGTTCAGCAGCTCCGCCGTCGCCGGCGGCAGGAAGCCGGTCGAGACGTTGGCGTACAGGTTGAGCGGCGCGCTGGGCGCCCAGGCCAGCCCGGCGCGGGCCGTGGCGCGCTCGAAGTCCTTTCGCAGCGAGCCCTCGGGATTCAGGATGTCGCGCAGCCGGTTCTGGATGACGTCGTAGCGGCCGCCCAGCATCAGGGTCCAGCCCGGCGCCAGCTCGATGCGATCGAGCGCGAAGAAGCCGCCCGCGCGCTGGACGATGTTCTCGTTGGACTGCAGGCCCCCCTGCTGGGCGCTTCCCAGGTTGTCGAAGCGCAGCTCGTCCACGGACTGCCACTGCCCGTCGCCGCCGACGCTCAAGTGGTGGCGCAGAGGCCCGACCGCCCGGTCGAGGTCGTACTGCAGGGAGAGGCCCGGAGCCAGGAATTGCCGCCGGATGATCTCGCTCGGGCGCGGCTCCAAGTACTTCCAGGCGCGGAAGAAGCTCGTCACGCTCAGGGCCTGACCGGGCGCGAGGCCGAAGCGGCTGGTGAGCCCGCCCGTGAAGCGGCCGACCTTGTAGAACTCGTTCTTGGGGATCGCGTCGGGGTTGGCCCGGGTGGGATCCGTCCAGGCGACGGCCCGCGGCAGGCCCTCGGCGTTGTCCTCGTAGTGATCGGTCCAGGCGAGGATCTGCTGCACGTCGACGCGCGCGCTCGGAGTCCAGTGCAGCTTTCCGTAGATGTTGTCGGACCAGAAGCTCGTGTGCTGGCGCCAGCCGTCGGCGGCCGCGTGCGACATCGAGACGCGGTAGTTGGCGTTCCCGGTGGTTCCGCCGCCCTCGGCCAGCGTCTTGTAGAAGCCGTACGAGCCGAACTCGCCCGAAGCCAGCCCTTGCGCCGTGCCGGGGCCGCCGTCGCGCGTGATGATGTTGAGCACGCCGCCCGAGCCCCCGCCGCCGTAGAGCGCCCCCGCCGGGCCGCGCAGGACCTCGACCCGGTCCACGGTGGACCAGTCCACGTCGTAGAGGTCGGGGGCGACGCCAGTCGGATCGTTGAGGGGCAGGCCGTCCAGCAGCACCTTGATGCCCCGCACCCCGCTCTCGGTGAGCACGCCCTGGCCACGGATCGAGAGGTGGACGCGCTCGCCGTCGCCCTGATTGTCGATGCGGATGCCGGGCACGCCGGCCAGCGCCTCGTCGGCGGCGACGCCCCGAGGGAGGCTCGAGAGGTCCTGCTGACCCACCACCGTCGTGGCCGCCGGATTCTCCTTGAGCGGGATGGTCTGGCGCGTGGCCGTGACGACGACGGTGAACGGGTTCACGACGACCGGCGTGTCCGCCTGGGCGGGCGCGGAGGGAGTCGGCGCGGCTCCGAGACCGCCGCCCGCCGCGCCGAGCCTCGGAGCAGCCAGGAGCAGCAGAGGGGCGAGAAGAAGTTCGAGTCGCATCCTGCGAGACATGGAGAGCCCTCCGGAGTCGAGTCCGGGCGATCCGCGAGCCGCGGCGCGAGAGTGGCACGGGCGATGGGTGCCCTCGCGCGAGGGGAGACAGAATCGTCCGGGCAACGGGACTTCGTACGTTCGTTGCCGAGGCGAATGGTCGGGGGAAGCCGACCGGATCAGATCCGCAGGGGCGCCTGACGCGGAGGGACGAAGGCGCCGGCATCCGCCGGGCGGGCGATCGGCACGGGGCGACCGAGCGAGGGACCCGCGGTGAGCGGCCGCCCGAAGGGCACTACCGGGGCGGGGAGGCTCGCGGCGGGACGACCTCCGGCGTGGCCCAACAGCGGCTCGCGAGGATCGAGGCTCGAGCGCGGGCGCGCCTCATCCGTTCCCACCCCCGTCCACATCAGCCCCTCGTGAAACGCCAGCTCGGGCGGGGGCGCCCCCGCGGCGTGCAGGATGCGAAACGGGCGCGACAGGGCGCCCACGCGCTCGCCGTCCTCGCCGCCGATGCGCAGCAGCAGCCGGGCCCGATCCGCCGGCAGGTCGGGCACGAGCCAGCGGAAGCTGCGCGTGTCCCCTTCGAGTTCCGGGCTCAGCCGTACGTGAAAGCTGCGCCCGCCGTCGAGCGATAGCAGCAGCTCCATCTCGTCGGCGCCCGCGGGCAGTGCCGACCAGCGCAGCTCGATCTCCTCGCCCGCTCGAACGCATGGCGGGACATCGAGTTCGGCGACGGGAGCGCGCCCGCCGGGCTCGGCCGCCCGGACCGGCCGGGCGGCGATGGCCGCCAGCGCGCAAGCAAGCAGGATCGCGGTCGGAGACATCCCGAGGGATCGGGAGGCGAGGCACGCGACTCTCACGGCACACTCCAGGATCGTGGCGCCTCGCCGCGGCGTCCTGCCGGCGGCGCGCCGGCCACGCGGCCCCGCGGCGAGGGAGGGAAGTGTAGCCCAGGCTCGAGGCGCTCCCAAGGGCGGCGGTCGCCTCGCGAGCGGCGTTCGTCGGGTGGTGCCGTGTGCGCGCCGACGCATCCAAACCCTTCGGGCTCCACGCCCGCGGGAGTTTCGCGGACCCCGCTCGCGCCGATACCTACCAGGTCCAAGGCATGCTCGACCGACTACGCCGAATCTTCCATCTTGCTCCCGATCCCGATGGATCGGAGCCCTTGCGCTCGGGGCCGCCTGCGTGGTTGTGGGCGGTCCTCTTCGCGGTGGCCCTGGGCGGCCTGGCCTGGCACGAGGCCAGAACCTCGGCCTTCCAGGCTCGGCTCTTCTCGGAGCTGGCGTCGCATCTGACGTGGAAGGTGGGCCGCGGGGCCAGCGCCCGGATCGTGTTCCCCTCGGAGGGCCCCTACGACCTGCGGCTCGGCTACACGCGCATCCCCGCCTTCTCGCGGCAGCTCGAGCGTCGCGGGTTCCGCACGCTCGAGCAGGCCCGCTTCTCCCCCGCGCTCGAGGCGGCCGCCCGCCTGGGCATCACGCCTCCGTACGACGAGCCGGACGACGCCGGCCTGATCGTCACGGACGCCGACGGGGACACGCTCTACGATCTCACGCCTCGCGGCCGGACCTTCGCCCGCTACGAGGACATTCCTTCGCTGGTGACCGCGAGCCTCCTCCACATGGAGAACCGGCAGCTCGGGCAGTCCCCCGACGCGCGCACGAACCCCACGGTGGACTGGGGACGGCTGGGCATGGCCACGCTCCTCTATGCGGGCCATCGGGTCGGCCTGCCCCTGCGGGTGGAGGGCGGCAGCACGCTGGCCACCCAGCTCGAGAAGTACCGGCACTCGGGCGGGGGACGGACCGACTCGCCGCTGGAGAAGCTCCGCCAGATTCTCGCGGCCAGCCTGAAGGTGTACCGCCAGGGGGCCGACACGCGCGCCGCCCGCCGGGCGATCGTGGTGGACTACCTCAACACCATGCCCCTCGCCTCGGCCCCGGGGTACGGGGCCGTGAACGGGCTGGGCGAAGGCCTCTTCGCCTGGTTCGGGATGGACCTGGGCGAAGTGCAGCGCGCCTTGGAGGAGCCGGGCGTGACGCCGGCCAAGGCGCGGGCGCTGAAGCACGTGCTGGCCCTCCTCTACGCCGTGCGCGCCCCCACCAAGTACCTCGTCCACGACCGCCGGGCCCTGGATGCCCGGGTGACCAACTACGCGGTGGTGCTGGAGCGGGCCGACGTGCTGACGCACGCGCTGGCGCAGGCCGTCCAGGCGGCGCCGCTCGAGTTCCGCGGCCGGCCCGTGCCCGCCGCGGAGAGGCTCGACCCGCGGCGCAAGCCCCTCTACTCGCTGCGCACGGAGCTGGCGCGCAACCTGGGCGTGCCCAACTTCTACGATCTGGACCGGCTGAACCTCGAAGTGGAGAGCACGCTGGACGAGGCGCTCCAGGACTCCGCCCTGGCCCTGTTCCGCGAGCTGCGCGACTCCGCCTTCGTGGCCAGCCACGGGCTCACCGGCGAGCACCTGCTCGCCTCGGGCGACCCGCGCCGGGTCGTCTACGGCATGCTCCTCTACGAGCGCTCCCCGCAGGGTGACCTCGAGCGCGTGCACGTGGACAACCTCGCCCAGCCCTTCGACGTGAACCGCAGCATGAAGATGGAGCTGGGCAGCACCGCCAAGCTGCGCACGCTCACGCACTATCTGCAGATCGTGGCCTCGCTGCACGACTCGCTGGGGGGCCGGCCGCCCCGCGACCTCGCCCGCCTCGCCGGCACGGCGGCCGATCCCATCACGGCCTGGGCGGCGGCGACCCTGGCCGCGGCGCCCGGGATCGATCTGCACGACTTCCTCGAGCGCGCCCTCGACCGCACCTACTCGGCCAACCCGGGCGAGGTCTTCTTCACCGGCGGCGGCGTGCACGTCTTCCACAACTTCGACCGGGACGACGACCACCGCGTGCTGCCCGTGCGCGAGGCCGTGGCCCGCTCGGTGAACCTGGTCTTCGTGCGGCTCATGCGCGACATCGTGCGCTACCACGAGGCGCGGCTGCCCTACGACGCCGACGCGGTGCTCGACGACCCCCAGGATCCGGCGCGCCTCCGCCTGCTCGCCGAGGTCGGCGACCAGGAGGCGCGCACCTACCTCTACCGGGCCTGGCGCGGGCAGCGCGGGCTCTCGCCCACGGAGCTCGAGGCGCTCATGCTCGGCCCGCGCACGCCCTCGGCCAAGCGGCTGGCCACGCTCTTCTATGCCTGGCACCCGGGCGCGCCGCCCGCGGCGCTGGATCGCTGGCTGCGGGCGCACGGGGTGGTCGTGCCTCCGGCGGAGCTGACGCGGATCGCCAAGGTCTACGCGGCCTTCAGCCTCTCGGACGACGCCTTCCTCCTGCGGCGGCATCCTCTGGCGCTGTGGTGCGCGGGGCAGCTCGCCCAGGATCCGGAGCGGCCGTGGGACCGCCTCCTGCCGGCCAGCGCGGCCGCGCGGCGCGAGGCCACGACCTGGCTGTTCAGGACCTCGAACCGGCACGCGCAGGACCTGCGCCTGCGCATCCGCATCGAGGAGGACGCGTTCGCGCGCATGACCCCGTACTGGCGCCGGCTCGGCTTCCCCTTCGCGCGGCTCGTGCCCTCGCTCGCCACCGCGATCGGCAGCTCCTCGGATCGGCCCGAGGCGCTCGCCCGCCTCATGGGCATCCTGATGAACGACGGGGTGGACCGGCCGCCGGTCTCGCTCTCGCGTCTGGCGTTCGGGCCGGAGACTCCGTACACGACCGTGCTCGCGGCCGCGCCCGCGGCGGGCCGGCCGGTGCTGTCGCCGACCATCGCCCAGGTCGTGCGCGAGACGCTCCTCGGCGTCGTGGACCACGGCACGGCCGTGCGCCTCAAGGGCGCCTTCGTCACCGCCTCGCTCGACACGCTCCCCGTGGGGGGCAAGACGGGCTCGGGGGACAACCGCTACGACGAGTTCGCGCGGGGCGGACGGCTGATCGCCTCGCTGCCGGTGAACCGCACGGCGGCCTTCGTCTTCTACATCGGCAGCCGCTGGTACGGGGTGATCAGCGCCATGGTCGAGGGCCCCGAGTCCGGACGGTACGTCTTCACCAGCTCTCTCCCCGTCGCCGCCCTGCGCCTGTACGCCCCCGCGATCCTCGAGCGCGTGAGCCAGCCGGCGCCGGCGGCGGCCCAGCTCATGGCCGCCCACCTGGTGGGCGCGCCCGGGGAAGCGGGGCGGGACAGCGCGCAGGGCCGGCTCGGCGCGCGCGACTCCGTCGCCGCCCAGCCGGCCCCCCGCGACACGGGCGCGAGCCGCGTGGCGGCGGACACGGGCGCGCACGCGCCGGTCGACACGCTCTCGGCGGGGCGGATCGCCTGGCGAACGCCGGCCGGGCACCACCACCCACCGCCCCGCCACCCGCGCCCCCTCCATCCCGAGGAGAAGAACTCCGGCGAGGACAGGGAGCCGGCGCCGACCCACGTGGGGCTCTGAGCCCGGAGGCCGCCAGCCGCTGAGCAAGCGTCGGCGCCCGCACGGTCTTC
>JAWOLC010000161.1:0-5265 GCA_033853925.1 Candidatus Eiseniibacteriota bacterium
TCTCCCCCGCACGGCACCGCCGCTACCCGGGCCCTCCCTGCGGCCCCGCGGCCATCCCCGGCCGGTCGGCCGGGTACGTTCGACGGACGGTCCGAGCGACCCCGTCCGAAAGCGCGTCGATCCGGGCGGACGCGCCCGCCCTTCAGTGCAGAGCGTGAGAGCATGAGTCCGGCTCCACACGCGCGTCGGCGTTTGCCCTCTCGGGCCTCGCCGAGTGGATCACGCTCCCGTTCTCGTTTCCTCCGTATGCCCGCGCTAGTGCGCGTGGCGGATGAGCCCGATGAACACGGACGTCAGCATGGCGAAGATGTACGCCTGGAGCACGGCCACGAAGAGCTCCAGGGCCAGGATGGCCACTCCCATGACGATGGGCGCGAGCACGGGCAGCGCCGCCACCAGCGCGCCCAGGATGGGCGACGTCGTCGAATGGAAGATCGCACCCGCGGTCACCGCGAGCCCGATCAACGCCAGGATCACGAAATGCCCCGCGTTCATGTTGGCGAAGAGACGGATCGCCAGCGCGAACGGTTTGGCCAGCTTCCCCAGGATCTCCACGGGCGTCATGATCACCATCATGAGGCCCTTGCCCACGGGGCCCATGCCTTCGGGCGCATAGAAGATCGTGCGTGCGTATCCCTTCGGCCCCAGGGCCCGGAAGCCCGACACCTCGATGAGGATGAGCGACAGGACCGCCAGCGTGGCCGTCACGGAGATGTTGCCCGTGGGCGTCGCCATCCAGGGCAGCAGCCCGAGCAGGTTGCAGAAGAGCACGAAGAAGAAGAGCGTGAGCACATAGGGCACGAACTTCTCTCCACCGTGCCCGATGTTGGCGAGTGCCACCTCGTCGCGGATGAAGATGACGAAGGCCTCGAGCATGTTGGCCACGCCGCGGGGTGCGCGCTCGCGCGAGCGGCCGTGTGTGGCCTGCGCGGTCCAGATCATGATCACGCAGAGCAGCACGGCGGCGATGAGCATCATCACCACGTGCTTCGTGGGCGAGAAGTCGATCGTCAGCGCACCGAGGTGAACCGGGCGCCAGCGCGGCAGGCGCACGATGCCCCAGGGCGCCTCCCACACGTGGGAGTCCGTCACGTGGTGCATGATCATCTCGCCCAACGAGGGCTCCGGCTCCTTCGCCGCCCCAGCGGCCGCCAGCCAGCCCCACACGGTTCCGATCATTCGCTTCGCAGCCCCATCCGGAAGAACAGCGACTCCAGGAGCAGGAGCAGGAACAGAAAGCCCGCCAGCGCCAGCAGCGCGGGCGCGAGGGGCAGCGCACGGCTGTGCCAGACCCACCACGCCGCCGCGCCCAAGACGGCAAAGCGCGCCACGGTTCCACCCGCCCAGGCCGCGAGAAAGGCGTTGCGCCGGCCCCGGGCGGCCAGCACGGGCGCGAAGAGCGCCACCTGCACCGCCCACGCCAGCGCACCCATCCAGGCCACCGCCGCAAGGGCCTCCGGACGCAGCACCGTGCCCAGGCCCGCGCAGACCGCCGCGACCGCGACCGCGGTGGCCAGCGCGTACAGCGTCAGGATCCTCACCGATCCTCCCGCTGGTCGTCCGAGGCACGCCGGCGCGGTTCCACCACCAGGTGGTAGTACAGGCTGTAGAAGCCTGCGCCCGCGCCCACGAAGGCCCCGACGATGGTCAGGAGTGGTATCGTTCCGAGCCAGCCGTCTGCCAGCCAGCCGAGAAAGAGGAACAGCGCCGTAGCGAGCGCCCACTGCAGCCCGTAGCCGAGATACTGCCCGGCGGCTCGCGCCAGCGAGGGCGGCTCGGGCCCCTGGTTCGGTCGGGTCGGTCGCTCGTCGGCCACGCTGGTGCACTCCCGGTCGGGCACAGACCGGGAGTATACCGGCGTGTGAAATTCGTCGCAAGCGGCGCCGCTTGACGCCCCGGAGGGCCGGCCCCACATTTGCAACGCGCCGCGCGATTGCGAGTTGCGCGGCCGAAGGCACGTCCGTCCGCCGGCGCGGCGGAGACGGCCGGCGCCGCGGGCGAGGGGCATGCGACCGGCGTAGCGGAGGGGATGGGAGTCGGCGGCAAACGGGAAGGGCGCGGCTTCGCGGGGCGGAGTCCGCCCGTTTTCTATGGGGGGAGTGCGGGGCGCGGATGGAGGCCGTCCGCGCCGGAGAGGAGCGGCATGGAAGCGTCGGCGGCACGCCAGTCGGAGGGCGGGGCGGGGAGCGCGGAGCGGGACCGCGAGGATGTGGCGCTGCTGGAGCGCCTCTCGGAGGCACGGCGGGCGCTGGAGGTGGAGATCGGGCGGCGGGTGGTAGGGCAGCACGAGATCGTGGAGGGGCTGCTGACGGCGCTGCTGGCGGACGGTCACGCGCTGCTGGTGGGTGTGCCCGGTCTGGCCAAGACGCTGCTGATCTCGACGCTGGCGCAGGCGCTGGAGCTGAAGTTCAGCCGCATCCAGTTCACGCCCGACCTGATGCCCACGGACATCACGGGGACGGAGGTGCTGGAGGAGGACCGGTCTACGGGCCGCCGGACCTTCCGCTTCGTGCGGGGTCCGATCTTCGCCAACATCGTCCTGGCCGACGAGATCAACCGGACGCCACCAAAAACGCAGGCGGCGCTCCTGCAGGCGATGCAGGAGCGAGCGGTGACCGTGGCGGGCGAGACGCTGCCGCTCGACCGCCCGTTCTTCGTGCTGGCGACGCAGAACCCGATCGAGCAGGAAGGCACCTACCCATTGCCGGAGGCGCAGCTCGACCGCTTCATGCTGGAGCTTCGCATCGGCTACCCCTCGCGGGAGGAGGAGGAGCGCGTCGCGCAGCAGACGACGGGCACCGCGGTGGCGGAGGTGCGAGCGGTGCTGGGCGCCGATGAGCTGCTGCGGCTGCAGCGCCTGGTGCGGCGGGTGCCCGCGCCGCCCTCGCTGGTGAGCTACGCGGTGCGGCTGGCGCGCTCCACGCGCCCGGACGACGAGGACGCGCCGGAGCTGATGCGCCGCTACGTCAGCTGGGGCGCGGGACCGCGCGCGTCGCAGTACCTGGTGCTGGGAGCGAAGGCCCGCGCTGCCATGGCGGGGCGAGGCGTGCCCAACTTCGAGGACGTGCGGGCGGTGGCGCCGGCCGTGCTGCGGCACCGCGTCGTGACCAACTTCCAGGCGGAAGCGGACGGCCGCGGCCCCGAGGACGTGGTCGAGGAGCTGATCCGGCTGAGTCGGGCATGGACATAACGACGAGACGTAGAGAGCAGCACAGAGGACACGGAGAACACCCAGCGCAGGGGGCCATGCGGCGGGAGGGGCCGTGATCGCGCTCCTGCTCCTGCTTCTGATCGGTCTGCTGCTGTCCGGGGCGTTCAGCGCGGCGGAGGCGGCGCTCTTCTCGCTGGGCGAGACGCGGGTGCGGGCGCTGGTGGACGAGGGCTACCGCGGGAGCGCGGCGCTGGCGCGCCTGCGCACGCGGCCCGAGCGGCTGCTCGTCCTGCTCCGCCTGGGGGACGTCTTCGGCGACGTGCTCGCCGCCGGCATCGTGGGCTACCTGGCCTACCCGGTCGGCGGCTTCGGGCTGGTGCTGGCGGTGGCCCTGGTGACCGTCGCCATCCTGCTCTTCGGCGAGCTGGCGCCGGTCCGCTTCTCCGTGAGCCGGGCGCAGAAGGTGGCGCTCGTGGCCGCGCCGCCACTCCTCCTCCTCGCGCGCGTCCTGGCCCCGCTGCTGGGGCTCTTCGAGAAGCTCGCCCACGTGCTGCCCGAGGAGGAAGTCCCCGCTATGGCCGGGATCACCGAGAGCGAGCTGCGCCAGCTCCAGGCCCTGGTGCCCAGCGAGGGCGTGATCGAGGAGCACGAGCGCGAGATCATCGAGCGCACCTTCCGGCTGGACGAGACGCAGGCCTGGGACATCATGACGCCGCGCGTCGACATCTTCGCCTGGCAGGACTCGCTCACGCTGGCCAACATCGCCCCGCAGCTCGGCACCGTGCCTTTCTCGCGCGTCCCGGTCTTCGACGAGAGCGTGGACGAGATCACGGGCGTGCTCTACGTGCGCGATGCCTACCAGGCGCTGCTCACGGGGCAGCGCGACGTGCCGCTGAAGGCGCTGGCGCGCGAGCCGCTCATCGTCCCGGGCTCCGTGTCGCTGACCAAGCTGCTGCGCGACTTCCAGACGCGGCGCATCCACCTGGCGATCGTGGTGGACGAGTACGGCGGCACCGATGGGCTCGTCACGCTGGAGGACGTGCTCGAGGAGCTGGTGGGTGAGATCGTGGACGAGCGGGATGTGGCGGAGGAGCCGATCGCCCGCGTCTCGCGCACGGAGATCATCGCCGCGGGCGACGCCGACCTGCGCGAGATCAACCACTTCTTCAACACCTCCTTCCCGCAGCTCGAGCACCGTTCCCTGAACGGCTACCTGCTCGACGAGCTCGGCCGGGTACCGGACGGTGGGGAGACGCTCGAGCGCGAGGGCATCCTGATCGAGGTGCTGGAGGCGACGGAGACGCAGATCATCCGCGCCCGCCTGCGCCGCTCCACGCCGGCGCCGGGCGCCCCGGGCGTGCCCGCCGCGGGCGGCACGCGCCGCAGCCGCGCGCGGATGACCTGCGTCTCCGTCGCCTCCAGCACCTCGATGAGGATGCCGTCGCGCTCGAGCGTCTCGCCGGCGTCGGGCACCCGCCCCAGCTCGTCCAGCAGGTAGCCGTTCAGGGAGCGGTGCTCCAGCTGCGGCAGCGAGGTGTTGAAGAAGTGGTTGATCTCGCGCAGGTCGGCGTCGCCCGCGGCCACGATCTCGGCGCGCGAGACCCGCACGATCGGCTCCTCCGCCACGTCCCGCTCGTCCACGATCTCGCCCACCAGCTCCTCGAGCACGTCTTCCAGCGTGACCAGCCCGTCGGTACCGCCGTACTCGTCCACCACGATGGCCAGGTGAATGCGCCGGGTCTGGAAGTCGCCCAGTAGCTTCGTCAGGGAGACGGAGCCCGGGACGATGAGCGGCTCGCGCGCCAGGGCCTTCAGCGGCACGTCGCGCTGTCCCGTGAGCAGCGCCTGGTAGGCATCGCGCACGTAGAGCACGCCCGTGATCTCGTCCACGCTCTCGTCGAAGACCGGGACGCGCGAGAAGGGCACGGTGCCGAGCTGCGGGGCGATGTTCGCCAGCGTGAGCGAGTCCTGCCAGGCGAAGATATCGACGCGCGGCGTCATGATGTCCCAGGCCTGCGTCTCGTCCAGCCGGAAGGTGCGCTCGATGATCTCGCGCTCGTGCTCCTCGATGACGCCTTCGCTGGGCACGAGCGCCTGGAGCTGGCGCAGCTCGC
>JAWOLC010000162.1:0-16167 GCA_033853925.1 Candidatus Eiseniibacteriota bacterium
CACGAGGGAGAGCCTCGTCTTGGTTTACGCAATTGCGCCCGATCGTCCAGAGCACTTCGAGGGGCTGCGGACCTTCTTGAACCAACTTCTCGAGGCTGACCATTCGCTCGGGACAACGCTCGAGTACCGCAAGCTCTCGGACATTGCGACCCAGTTCGAGTGAGCGGTGCGTTGGCTGACCCTGCCAGCACTCCGGCGCCCCACGCGCCCCTACACCCTTCCCGATCGAATCGGCTCCACAGGCCAGTAGTCCAGCCGCTGAAAGCGTCAACCGTGAAGAGCGAGCTGGGTGACCGGTTCGACAGCCACGGCGAGGCCACGAGGGAGCTCTTCGACTACATCGAGGTGTTCTACAATCAGCGTCGCCGGCACTCGACGATCGGCCAGGTCAGCCCGGCCGCGTTCGAGAAGGCGCGGGCAACTCAAGCAGCGTAGTTCAACCGTCTACGGAATCGGGGCAAGGCTGTTTCAAGCGCGGGGACTACCTACGGTGCGTGCAACGGATGGTCGTCAATCATCTGGCGCTCGTTCTAGCAAAGCTGCTTGAGCTGCATGAACACTATCAGCGATACATGCCGGTTGACTGTCGGCAAGCTTCGCGTGCGCTGGTGGAGGAGGTCCGTAAGCGGAATGTGATGGGCTTCAGGAATACGGTCGTTGGGCACGTGTGGGACCGGGCGTGGAAGCGTCCGCTATTGCCTCCTGAGGTGAACGCACCTGCACGGGAGGTCGTGAAAGGGGACTCGGAGGCGTTCTTCCGGTGGATGCGAAACCCGCGCGATCAGAGGGATGCAGGCACAGTGATGGGGACGGTGGGCTGGCTGCTGGAGCGGATGAGGGCGGAATATGGCTTTACTGCGGCGGATTTGGGGCTGGAGGAGTTGGGGCAGGAGTCA
This sequence comes from Candidatus Eiseniibacteriota bacterium, assembly GCA_033853925.1. Classification (GTDB taxonomy): domain Bacteria; phylum Eisenbacteria; class RBG-16-71-46; order RBG-16-71-46; family RBG-16-71-46; genus JANXPZ01. The sequence goes on from JAWOLC010000162.1 coordinate 897, forward strand.
TGAGAATCTGGCGAGCGTTGGAGATGGGAGGCAGCTGGATGCCTTGCTCGAGAGTTGCTGTCGCGTTGACCTGCACCGTGATGTTGTGCGTCGCGGGCGGCTTGGCTGGGTGTGGAGGGGAGTCTGGTGCGCGTAGGCGCACGGACCGTGAGGCGCGGCGAATCTTCGCGCTGCCAATGGGTGAGCGGGACAGCGCGTTTGCGCAACTCGATTGGAGGACGCAGTACGCGGTTTATCGGTACGGCATGAGGAGAGAGCCTCCGGCGTTGGAGCTGACGGTGCCGCTGGCGCGGCACGGTGATTCGCTGGCATCGCTACTCAGCGACAGAGCCGAGATGGGCATGACGGACGCCGAGGTAATCGACGCTTTGTTCGCGTTGAATGACGTTGAGCAGCAGGGTACGCATGACGTCGCGAATGACACGGTGCTACTCCGCCGAATGAGCTCGCGAGTGGGCAGGATGCGGGACGCCGAATGGAGGACCTACTGTGACAGCTTGGTGCGCGCGCTAGGCCATTCACGCCGCGAGGGCGAGGCACCACGAACGCGGCGCTAGAGCCCCTTGGCTATAACAGGCAAAACAGAAAGTCACAGGACAGGCGGGAACAGCCCGGCGGCGTTGCGCGTCCGTGGGGCCCGCGCTGCCTCAGGATTGGCGGGAGGATTGCGGAGTATGAGAGGAGGTTGATCTCGGCACCTGCCGGGACCAGGCGCTACGCGCTACCGGCCCTCGCCGCGCGGCGGCTCCTTGCCCTTGATCGTCTCGAGCCCGCGAATGGCGGCATCGCGCGCCGCGTCGATCTCCGCCTCGGGTCCCGACAGGTAGAGCCGCCCGTACGCGCCGAAGAGCTGCGCGTCGATGAGCTTCACCCGCGCCGCCTTCAACGCCTCGTTCGCCGCGAAGGCGATGTACGCGGCGGGCTCGGTCTCGAGGATCAGGAGCGACTCGCCCGCCAGGAGCTGGTCCCCGTAACGGATCTTGTTGATGAGCTGGGCGTGGTAGGGCTCCACCGCCCGGATCACCTGATCCGAGACGACGCGAGGCTTCAGGCGATCCGGCTCGGCGATCCCCAGGTAGTCGAGCACCGCCTGCCCGCCGAGCTGGACCTGTCCCTTGTCCCACTCGTGGATCTCGAGCATGCCGAAGGCGCGCTCGACCACCATGATGGCGGGCGTGCAGCGCGTGGCCTTGAGAGCCACGTCCATGAGGCGGTTGATGATCAGCCCGGGCGCGGTCTCGATGAACATCGAGGCCACGCCCGCCACGGGCAGGAACCCGCGAGCGGTCGTGCCGATGAAGGCGGCGAGCTGGGGCTGCAGGTCGTCGAGGAAGATATAGGTGCGCAGAGTCACGTCGGCCATGACGCCACACTAGCCCGAGCGGGACGCGGCGTCAAAGGCGGCGCGATTGACGCTCCCCCGAGCGGCTGCGAACATGGAGTAGGCTCGACCGTCTCGCGAATCAGGAGGTCCGCTCGTGCGTCTGCTGCGCCGCCCCGGGTTGGCCCTGGCGCTGCTGGCCCTTGTCTCCTTGGCCCCTCGGCTGGTGGCGCTGCCGGGGGCGCGCGAGGACAACGTCACTCCCGACGGGGCGCGCTTCCTCAACTTGACGCGGGAGATCGCGCGCGGCCACGGCTACGTGACGCCCGAGGCCTTCCCGGTCTGGCTCGATCCGCCGCGCCTGCCCATGCCCGAGACGATCAAGGAGCCGGGCTACCCGTACGCGATGGCGGCCTTGCTGCCGCTGGCGCGGGATCCGTTCCGCGCCGGGCAGTGGGTCTCGCTGCTGGCGGGGGCGCTGCTGCCGCTCGCGGTCTACGCCCTGGCCCGGGCGCTGAGCCTGGACCTTGGCGCGGCGCTGCTCGCCGGCCTCCTCGCGGCCGCCAGCCCGTTGCTCATCATGCAGTCGGTCTACGTGATGGCCGACTCCCTCTTCGCCCTGGCGATCACCGTGATGTTCGTGGTCGGGGCGGCGCCGGGTCGCGGTGGGCGGGAGCGCTCGTGGAGCCTGGATCTGGCGGCGGGGGCGCTCGCCGGACTCGCGTTCCTGGTGCGCGGGCAGGCGCTCCTCGCCCTGCCCGCGCTGGCCTGGCTCCTCCTGGCCCGGCGGCCGTGGCGTCTGGGTCTCGCGCGCCTGGCCGGTGCGCTCGCCGCCGGCATCGTCGTGGCGGCGCCCTTCGTCGTGCGCAACCTGCGCACCTTCGGCGCTCCGCTCCACAGCGACGTCACGGTCTTCGCCTTCTGGCCGTACCTGGAGCCGCTGGCGCTGACGCATTCGTTCCAGCACCCGCCGGAGCCGGTGGCCTGGCTCCTCGGGCATCCGGCCGTGGTCGTGCGCCACACCCTGAGGAGCGCCGCGCAGCTCGTCCGCCACACGCTGCCCGATGAGCTGCTGGGCCAGGCCATCTGGCTGCTGCCGCTGGCCGTGGGCGTGGTCCTGTCCTTCCATGCCTGGCGCCGCTGGGGACCGTTCCTGCTCTACGCCTTCCTCACGACGGCCTTCATGCTGCCGCTCTACTGGCTGGCGCGGTACTTCGCCTCGGTGGTGCCGGTGCTCTGCCTGGTCACGGCTCTGGGCGCGATGTGGCTCGTGCGCGGGCGGGAGCGCCTCGCCGCGCCCGCGCGGCGAGGGGTGTCGGTTGCCCTCGTGGTGGCTCTTGCGGCACTCGTCGGCCTGCAGGCGGAACGTGCCCGCCGCCGCACGCCGCGCACCTTCACTCCCGAGATCGCGGCGGCGCGCGCCTGGGGGCCGTGGCTGCGCGAGCGCCTGGCGCCCGGGGAGGCGGTGATGGCCGAGACCACGTCCTACTGGGCGTGGTTCGCCGACCGACCGGCCGTGCATCTGCCCATCGCCGACGACGCGCGTGTCGAGGCGCTGGCACGGCGTCTGCGCGTGCGCTGGGCGGCGCTGCCCACCAGCCGGCTGGCCGAGTTCGCGGCCGCCTACCCGGACCGGCGTCTGCCCCGCGCTCTGGTGCCGGTGCGCCAGGACCGCGCCCGCGACGTGACGCTGTTCGCGGTAGTCTGCCCGTCCCGCCCGGCCGAGTGAGCCCCGCCAGGCGTGGGACTCAGCCCCCCAGGCGGCTCAAGGCGTCGCGCGCGACGGGCGCGTCGCTCGTGTCGCGGAGGGCTCGCCGGTAGTCTCGCCTCGCCGCCTCGGTCTCGCCCAGCAGCTCGTGGGCATAGCCCTGCCTGAGCGCCACCCCCGCGGTCGCGGGAGCGATGGCCTCGACGTGATCCAGGTAGCCGAGGGCGATGCGCGCCTGGCCGCGCGCCAGCGCCAGGAGGCCGAGCCAGAGGCTCGCCCGGGCATTCCACGGCGAGGCCGCCCGGGCGCGCTCCAGCTCGCTCGTGAGCAACCGGGCCAGCGCCGTGTCCGACTGCGCGCGGGCCGCGAGCGCGCTCAGCTCCCCGTAGTCGGGGCTCAGCACGTGGTAGGCGTGGGCCGCCACCCAGGCCGAGTCCTGGTCGCGCCGCACGAAGAGCAGCCCGGGATCGTCCGCGTAGACCAGCGCCCATTCCGGCCGGTGGAAGAGCTGCGCCGCGAGCCGGTCCCCCACGGTCATGGGCGGCTCGAGGATCGCGTGGGTGAAGGGCCACTCGGAGAGGAGGGAGTCGAACGCCGCGGGGTCGAAGCGCGCGCGCACGAAGCGCGACCGGAACTCGGCGCTGCCGAGGAAGCGGGAGTCCTGGAGCGGGGGATGCTGCGGGCCGCGCGCCCAGAGCAGGTAGCCGCCGTACCAGGGCGTGTTGAGCACGGGGCCCTCGAGGTGCAGCGAGTCGGCCAGGGCCGCGGCGCGCTCCGGCACCGAATCCATGATGGGGCCCACGCCGGGCGGGCAGTACTTGGCGTCGGCCACCAGCCAGGCGATCCCCGCGCCGGCGGCCAGGACCGCGAGCGCGATCCTCGCCGAGCCGGCCAGGCTCGGGCGCGTCCGCGCGGGCGCCGGCGCTCCCTGGGGGGCGCGGCCTCCCGCGGGAGAGAGCGCAGCCGCGATCACCGGCAGGGCGAGGAGCGCGCCCGCGGCCCGGAAGCGGAGCGACGTGACCCCGGCGGCGAGCGCGCCGCGGGCGGCGAGCGCGAGGGGAGGCGAGGCGCGCCAGGCGCGCCGCCCGCCCACCACGGCCGCCGCGGCGGCCAGCGCCAGCAGGGCGGTGTAGGGGCGCGTCCGGTCCTCGGCCCAGCGCCAGGGCCGCAGCTCGTCGATCGTCGCCATCATGGGATCGGCGCGCACGTCGCGCATCAGCCGCAGGGAGAGCGTGTCGAGCGGGCGCGGAGTCACGCCGCCCGCCGCGTAGAGCCCGAGGGCGAGCAGCGCCCAGCGCCAGGCGCGCCCGCGGGCGGCGCCGCGCGCGAAGGCCTGCGCGCCCGCGTAGAGGAGCGCGACCAGGGGGCCGAGGATCCAGCCGGGATGCAGGTTGGCCCAGAGGATCTGCACCGGGACGAGCCACGGCGTGCGGTCGGGGGCCGCGCGCCGCGCGCGCTCGAAGACGAGCAGGAAGAGGAGCAGGAGCCCCACCGTCACCTGCTCGGGTCGGGCCACCAGCCGCTCGCGAATCGTCGCGAGCACGAGCAGGGTGACGAGGGCGGCGGCTCCCGGCCCGGCGTGCGCGTCGCCCGCGGTGGAGGTCCGCCGAGCCAGGGCCAGGGCGAGACCGACCGCGAGCGCCGACCAGGCCGCGCGCCACAGGCCCACGCCCCAGTCGCCTCCCAGCGCGCGCGTCGCGTAGAGCGCCACGTGGTAGAGCCACTCGCCGAGCCACGGCCACTGTCCCCAGGCCGCGAGGCACCAGCGCTCGGCGTGGGGCAGGCCGTGCCGCAGGATGTCCCGTCCGGCCGCGAGGTGGAACCAGTAGTCGCCCTCGCGGGTGCGATAGAGGGCCAGCAGCGCGGCGACGACGACGAGGATCGCCGCGAACGCCGGCCAGGCGCGTCCCGTGTGCGGGACGGGCGGGGCGCTCGCGGCGCCACCCTCGCGGCGCGCCCGGGGAGCGCGGCTCACAGCTCGGCCAGGCGCTGCCACAACGACTCCACCTCGGCGCGCAGGCGCTCGTAGCGCGTCACCAGCTCCCGGGCGCGGGCGCCGTCGTGGTACACGTCGGGGTCGGCGAGCAGGGTCTCCAGCTCCTTCATCTTCGTCTCGCGCTCCTCGATGTCCTTGCCGACCCGCTGGACCTCCCGCGCCCGCTTGCGCTCCGCCGCCTGGGCGCGCCGCGCCTGCGCCTGCGCCGCGGCGCGCTCGGCCCGCCCGGCCGAGTCCGCTTCCCGCTCTCGCTCCTCGGCGCCGTTCCCCGCGGGGGAGGCCGCCTCGACGCGGGCCAGGCGCGCGGCCTCGTAGTCGTCGTAGCCCCCGGGGTAGGAGGTCACGCGCCCCCCGCTCACCTCGATCACCCGCGTGGCGAGCCGGCCCATGAGCGAGCGGTCGTGGGTGACGACGACCAGCGCGCCCGGGTACTGCGTGAGTGCCTCCTCCAGCACCTCCTTGCCCGTCAGATCGAGGTTGTGCGTGGGCTCGTCGAGGAGCAGCAGGTTGGCCGGCTCCATGAGCGTGCGCGCCAGGGCCACGCGCTGCCGCTCGCCTCCCGAGAGGACGCGCACGAGCTTGAACGCGTCGTCGCCGCTGAAGAGGAAGCTCCCCAGCAGCGAGCGCAGGTGCGGGCGCCACTCCGGCGGCGCGACCCGGTCCAGCGAGCCCAGCACCGTGTCCGAGCCGTCCAGGGTCTCGGCGGCGTGCTGGGCGAAGTAGCAGGTGCGGGTGAGCGGGCTGACCTCGCGCCCGCCGCGGCGGGGCGCGAGCTGCCCGGCCAGCACGCGGAGGAGCGTGGTCTTGCCCGCGCCGTTCGCCCCCACGATCGCCAGCCTCTCGCCGCGCTCCACGTCGAGCGTGGTGCCGCCGAAGACGTCGGCCTCGCCGTAGGCGAAGGCGACGTCGCGAAGCCGGACGAGCATGCGCCCGGCGTGGGGCGGGGCGGGGAACGCGAAGCGGATCGAGCGCGGGCGGCGGGGCAGGATCCGGCGCTGCGCCTTCAGCCGCTCGATCTGCTTGCGCTTGCTCTGCGCCTGCGTGGCCTTGGTGTTCTTCGCGCCGAAGCGCTCGACGAAGCGGGAGAGCTGGGCGATGCGCCTCTCGACCTGCTCGTTCTGCGCCTCGATCTGCTCGCGCCGTCGCTCGCGCTCCTCCAGGTAGCCGGTGAAGGTCGTGCGATAGGAGGTGAGGTGGGTCGCGTCCAGCTCGCGCACCTCGTCGGCCACGCGGTCGAGGAACACGCGGTCGTGGGAGACCACCACCAGCCCTCCGCGGAAGCCCGCGAGGTAGTCCTCCATCCACTCCATCGCCGGCAGGTCCAGGTGGTTCGTGGGCTCGTCCAGGAAGAGCAGGGTGGGATCGGCGAGCAGCAAGGCGGCCAGGCCGGCGCGCATGCGCCAGCCGCCGGAGAACTCGCGTAGGGGCCGGTCCTGGTCGCGGCGCGCGAACCCGAGGCCCGCCAGCACGCGCCGCGCCTCGGGCTCGAGCGCGTGCTCGTCCGCCAGCTCGAGGCGATGTTGCAGCTCACCGGCCCGCTCGAGCAGGTGCCCCAGCGCCGGATCGCCGGGCTCGATGCCGGCCAGCCGCTGGTGCAGGGCGTCCAGCTCCTCGCGCATGGCCAGAAGCTGGCGGTGCGCCTCCATGGCCCGCTCGAGCACCGTGCCGTCGTAGTGCTCGGCCGCCTCCTGCGGCAGATAGCCCAGGCGCGTGCCGCGGGCGAGCACGCGCGAGCCCGCGTCGGGCGTCAGCTCGCCCAGCATGAGGCGGAGGAGCGTGGTCTTGCCCGCGCCGTTCGCGCCGACCAGCGCGCAGCGGTCGCCGGGGGAGAGCACCCAGCCCACGTCCTCGAGCAGGACGCGCTCGCCGATCGCGTAGCGTAGGCCTTGGATCTGGATCATGGGTCAGCGCGTGGATCTCGTTGACTTGCCTCGAGTCCTGCCGGGATAATCAATTGCGCCCTGTCGTACTCGCGCAGGCGGGGCCTCCACGTACCCTTCAAGAGGGAGCGACAGATTGCGGCGGTTGGTGCCATTCCTCCTCTGGGCGGCGCTGCTGGCTTCGGTCGTCTCGGTGCTGCCCGCCCGAGCCTCCTGGATGGTACCCGGACTGCCGATCCGACCCAAGGACTTCACCCTCGTCAAGAAGGACGGCTGGTACCACCTCTTCTACATCCGCCACGACATGAACGTGTCGGACGACTCCACCGAGGTGGACTTCGGACACGCGATCTCCCGCGATCTCTGGTACTGGACGCAGCTCCCGCCCGTCGTGCCGGTCCGCGACTCGAGCTGGGACCACTCGCACGTCTGGGCGCCCTCGATCGTGGAGCGGGACGGCGTGTACTACATGCTCTACACGGGGGTCAGCACCCTCCCCTCGGGCCGGCGCTACTGGCAGAGCCTCGGCCTCGCTACGTCCACGGACCTCATGGAGTGGAGCCGGCTCGACGCCCCGGTCTACGCCTGCACCGACGTGCCCTGGACGGTCTGCGACTCCTCCGTCTCGATCCAGGCGTTCCGTGATCCGTTCGTGATGCCCGACCCGGCGCATCCCGGGCAGTGGCTCCTCTACTACGTGACCTTCCCCGCCGCGGACTCGACCGGCATGGTCGTCGGGGTGGCCGGCTCGGGCGGCGACTTCACCCAGTGGAGCGATCTCGGCTCGCTCTGGATCACGAACCGGCAGTACTCCTTCAGCCCGCTCGTCGAGTCGCCGCACCTCTTCGCGCACGCCGGCCTCTGGTACCTCTTCATCACCACCGACGCCGGCCAGCCACTCACTTTCTGGACCAGTCCCGACCCCGTGGGCCCCGTCGCGAGCTGGACCTCGCGCGGCCGGCTCGGCCAGATGCTCGGCCAGGACACGCAGTACTGGTACGCGTCCGAGTACTTCCGCGACGGCCTGGTGGACTACTTCGCCTACGTGATCGGCGACCGCATCACCATCATGAAGATGGCCTGGGGGTCGGACTGGCGCTTCAGCCTGACCCAGCCCGACTGGCTGCACGTCGTGAGCCTGTCCTGGGACCCGCCGCACGTCGCCTTCGGGGACAGCACGCGGCTCGCCATCGTGGCCGCGAACTGGACGGGGGCGACGGTTTCGCTGGAGGGCCTGCGCGTGCTCGGGGACGGCACGCAGGTGCCGGTCTCGCTCGACTCGCTCGGGCTGCCGGCGAGCGTCCCGCTCACGGGCGACACGACCCGGGTGGCCTGGCGAGCCTGGTGGCAGGAGGACTCGCTGGGCACCACCGACCAGCTCCGGCTCGTGGTGCGGACGCCCGACCAGACGGCCATCGCCCCGACGCTGCTCGTGGATCCGCCGCCGCCGCTGCACGTCACCTCCCTCGCCTGGGACAGCACCAGCGTCCAGCGCGGCGACACGACGCGGCTGGCGATCGCGGCCGAAGGCTGGCAGACGCATCGCGTGAGCCTCGAAGCGGTGCGGGCGCGGGGCGACGGCGGGGAGGTGGCGCTGCCGCTCGACTCTCTCGGATTGCCGGCGACGGTGGTCCTGACCGGCGACACGACGCGGGTGGCCTGGGCGGCCCGCTGGCAGCCCGACTCTCCGGACTCGGCGGACACCCTGCGCCTGCGCCTGCGGCTCGCGGACCACAGCGTCACGGCCCCGCTCCTTGGCGTGGCCGTGCCGCCCCTGCACGTGACCTCGCTGGCGTGGGACAGCACCGGCGTGCGCGACGGGCACACCACGATGCTGGCCATCGTCGCGGGGCAGTGGGTCGATCGTCAGGCGCGGCTCCAGGCGTGGCGGGTGCGGGCGGACAGCTCGCTCGTGGCGCTGCCGCCGGACTCGCTGGGCCTGCCGGCGAGCGTGGCGCTGACGGCCGACACGACGCGCCTGTCGTGGGTGTCGCGCTGGTTGCCGGACTCCCCGGACACGAGCCTCGTGCTGGCGCTGCGGGTGGGCGTCATCGGCGCCGAGGTGGTGGCGCCGACGCTGACCGTGCTCGCTCCTCTGGCGCGCGTGACGGCGCTGGCCTGGGACAGCACCCTCGTCCACCAGGGCGATTCGACGCGGCTCGCGATCGTGGCCCAGCACTGGGCCAACCAGAGCGTGGGCCTGGGCGCGTGGCGCGTGCGGCTGAACGGCACCGAGGTGCCCATTCCCCTGGACTCGCTGGGTCTGCCGGCCAGCGTGGTCCTCACCGCGGACACCACCCGCCTCACGTGGCAGGCGAAGTGGGTCGAAGATCCTCCGGACACGAGCCGCGCCCTGCGGCTGCGCGTCCGCGTGGCGGACGGGAGCGCCACCGCGCCCCTGCTCACGGTGATCGGGCCGCCGTACTACCCGCTGCAGGATCCGGGGCCGCCGCCGCCCAGCGACGAGCCCGTCAAGCTGTGGCATCGCGGCCTGCACCTGCTGGCGCTGGCGCGCCCCGTGGGCGGCGAGCTGGCGATGCTGATCGAGTCCGATCATCCCCTGCGCGGCAGGCTGGACATCTACGACGCCCAGGGCCGGCGGGTGCGGAACCTGACGGACCGCGTGATTCCCCAGGGCGCGACGGTCGTGCTCTGGGACGGCCGGCGCAGCGACGGGAGCACCACGCTGCCCGGTATCTACTTCGGTCGCCTCACGACCGCCGAGGGCGCCCGCACGGTCCGCCTGCTGCGCCTGCGTTGAGCGCCCGCTTCCCCTCACGGGTTGGACCCGCGACGCGCGCCTTGGCTATACTGCTGCGCAGGCGCGGCTCGGCTTCCGGGCGGCCGGGAGAGGAGAGACCATGGCGGATTGGGACGTCATCGCCAAGCAACGGCTGACCGAGGACTGGACGACCCTGCGCGCGGCCTATCTGCCGTTGAACCAGGCGATGCGGCGTACCGTCGAGTTCCTGGAGAAGGACTCCGGCAGCTTCACCGAGCTGCTGGCGGTGGCGCGCGAGCGCCTCGAGGGCACGCTCAAGAACCTGACCGCCCTGTGCAACCGGCGCTCGCCCTGGGTGCGGCTCGAGGCGATTCGCAACCTGCGCGTGCTCGCGACCGGTCTCAAGGGCGCGGCGGACGACGATCCGCGCGCCCTGCTGCGCTTTCTCTTCGCGGTGAGCGAGCTGCTGACGAACGTCTGGAAGGACGCGCCCGTCGAGGCCCGCGTGGCCGAGAACCTGGTCCTGAAGGGCGAGCTGGAGTTCTGGTTCGGCTGCGACTGCTGCGCGGTGGGCACGCTGGAGCCCGCCCGCCCCGACGATCCGCCCGACCTGACGCGGGGGCGCGAGGTGCGGCTGGTGTGGGAGGTGGACGCGCTCTTCGCCTGGACGCTCGACGAGTTCGAGGACTACCTGGCGAACGAGCGCTACTCGCTGCCCTCGGTGTCGCGCATCGCCGCGACCACCGAGCTGGGCCTGCCCGTGTGCGACATTCCCTCGGAAGCGCTGCGCCGGGGCGGAGAGCTGTTCGGCGGTCCGGGCGGAGGGCTCTTCGTGCCGCTCGACCTCAAGTACCTCGATCTGAGCTGACGGCACCGCGCCTCGCGCGCCTCCGCTTCCTCTCCGCGCCCCGCGAGGCGCTCCTTGTCTTCTCCGCGCCTCCGGGCCGCCGCCTCCCGCGCGCTCCGGCTGTCAGGAGGCGGTCAAGGTTGCCGGCGGCTCGTTCCTCCGCCTGCACCTGTGGCGCGGGCCCGGCAATCAGATAGGGCGTGGCCGACGCATTGCACGGCCTTCCGACCGCATGGACTCATCGGGGGGGAACCTGTACATGAAGCGCATCCTGAGCGTGCTGGCGTTCGCGGCCTTGAGCCTCGTCGCGGTGAACGTCTGGGCGGCCGCGCAAACGTCGAAGGCCGCGGCGAAGGCGACGACCGTCAAGGGTGAGATCGTGGACATGGGCTGCTACCTCGCGCACGGGGCGCGGGGCCCGGATCATCAGAGCTGCGCGACCAAGTGCATCTCGAACGGCATGCCCTTCGGTCTGCTGACGGCGACCGGCAAGCTCTATCTGCTGACCATGAACCACGACAATCCCGATCCATTCAACCAGTGCAAGGGGATGGCCGCGAAGACCGTCGAGGTGACCGGAACGCTGGCCCAGCGCAGCGGCTTCACGGCGATCGACGTGTCGGGCGTCAAGGCGGCGCAGTAGACGGTGACGATGGCGCGTGGGAAGCCGGTTCTCTTCCCACGCGCTTCTTCGTGCCCGCGGGTGTTCGCCAAGGACGACGAAGCGGCGCGCGAGTGGATTCGCGACGGCGTGACCGCGGCCAAGGCGAAGAGCCTCACCTGGCAGGAACAGCGCCAGCAGGGCCAGCTGCGGATGCCGTCCTTCAAGCGGCGCCTGAGCGCGCGGCAGATCGCCGACCCGCTGGCGATGTTCTTCATCCAGCGCGCGGCCCTCGAGATGCCCGGCTTCCAGCGCCACCTCCAGCCCGGCGACGAAGACGCCCTCTCGGCGTACATCCGCTGGCTGCGAGCGCAGGGCACCCAGTAGGAGCGGAGGGGGGTCGCTCCCTCGCGGGCGCTCGGCGCCTCGGCCTCCGAGCGGCCCGTGCGCCGCGGCTCAGCGGCGCGGAGCCTTCTTCGCGGCCCGGGCCTTCGCCTGCTTCTTGCGCGCGGCCCTGCGCGCGCGCTTGCGGTGCAGCCGATGCTTGAACGAGGTCATGTCTCTCCCGAGTTGGGGGGATGCGGCACTGCGTGCGGGCAGGCAATGTAGCGGAGAGGCCGGGTGGCCCGCAAGGAATCCAGGCCCCGGGGCGCCCGAGTGACGCTTGTCGCGGTGTGCAGGCGAGGTATCGCGCGCCGCGGGGCGCGGAGTGTGGCGGCTGACGCAGCCGCCGCGGGGCTGGGTCCGCGCCGGCGCCCGCGGGGCCCGCCCGCGCAGGGGCAAGAACGAAGCCCGGCCGGGGGGCCGGGCTTCATCGCTACGCTCGCGCTCAAGCCGCGCGCTGGGAGAGCACCCGCTTGGCGAGCACGTCGGCCGCCGGACCCGCCTTGATCTCGGCGGCGGCGGCGGTGACCACGTAGACGCGCAGGTTGTTCGTGCCCGCGTCGGAGGGGAACATGAAGAAGCCCTCGCGCTCGGGCGAGTAGGTGAGCGAGTAGCCGCACAGCAGCTCGCCGTCCTTGAACCGCACGGCCAGCTTCTTTCCCTGAGCCGTCTCGCCCGGAGCCTCGAGGAAGCCCCTGGTGTCACGGCGCATCTGGTTCCCGGAGTACTCCTTCACGAAGAACACCGCCTTGAGGTGCTTCGTCCGCACTTCGACCGGCGCGCCGCCTTCCACGGGCAGCACGTGGAACACGGGGCGGTTGGGGAAGAAGTCCTGGGTCGTCCCCTTGACCAGCTTGCCGTTCAACAGGTGCGCGACGACGCGATTGCCGTCGGACATGGGGCTCTCCTCCATGAGGCGGAACGGGCGACCTCACTGGCCCCAGCGGCCAGCCCCCGTTCTCTCCCTGGGTCATCGGCAGAAGGAGATCCCCACTTGAGCCCCGAACGGGCCCGGCTCCGCCGGCCGGAAAAGCTCGGGGCGGCCGCGTCCGAGTCGCGCTCGGAGGGCCGCCCCGTCGACCGCGGAGCCGTGAGACTCAGCGTCCTCCTGCGCCGCTGCCCTGGTGCTGGCAGCCCTGCTGGCAGGCAAGACGACCGTCTGCGAGGTGCTCCAACACCTCCGCCCAGCGGGCGGCTTCCACGGCCTTGCAGATCGTGTCGCCGTCGCAGGCCTTGATGTTGGAAACGTGCAGATCGTTCTCGACGCGCATGGAGTCGTTCCACTCCTTCGCGCACTGACTCAGGCAGCTGCCCGCTCTGGCCGCCGTGACGGAGACGCCGGTCAATTGGTCTCCGACCATCCGGCACTGGCTGAGGCCCAGCGTCACGATGGCCACGGCGGCGGCGAGCACGATCAGCGCGGATCCGCGGCGGAGCTTTGCGATGAGGCTAGCAAGATGCATCGAGGTCCTCCAGTTCAGCGCGTGAGCCGGCTGAAGCCTTTCGTCCGGCTGCGATCCATACGCGCCTTCCCTGGCGACCACCCCGTGTCCGCCTTGGACCGGGCGATGTCCTCAACTCCCACTCAGAGTGAGCAGCCGAGGCCGGCTCCCACGCTGAAGCTCTGCATGTGCAGCCATGCAGCCCGGAAACGGATACCAAAGGGAGCGGGCACAGCCACTCCCAGGTTCCATTTCTCGCTGTCGTACTCCACCTGCGTGGCCAGTCTTCGCCACGGCGACCACTCGAATGCGCCGAACGTGCCGTCCAGCGTTCGCCTGGCCGCCCCGAGGACGTCAAAAGCATAACCTATCGAAAGCCTTCCTTGCATCAAGCCAATCTGCCAAGGGAGGCCAGTCACGGCGTACTCCGAATGGAAGCGCCTGGTGCCCTTCACGTCCTCGATGCCCAGCGCCAGCCCGGGCCGGTTCGGCCGTGGGGCGACGAGGCTGATCCGACCGCTGGCCATGTAGTCGGTGTCGGTGAGCGGGCTACCCGGGACCTCCTCGGTGAACGACTTGAGGCCCGGGAGCACCGTCCAGCGGACGGAGGCCTCCGCCCGGGGCAGAAAGCCCAGCGTCAGGTAGTAGACCTCGTTGTTGTGGGTCCCGCGGTGGTCGTAGGCCCACGTCCGGGGAATGTGATTGTAGCCGGCCTCGAGCCGCCGATCGGCCACGACTCCGGCCCACGGGGTGTTCACGAACCCCGTGACACCCGTGAGGTTGATGAGATCGGGGTGCCGGTCCGCCTCCGAGTTTCGAGAAGGGGTCTTCGCGGGGATCGGGTTCTCTGCTCGGGCGAAACGCCCCAGATTGGCGTCCAGGGCGGGCTCGTCGAGCTGGCGGAGGTACTCCGCCCGGGAGCCGGTACCCGTCAGATCCCGCCCCAGGGGCGCGGGCTCGCTGTGGTAGTCGATGGCGAAGCGCTCGATCGGCTGGAGCCGCAGCGGGGTGCCGGCCGCGCGCTGCATGGGGGGGACGGGCAGGACGAGCCGAACCCCCGCGATGTTGACCCCGGCCGTGCGCTGGCCGAAGAAGGCGATGTCGAAGTCGCCGAAGGCGCGCCTCACCTCCAGCTCCACGCCGTCGTCCCCGTAGAGGAAGCGCGCCACGCGCCCCCGGACCGAGAGATCGAGCCCTGGCCTCCAGGTCACGGCCCCGTACCCCGTGAGGTGCGAGGGGTCGGAGTACTGCGTGCCGCCGGGCCCGAAGGCGATGAACCCGGTCAGATCGCCCTCCGCGTCGAGCAGGAAGCGCCCGCCCGCGAGGGGCCGCGCGAGGCCGATGACGCCGCCGTAGCGATTGTCGCCGAAGTAGCCGGCATCCACCGACAAGAGGCCGGTCCTGGGGATCCAGGTGAACTGCTCGAGCGCCGCTAACCCCGGCCGAACCCGCTCGAGGTCGGGGTGCTGAGGATCGGGGTCGTAGCGGTTGCGCACGGGGATGACGACCGCGAGCCGAGCCAGGGCTCCCGGCCAGGGGTTGTACCTCAGCGTCGGCTGGAGCTGAATCCGATAGAGAACCGGGTCGTAGATCCGCCCCAGCTCGTAGTCCACGAGCGCCCCGAGGACCAGATCGGCGCTCCGCCAGGTCGGGCGCTCCACGGCGGCGCGAGGGGCCGCCGGGAAGTCGGGCTCGAAGGGGTAGCGGACGCGGAAGCGAGTCCGCTCCGGCGAGGTCACGTCGTGGACCGTCCCGAACGCGAGCGACGGCGCCCGCGCCGGAACCTCCAGCTCGACCGCCAGGGGAACGCTCTCGCTCCGCCGGGTGATCGCCGCCGCCGGCAGGCCCAGGCGCTCCTCGAAGGCGGTGAGTGGCACCCCGATGGCACCCGCGACATGGCCGAGCGCGTCGGCGCTGTGGCGCCAGCGCCGGTTCTCGTAGAGCACTGCCGCCCGGGCGCCGGAGTCCACGACCGCGACGTTCTCGAGACCCAGATCGAGGACGAGCTGGGCCCAGGCGCGCGCCGAGTCGGCGACAGCCGCTGCCCGCGTCGGGCAAGGCGCAGCCGCCAGGAGCGCGAGGAGGAACAGGCATCCCGCGCTCGGGTGCCGGCACGGCTTCCCCGGCGCCACAGGGCGTGCGCGTCCAATCACAGCATCGAGTCTAGCACACGGCTTCTCGCGCCCTCGCCGCGCGGCGGCGCCTCCCGTGGCCGGGCGGATGTCCCGCGGGGGCTGGCCGGAGGTAACGTCAAGAGTTCTGTGTCAGGAGGAAGGGGGCTGAGGTTCCTTCCTTCTGGTTCTCATGGGTGAAGACCGCGAACAGGATGCGCTCCATGGAGGTGCGGTCACTGAACACCCCCATGGGGCG
>JAWOLC010000163.1:0-4369 GCA_033853925.1 Candidatus Eiseniibacteriota bacterium
CTTCGCTCGCCGCCGCGTCGGCCTGGTACCCAAGCTCGGCCCCCGCACGCCGGGCATCGACCTGTTCGCCTGACGGGGCGACGGGGCCGGGCGCCGGCGCCCGGCGCTCCGCCCGCCCGAGAGGAGAGAACCCGATGGCGCTTGCGACCGTCGCCGCCGTGCTCGTGCAGGATACTGCGCTGGGCGCTCAGCTCGATCGCATTGCCTGGTCCCAGATCGTCATGGCCGTCGGCATGGGCGTGGTCACGCTCACCATCCTGGCCACGTGCATCGCAGCCTTCCTGCTCTTCCGCTCCGTCCGCAAGCTGATCGGCGCCGTCGAGGCCCAGGCGAAGGCCCTCGCGCCCAAAGCCGAGCCGCTCCTCACCGCCGCCAGCCGGGTGGCGAGCGATGCGACCGGCATGAGCGGCGCGGTCAAGGAGCGCGTGGACGAGGTGCTCCAGACCGTCCAGGATCTCAACGGCCGGCTGCGCGATTTGATGGAGGAAACCGAAGGCCGCGTCCGTGACTTCGGCGCGGTCCTCGATGTCATCCAGGCCGAGACCCGCGAGCTGCTCCTCGACGCCGCCGCCACGGCGCGCGGCGTGCATACCACCGCGGAGGCGCTCCAGGCCGGCCGGAGCCGAAGCCCGGCCCGCCGCGGCGAGTGAGCGCCCGCAACCGAGTGGAGCCATGGACGAGAGAGAATCCGTCGAGCTGGTCGTCGCCTTCGCCGTCGGCGCCATCCTGGGCGTCGGCGCCACGCTGCTCCTTCGCTCCAAGCCGTCTTTCCCCCGCCGTATCGGCAAGCGGCTGGGGAAGTCCGGCCAGCGCCTGGGCCGGCGGGCCCGCGCCGCCGCTCGCGGCGCCGGCGACGCCGGCGAAGTCCTGGCCCACGCCGGGCGCGCGGCGCTGCGGCAGTTCCGGGGCGAGGTGGAGGAGATGGTGAGCGCGGCGCGCGAGCAGCTGGCGCAGGATGTCTACGAGCAGCTCCGTGGCGCCCGGCGTGAGGCGCGCGGCCGGCACCGCCACTGGGGCGGCCGGAGTCGCCGCTGATCGCCATGCGGCTGCGCTGGCTCGTCGTCCCGGCGCTCGGCGCCCTGGCGCTGCTGCTCCTCCTCCCCGGCCACGCCTGGGCGTTCGGCCCCGCCACGCACATCTTCCTGGGCGAGGAGCTGCTCAACAACCTGGGGATGC
Organism: Candidatus Eiseniibacteriota bacterium; assembly: GCA_033853925.1. Classification (GTDB taxonomy): domain Bacteria; phylum Eisenbacteria; class RBG-16-71-46; order RBG-16-71-46; family RBG-16-71-46; genus JANXPZ01. Next base: position 1,177 of record JAWOLC010000163.1, read on the forward strand.
TCCCCGGCTGGGTGGCCAACCTGCTGCGCGCCTTCCCCCAGAGCTTCCTCTACGGCTCGGTCGCCGCCGACATCTCCTTCGGCAAGAAGTACGTCCCCGCCGGCCGCCATTCGCACTTCTGGCACGTGGGCGAGGAGATCTTCGCCGCCGCCGACAACGAGCGGCTGCGCGCCGTCGCCCTCGGCTACCTCAGCCACCTCGCCGCCGACACCGTCGCCCACAACTTCTTCGTCCCACGCCAGCTCCTCATCACAAGCTCCACCAAGGGATTGGGGCATTCGTACTGGGAGCACCGCATGGACGTCCACCTGGGCGAGCAGTACACCGCTCGGGCCCGCGAAGTCGTCATGGAGTTCGACCACACCGAGGCGGACACGCTCTTCGACAGCGTCCTCTCCGGCACCATCTTCTCCTTCGAGACCAACCGCCGGATCTTCCGCGGCATGATCCGCTTCCAGGACAACGACCGCTGGCGCACGATCTTCGACCAGGTCCTCCAGAACTCGCGCTGGGACCTGAGCGACGACACCGTCATGGAGTACGTGTCCCGGGCTTACGACTACGTGGTGGACTACCTCAACCGGCGCCGCGAGGCCGTCCCCGCCGGCCTCGATCCGGTCGGCGACTTCAACCTCCAGCTCGCCAAGAAGATCCGCCGCCTGGCCATGCGCGAGGGCGCCTGGCGCGACTCCTCGCTCCTCGACGAGCTCGCCAACGACTTCTTCCCGCTGCCCGCCCCCCGGCTCGGCTACTGGCAGAAGCGTGTCCGCGGCATCGAGGGCGCCGCGTAGGCGACGTCGACCCCTCCGCCCCCGGCGCTCCTCCGTCCGCCCGCTTCCGCACCGCCGCGTCTCACCCCTCCGCCGTCCGCTCCACCCGCGCCGCGTCCACCGGCGGCGCCGGCGGCACCGCGCCCGCCTGCCGGCGCGCGACCATGGTCGCGCCGCAGGCGAGGCAGAGTCGCCGCTCGATCCGCGTCGCCCGCCCCACGCCCCTGAGCCCCCACGGCGCCACGAGTGGCAGCGTCTCCCCGTCGCAGGCCGAGCAGCGCCGGTCGGCGGGCAGCAGGTAGTAGATGAGCGCGCCGCACAGTCCGAGCTTCACGCCCAGCGTGACGACGGCGAATTCGACAATCGTGAGGAACATCCGGACACCGCGCGTAGGGGGTTTCCCTACAGGCGCGGCAAGAAGCGCACCCTGCGTGGGGAGCTCGTCAAATGGCCGGGGTACGTCGAACGTGACCGCGGGACGACAGGACGGTCACGGACAACGAGCAGGAGCACGAGCGCGGGGACCCGTCACCGTCGGACGTGCGCGAGAACGCCCGGGGCACGATCACGTCCGTGCTCGTGCTCGTCCGACGGTCGTTCCCCGTCAGGCGCCCAGTCTCGCGCGCAACAGCTGATTGGCCTGCTTGGGATCGGCCTTGCCGCGGGACTTCTTCATGAGCTCCCCCATGAGGAAGCCGAGCAGCTTCTGCTCGCCCCGGCGGTAGCGCTCGGCCTCGGCCGGGTGGGCATCGACCACCTCGGCGACCCAGACGGCGAGCTGGTCGGTGTCGCGGACCTGGGCGAGCCCCTCGGCCCGGACGATCTCGGCGGGCGCGCGGCCGGTCTCGGCGGCGCGCTCGAACACGTCCCGGGCCATGGTGCCCGAGAGGGTGCCGTCGGCGACCAGGCGGATGAGCTCCCCCAACCCCCCGGGCGTGACCGGCACCTCGCGGATGGCCCGCTGCCGCTCGTTGGCCCAGCCCAGCACGACGTTCATGACCCAGTTGCTGGCGGCCTTGGCGTCGCCCGCGGCGGCGGCGGCAACCTCGTAGTAGTCGGCGACGTCGCGGCCGGCGGTCAGGACGTCGGCGTCGTAGGGTGGGAGCCCGTACTGCTCCCTGAAGCGGCGCAGTCGGGCGGCGGGGAGCTCCGGCAGCGCCGCGCGTCCGGCCTCGATGTCCTCGCGCCGGAGCACGAGCGGCGGCAGGTCCGGCTCGGGGAAGTAGCGGTAGTCGTGGCTCTCTTCCTTGGAGCGCATCGGCCGCGCCTCGCCTCGCCCCGCATCCCAGAGCAGCGTCTCCTGCACGATGGCGCGCTCCGCCCCCAGCTCGGCCGCCTGGCGCCGGATCTCGTAGGTGAGCGCCCGCTCGACGTTGGAGAAGGAGTTCATGTTCTTGACCTCCGTTTTCGTGCCCAGCGTCGTGGCGCCCAACGGGCGCAGTGAGACGTTGGCATCCACGCGGAGGCTCCCCTTCTCCATGTCGCAGTCGCTGACCTCGAGGTACTGCAGGGTCCGCTTCAGCCGGTCCAGGAACGAGCGCGCCTGCGCCGGCGACCCGATGTCCGGCTCCGTCACGATCTCCACCAGCGGCACGCCCGCGCGGTTCAGGTCCACCGCTGTCTTCCCCGGCACCCGGTCGTGCAGCGACTTCCCCGCGTCCTCCTCGAGGTGGATGCGGCGGATGCGCACGCCCTTCGGGGCCTGGGCCTGGCCAGCGTGCGGACCCGCGTCAACCGAGGGCGAGAGGGCGGAATGGCGAGATGGCGAGCTGCCGGACACCTCCGATTCCGGGTGATCCGGAGGCCCGGCAGCCTCAGGCATGCCGGAGCGCTCGGACGCCCCGGTCGCGCCCTCCCGCGCTCCCGCCCTGCCGCCCTCGGCCGTCGGGCGCCCGGGCGCACCCTCGGCCTCGCCCTCGCCGGGCGCCTCGACCCAACCGCCGGTCGCGAGCGGCCGGTCGAACTGCGTGATCTGGTAGCCCTTGGGCAGGTCCGGGTAGAAGTAGTTCTTGCGGGCGAAGACGCTGGTGTCGTGTACCGTGCATTCGAGTCCGAGCGCGGCCTGCACCGCCAGCTGCACGGCCTGCCGGTTGATGACCGGGAGCGCGCCCGGCAGCCCCAGGCATACCGGGCATACGTGCGTGTTGGGCGAGGCCCCGAACTCCACCAGGTTGCCGCAGAACATCTTGGAGTGCGTCGCCAGCTGGACGTGGATCTCCAGGCCGATGACGGGCTCCCAGCCCACTGCCCCACCCACCCCTTCCGAGGGCGCGAGGGCGGGATGGCGGGATGACGAGCTGCGGGGCGACGCAGGATCCCCGTTCACGTCCGCCGGCGACGCGGCTTCGGGCTCACCGGCGGCGTGAGGCGCCCGGCTCCCGCCCTCGGGCAGTTCGCCCTCCCGCCCTCCCGCCATCCCGCCC
>JAWOLC010000164.1:0-22221 GCA_033853925.1 Candidatus Eiseniibacteriota bacterium
CACGCGCCGCGCGGCGGGCGAGCGCGCGATGACCCCACGCCTGGCCGAGCCCCGGATCACCCTCCTTCGGCGTGAAGGCCTGCCCTACCTCGTGGAGAACTGGTATCTCGGCTCGCGCGCCCGCCGCTACATGATGGTGCGGCGCTTTCGCGAGGTGCTCGAGCACGCCGACCTCGCTCCCGGCCTGCGAGTGCTCGACGTGGGCTGCGGCTGGGCCTACGGGACGCTGTGGGCGCGCGCCCTGGGCTGCGCCGCCTGCGGCATCGACCTGGCCCCCGACCAGCTCGCCTGGGCGCGCGCCGCGCTCGGCGACGGGGCCGCGCTCGAGCTGGCCCAGGCCGACGCCCGGGCGCTGCCCTTCGCGGCCCGGAGCTTCGATCGTGTCTTCTCGGTGGAGACGATGGAGCACGTCTTCCGCCCCCATCGCCAGGCCGTCTACGCCGAGCTGGCCCGCGTGCTCAGGCCGGGCGGCCGGCTCGTGCTCTCGACGCCCAACTTCGCCTCGCCGATCGAGGCCCTGAAGCGCCTGGCGGTGCGCTGGCCGACGCTCCGCCGCCGGCTGCCCTCGGCCTGTTTCGCCGAGGCGCCCGACGAGCAATCGAGCTATCATCCCTACCGGTACCATCATCCGCTCCGGGCCGCCGAGCTGGCCCGCGGGCTCGAGGCGGCGGGCTTCGAGGTGCTGGGAACGAGGCGCTTCCTGTGGGTGACGAAGACCATGCCCGACGGCCTGCTCGGCATCGCGCGCGTAGCCGAGGCCGCGCTCGAATCCCTGCCGCTCGTGCGACGCCTGGGGGCCACGACCCTGGTGTGGGCGACCCGGAGCTGAGGCGGCCGTGACCTTCCTCTGCCTCGTGCTCGCGCTGCTTTTCGCGCAGGAGTCGGTGCCCCGCTCGATCGAGGGCTTCAGCAAGCCGGCCTCGCGCCCCCACACGATGGAGGAGTCCGACGTCGACTCGATCGCGGCCACGCTCGAGCGCTTCGCGCCCGTCTACGTGGCGGGGATCGAGGGCGTCCCGCTGCGACCGCCGGAGCGCGACCGGTTCCTGGAGGGCTTCCGCGCGGCGTTCGTCGAGAAGGATCTGCCCACCGAGCGGGTGGAGAAGACCGGGGCGATCGTCGCCGCGGAGCCGCTGCGGAACCGCGTGCAGCTCGTGGGCGACGAGAGCGGGGCGCAGTGGCTCGTGCGCATCCGGATCGAGTGGCTCGCGCCGGATCGGGACAGCCTGGGAGAGGCGCGGGACGCGGGCGATTCGCTGGCCGCTGCCTGGCCCGGCCTGCGCGCGCACGTGCGCGTCTCCCTGGAGTGGAACGGGAGCGAGCCACGCCGCGGCGGCACGACGGCCCCGCTCGAAGAGTGGCTGCGCCTGCCCTCCGGGCATCCCGTGGACGCGGCGTACTTCCAGCACGCGGGGCGCCAGATCGCCCTGCTCGCCCTCGAGGCCCTTCACCGGCCGGACGGACTGCTCGACGACGACCAGCGGGTGAAGCTCGAGGACACGCGGCGCGAGCCGCCGCCCGCCCTCCGCTGAGCCGCGGGCCCGCGCGCGGGCCCCGGCCGCGCCCGCCGCCGGCGCGACCCCCCCTCCGCCTTCGCCCTCGGGCGCAGCGCCCATCCGGCGAACCGCGCCGCCGTCCGGGTGGAACCGCTCCCCCGCGCTTCTCGCCCGCAGCGGCGTGCGCTACATTGGCGCGCGCGGGCCGCAGGGGTGATGCTTCGAGACCCACCCTCCCCGGGCACGGAGCCAGCCGACATGCTGTTCCTGAAGGAAGAGCACCTGCAGGTCCGCGAGATGGCGCGGAAGTTCGCCGACGAGGTCGTGGCGCCGCGGGCCCGCGCCCTCGACGAGAACGAGACGTTCCCCGAGGACACCGTCCGGCAGATGGGCGAGCTGGGATTCCTCGGCCTGCCCTATCCGGAGAAGTACGGCGGCGCGGGCCTGGACACGCTGGCCTATGTGATCGCCGTGGAGGAGATCTCGCGGGCCTGCGCCTCCACCGGCATCACCCTGGCCGCTCACGTCTCGCTGGGCTGCGGCCCGGTGTACGCCTACGGGACGGAGGAGCAGAAGCAGCGCTTCCTGGTGCCCATGGCGAGCGGCCGCGCCCTGGGCGCCTTCGGGCTCACCGAGCCCGACGCCGGCTCCGACGCGGCGGGCACGCGCACACGCGCCGAGAAGGTGTCGGGGGGCTGGCAGGTGAACGGCTCGAAGATCTACATCACCAACGGCAGCGTGGCGAAGTACATCACCTTCACGGCCCGCACCGGCGCGGGCCAGGGGACCAAGGGGATCGGCGCCTTCATCGTCGCCACGGACGCGCCGGGCTTCCACGTCGGCAAGCGCGAGAAGAAGATGGGGCTGCGCGGCTCGGACACCGTCGAGGTCGTCTTCGAGGACGTGCTGGTGCCCGAGGACGGTCTGCTCGGGGACCCGAGCGGCGGCTTCAAGGCGTTCATGCGCACGCTCACGGGCGGGCGCATCTCGATCGGGGCGCTGGCCCTGGGCATCGCCCAGGGCGCCTACGAGCACGCGCTCGCCTATGCGAAGGTGCGGAAGCAGTTCGGCCGGCACATCGCCGAGTTCCAGGCGATCCAGTTCATGCTCGCGGACATGGCCGTGAAGCTCGAGGCCTCGCGGCTGCTCGTCTACCACGCGGCGGCCCTCAAGGACGCCGGCCAGGAGCACGTCAAGGAAGCGGCGATGGCCAAGCTCTTCGCCAGCGAGGCCGCCAACGGGATCACCGACAAGGCCATCCAGATCCACGGCGGCATCGGCTACTGCCGCGATCTGCCCGTGGAGCGCATGCACCGTGACGCGAAGCTCATGGAGATCGGCGAGGGGACGAGCGAGATCCAGCGGCTGGTGATCGCGCGCGAGATCCTCCGGGCGGCGCCATGAGCTCCGCCGCGCCGGCAGACGGCATGCGCTGGGCGGCCGCCCTCTCGCGCGCGGCCGACACCGCCACCGCCGCCGCCGAGGCGGCCGACACCCTGGCGGCGCGCCTGGGGCCGGCGCCGGTGGACCTGGCCCTGGCCTTCTGGAGCGCGCACCACGTGGCCGGAGCGGAGGAGCTGGCCGCGCGCCTGCGCGAGCGCCTCGCTCCGGGCTGCCTGGCGGGCGCGAGCGCGCACGGGGTGGTGGCGAGCACGCACGAGATCGAGAACGAGCCCGCGCTCTCGGTGATCGCGGCGCGGCTGCCGGGTGTCGCGGTCGAGCCCTGCGTCCTGCTGAACGAGGGTTGGGACGAGGTGGGCGAGGACGCCGCGGCTTTCCGGCAGCGGGCGCCCGCCATCCCCGGCGCGGAGGTGGTCTTCGTCCTGGGCGATCCCTTCAGCCTCGATCTCACGCACCTGCTCGCGGCCTGCGGCCGGCATGCCCCGGGCGTCCGGCTCGTGGGCGGCTTCGCCAGCGCTGCGCCGCGCCCGGGCTCGAACGCGCTGCTGCTCAACGACTGGCTCACGCGCGAAGGGGGCCTGGCGATCGGGCTCAAGGGCGCGCTGCGCGCCGACGTCGTGGTGTCGCAGGGCTGCCGCGCGATCGGGCCGCCGCTCACCGTGACCCGCGGCGAGGGCAACGTGATCGCCGAGCTGGACGGGGAGCCTGCGCTGCTGCGCACGGAGGAGGTGCTGCGCGAGCTGCCCGCGGACGAGCACGAGCGCCTGCGGCTCGGCCTCTACGTGGGGCTGCCCGTGCGGGACGACGCGGCGGGGCGCGGCGACTACCTGATCCGCGCCCTGCTGGGCGCGGACCAGGAGCGCGGCACGCTGGCCGTGGGCGACCGCGTGGCCGAGGGACAGCGGCTGCGCCTGCACGTGCGCGACGCCCGGGCGGCCCGCGAGGACCTGGAGCTGCTGCTCACGCCGCAGTCGTTCGACGTGCCGGCGCGGGCGGCCCTGCTCTTCGCCTGCAACGGCCGCGGGCGCGGCCTCTACGGCGAGCCGGACGGGGACATCGGGCCCCTGCAGGCGGCGCTGGGGGGCGACGTGCCGGTGGCGGGGATGTTCTGCGCGGGGGAGATCGGTCCCGTGGGCGCGCGCAACTTCGTCCACGGGCACGCGGCCAGCATCGCCATCCTGCGGGCCAGGCAGTCGGACGTCCGCCCTACTTCCTCAGCAGCTTGAAGGCGTGGTTCCAGGTGCCCGTGCGCATGGCGTAGGTGATCCAGGTCATCGCCAGCGGCTCGAGCAGGCGGGCGCTCTCGAGGCCGCCGAGGTCCACCACCGGCCAGCCGAAGTCGGCGAGGATCCCGGTCACCGTCCGCTTGGCCGCCTCGTCGTCGCCGGCGATGAACATGTCGGGCGGTCCGGCGGGGAACTGCGGACGGAACATGTGGGCGTTGCCCACGATGTTGAAGGCCTTCACCACGCGCGCGCCGGGCAGCCAGCGCTGCACCTGCTCGCCTGCCGAGTCCGAGAAGCCCAGGGCCATGCGCGGCTTGCCCCCCGTGAAGTCGAGCGGGTTCGTCACGTCCACCACCACCTTGCCCGCGAGGCGCTCGGGCCCCGCCAGCCGCAGCGCGCTCTCCGTTCCGCTCCAGCTCGTGGCCAGCAGCGCGACCTCGGCGAAGCCGGCCGTCTCGGCGAAGGTCCCGGTCGAGGCCCGCGGCCCCGCCTTGGCGAGCCAGGCGCGCAGCTTCTCGCTGCCCGGCTCGCGCGTGCCCAGCTTCACGTCGTGGCCCAGGGTGGCGAAGCCGAGGCCCAACGCCTGGCCCACCTCGCCCGAGCCGAGGATGCCGATCTTCATCTTGACCTCCGGGAGGAAATGACCGCGGCCGGCGCCGGGTCGGCGCGGCTCCTTCGATGCGGGGCGCCGGCTGCCGTTTCAGCCGCCCGCGGCCCGCACGAGGTCGCCGCCGGGCGCGATCCTTGGCGACGGCGGCTGCCTCAGACTTGCACGGCGCGGACCATCTCGCCCGTGCGGGCGTCCACCAGCCGCCCGCTGCACACGAGCACGTCGTCGCTCGCCTGCCAGCGCGCCGCCAGCGCTCGGTCCTCGGCCAGGGGCTGCCAGCGCGTCCCGTCCCCCAGCGTCACGAGGGAGCCGTCCTCCGCCACCTGGCGGATCCAGGTCGGCGCGGTGCAGTGGGCGCCCGCCGCCCCCGGCCGCGACAGCCAGGCCACCAGCGGATCCAGGAAGTCGGAGATCACCCGGGCGAGCCGCAGGGAGGTGCCCGTCGGCTGCCGGCCCTTCATCACGTCGAGAGCCAGCGAGGTCACGGCGCGGCGCAGGCCCTGAGGCGTGGACTCGAGCCGGCGGCTCTGGCGGAAGGCCAGGAAGGCCTGGCCGGTCTCGGCGTTCCAGGGCGATTCCGTGTGCGGCCCGCAGTCGTAGCCGAGCAGCTCGAGCGCCTGGCGCATGGCCTTGAGGCCCTCGACCGGCTCGGGCACCGCGGCCGCGGGCTTCGCCGGCGCCAGCGAGTCCACCGCCGCGATCGCGCACGAGAGGTCCAGCTCGGGCACGAGGAAGCGCGCCTCGGTGGTGAGCGCGCCCGCGGGCGACCAGATCAGGACCGCGCGGCTCTGGAAGCCGCGCTGGTCGAGCCGGCACCCGGTGCCCAGGCCCAGACGCCAGCGCTCGCCCGAGGGGCGCTCGATCACCGCCATGTCCGGGCCGAAGCGGGTGACCACGACTTCTTCGACGGCCGCCCGCGCCGCCGGGGCCGCGGAGACGAGCAGGGCGAGGATCGCCCCCGCGCGGCCCGCCCAGCTACAAGGAATCGTCACGTGACCTCCCGCAAGAGCGCCCCCGCCGCGGCGCACCGTCTCGGGCCGTCCCGTGACGGCTACCGGCGAGGGACGCCCTTCTCGCGGCCCAGTCTACCCGGACGGCGGGCCGCAGGGGAATGAGACGATTAGCTGCTGACGGCATCCACAACTTTGTGTAGCATCGGTGGAGTTCCCGGCCGCGCAATCCCCACCCCGAGCATTCCGCCCCAGCGAAAGGCAGTTCCATGAGCACGCACCCCGACGTTTTCATCGTGGGCGCCGCACGCACGCCCATCGGCAAGTTCCTCGGGGGCCTGGCCGGCCTCAAGGCTTCCGACCTCGGCGCGGTCGCCATCCGCGAGGCCCTGCAGCGGGCGGGGGTCGGGGGCGGCGAGGTGGACGAGGTGCTCATGGGCCATGTCGTGCAGGGCGGGCAGGGGCAGGCGCCCGCGCGCCAGGCCCAGATCAAGGCCGGCATCCCCGCGACCGTCGGCGCGGTGGCGATCAACAAGGTCTGCGGCTCGGGCCTGAAGGCCGTGATGATGGGCGCGCAGGCCATCAAGGCGGGCGACGCCGCCTGCGTGGTGGCGGGCGGGCAGGAGAGCATGAGCAGCGTGCCCCACTACCTCTTCACCGGCCGCACGGGGCAGAAGCTGGGCGACGCCGTGCTCAAGGACGGCGTGGTGCTCGACGGCCTGTGGTGCTCGTTCAACAACTGCCACATGATCGACCTGGCCCAGTACACGGCCGAGAAGGCCAGCCTGGAGCGCCGGGAGCTGGACGCCTTCGCCGCCCAGAGCCAGCCGACGGCGGCGGCCGCCGCGGCGGCCTGCAAGTTCGCCAAGGAGATCGCGCCCGTCTCGATCCCGAAGCGCCAGGGCGACCCCGTCATGATCTCCAAGGACGAGTCGATCCGGGCGGACACGACGGCCGAGGTGCTGGCGAAGCTCCCGGCGGTGACCCGCGACAAGGGCGGCATGATCACGGCTGGCAACGCCCCGGGGCTGAACGACGGGGGCGCGGCCCTCGTGCTGGTGAGCGGCGAGCGGCTCGCCGAGCGCGGCCTCACGCCGCTCGCCCGGATCGTGGCCTACGCGGGCGGGGCCGCCGATCCCAAGGATCTCTTCTTCGCGCCCATCGCGGCGGTGGGGAACCTGCTGCGCAAGATGGGCGTGGGGATCGGCCACTTCGACCTCATCGAGGCCAACGAGGCCTTCGCGGCCCAGGCCCTGGCCGACGGCAAGGCGCTCGGCTGGGACTGGAGCCGGGTGAACGTGAACGGCGGGGCCATCGCCCTCGGGCACCCGATCGGCGCTTCGGGGGCGCGCATCCTGGTCACCCTCCTGCACGCGCTCGAGGATCGGGGGCTGGCGACGGGCCTGGCCACGCTCTGCCTGGGTGGTGGCGAGGCCGTGGCGCTGGCCGTGGAGAGGGTGCGATGAGCGCGGCCGGGCCGGCCGTGGCGGGCGGAGCCTCGGCCCGAGTGAAGCGCGTCGGGGTCGTGGGCGGCGGCACGATGGGCAACGGCATCGCCCAGGTGTTCGCCACCGCGGGCTTCGAGGTGGCGCTCGTCGAGGTGCGGCCCGACCTGGTGGCGCGCGCCCGCGGGGCGATCGAGAAGAGCCTCGAGCGCGTGGCCAAGAAGCAGGAGTGGCCGGCCGAGCGGGCCGCCGCGGTGCTCGCGCGCATCCAGGGCGGCACGAGCCTCGAGGCGGCGCGCGAGTGCCAGGTCGTGGTCGAGGCGGTGCCCGAGGACCTGGCGGTCAAGCGCGAGGTCTTCGAGCGTCTGGACGCTCTCGCTCCCGCGGAGGCGATCCTGGCCAGCAACACCTCCAGCCTGTCGATCACCGAGCTGGGCGCGGCGACGCGGCGGCCGGCCCAGGTGATCGGCATGCACTTCATGAATCCCGTGCCCGTCCTGCCGCTGGTCGAGCTGATCCGCAGCCTGGCCACGAGCGACGCGACCTATGCCTGCGTCGAGGACCTGGCGAAGCGCCTGGGCAAGACCCCGGTCGAGGTGAGCGACTATCCGGGCTTCGTCTCGAACCGCATCCTCATGCCCATGATCAACGAGGCGTGCTACGCCCTGATGGAGGGCGTGGCCAACAAGGAGGCGATCGACACGGTGATGAAGCTGGGGATGGCGCACCCCCTCGGCCCCCTGGCCCTCGCCGACCTGATCGGCCTCGACGTCTGCCTCGACATCATGGAGGTGCTGCACCGCGGGCTCGGGGACTCGAAGTACCGGCCCTGCCCGCTCCTGCGCAAGATGGTGAAGGCCGGCTACCTGGGTCGCAAGAGCGGCCGCGGCTTCTACGAGTACGCCACTTCCTGAGCCGTCCGGGGGAACGCCCATGAGCTTCATTCGCAGCCTGCCCGACGCCGGGGCGACCGGCCGGGCGCTCGAGCGCTTCGACAGAGGCCGCCAGAGGGGTGGCGACCTGGGGCGGCCCCTGGCCGCCGGGGAGAGCGGCTCATGACCCAGGACACGACGGCGAGCGCCGGGCCCTCGTTCGAGCTGGCCGAGGAGCACCAGGCGGTGCGCGACATGGTGCGCGAGTTCGCCGAGAGCGAGATCCGACCCATCGCCGCGCGGCTCGACGAGACCCACGAGTTCCCCCAGGAGAACGTGCGCAAGATGGCCGAGCTGGGGCTGCTCGGCATGATCGTGCCCGAGGAGTACGGCGGGGCGGGCATGGACTACGTCTCGTACGTGATCGCGGTCGAGGAGCTGTCGCGGGCCTGCGCCTCGCACGGGGTCATCGCCTCGGTGAACAACTCGCTCGTCTGCTATCCCCTGCTCACCTACGGCACGGAGGAGCAGAAGCGCGAGTTCCTGGTGCCGCTCGCCCGCGGGCAGCGCCTGGGCTGCTACTGCCTCACCGAGCCCAACGCCGGCAGCAACGCCGCCAACCAGCAGACGGCCGCCGTGGACGACGGCGACGCCTTCGTGCTGAACGGCACGAAGCTGTTCGTGACCACGGCGGGCCCCGCGGACGTGCTCATCGTCTACGCCGCCACGGACCGCGCCAAGGGGCCCAAGGGCATCACCGCCTTCATCGTCGAGGCGGACACGCCCGGGGTGAACAAGGGCAAGAAGGAGAGGAAGCTCGGCATCCACGCCTCGGACACGCGCGAGATCGCCTTCGTGAACGCGCGCGTGCCCAAGGCCAACGTGCTCGGCGAGCGGGACAAGGGCTACACCGTCGCCCTCGCCACGCTGGGCGGGGGGCGCATCGGCATCGCCGCGCAGGCCCTGGGCATCGCCCAGGCGGCGCTCGAGGCGGCGGTCAAGTATGCGGGGGAGCGCGTGCAGTTCGACCGGGTGATCGGCGAGTTCGACGCCATCCGCGAGATGCTGGCGAACGCCGCGATCGAGGTGGACACGGCCCGCCTGCTCGTCTACCAGGCGGCGTGGCTGCGGGACCGCGGCCGGCCCCACATCAAGGAGGCGTCGCTCGCCAAGTGGCACGCCTCGGAGGCCGCGACCCGGTGCGCCGACTGGGCGATCCAGGTGCACGGCGGCTACGGCTACCTGAGCGACTTCCAGGTCGAGCGCTACTGGCGCGACGCCCGGATCTGCGAGATCTACGAGGGCACCAGCGAGGTGCAGAAGATGGTGGTGGCCGCGTCCGTGCTGAAGGAGCATGCCCTGGCTCCCCGGGACTGACCGGGAGCCGGCCCGAGGCCAGGAGTGAGATCATGACCCGTCCCGTGCGGCCCGTCGCCCTGACCCTGCTCACGCTCTGCCTGGTCTACCCGGGGACCACGCTGCTCTATCAGGGGCTCTATCCCTTCTTCACCGGCGAGCCCTTCGACCTGGTGAGCCAGCTCGGGGCCTGGCACGCCTGGGCGGCTCGCCTCGGCCTGCCCTTCGTCGCGGTGGAGATCGCCAAGACGGTGCTCGGCCTGCTCTGGGTCGCCGGCGTGCTGGGCCTGTGGGCCGGCGACGAGAGGGCCTGGCCCGTCGCCCTGCTCGCGGCCGTCCTCACGCTCTTCTACCCGGGCGGCGCCATGGTGATGGCCGTGATCGCCCTCGTCAGCCTGCTCGCCTTCCGCGAGCGGGCCGACGAAGTCCCCGCCTGAGGCTCCCATGCAGCTCGATCTCTCGTCCGATCAGATCCAGATTCGCGACACCGTGCGCGAGCTGTGCGCGCGCGAGTTCGCCGCCGCGGCGCCGCGCTGGGACCGCGAGGCGATCGTGCCCCGGGCGGCGGTGCGGACCCTCGCCGAGCAGGGCTTCCTGGGCATGGCGATCCCCGAGGAGTGGGGCGGCGTCGGCTACGATTCGCGTACGATCGCCCTCGTGCTCGAGGAGATCGCCTGCGTCTCCGCCGCGCTCGCCATCATGATCGCCGTGCACAACTCGGTGGGCGCGCTGCCGGTGTTCCGCTTCGGCACGGACGAGCAGCGCCGGCGCTTCCTGCCTCGGCTCGTGTCGCAGGAGCTGGGAGCCTTCTCGCTCTCCGAGCCGGGCGCGGGCTCCGATGCGGCGGCGATCGCGGCCACGGCCGCGCGCGACGGCGAGGACTACCTGCTGAACGGCAGCAAGAACTGGGTGACGAACGGCGAGCAGGCGGGCGTGTTCCTGATCTTCGCCAAGACCGACCGGGCGGCGGGGAGCCGGGGGCTCTCGTGCTTCGTGATCGAGCGCGGCACGCCCGGGCTGGTGCTGGGCAAGCCCGAGGACAAGATGGGGCTGCGCGGCTCCGACACGATCGCGCTCTCGCTCGAGGACCTGCGCGTGCCGGCGGCCAACCGGCTGGGCGCGGAGGGCGAGGGCTTCAAGATCGCCATGAGCATGCTCGACGGCGGTCGCATCGGGGTGGCCGCGCAGGCGCTGGGCGTGATGCGCGCGGCCTTCGCCGAGGCGGTGCGCTACGCCCAGGAGCGGAAGGCCTTCGGCGGGCCGCTGGCGAAGATCCAGGCCGTGCAGTTCAAGCTCGCGGAGATGGAGCGGCGCATCCAGGCCACCCGGCTCCTCATCTGGCGCGCGGCCTGGCTCCGAGACTCCGGGCAGCCGTGCACGCGCGCGGCGGCCGAGGCCAAGCTCTACGCGAGCGAGGCCGCGACCTGGGTCACGCACCAGGCGATCCAGATCCACGGGGGCTACGGCTACGTGAAGGAGTACGCCGTCGAGCGCTACTACCGCGACGCGCGCGTGATGGAGATCTACGAGGGCACGAGCGAGATCCAGCGCCTGGTGATCGCGCGCAGCCTGCTCAAGGACGGGGCCCGGGTCTGAACGCCGGCTCCCCGGCCCCGCCGCGCGAGCGGTGGAGGGGCAGCCCGCGCGCGACCCGCCCGCCGGCGGCGGCCCTCGCCGAGCGGATGGAGCGCCTCGAGCGCGCTCGGCCGCCCGAGCGGCTGACGCTCGGGCCACCCGAGCGTCACGGTGATCGACGAAGCTCGCTGCCCGCCAGGAAGGAGTCCGGCGGGACGGCTCGATAGCTCGACTTGGGCGCTTGCCGGACGGCCTCCTCGCAGCCCGCATCCGACTCCTTCTGCAGCTCCCGGCCGAGGAGGACGACCAAGCCGACGCCCAGGCCGATGCCGAGGAGCACTCCCAGCGCCGCGGTCGCTCCGCTCGCCGGGTCCGAAGCCATCACCACGGCGACTCGGTCCGCCGGCACGCGGGTGGTGTCGCGGGCCTGGGCGACGACGACGGCCACCATGCTCGGCAAGCCGCCCCGGCTGGCCGCGAGCGCGAGCCGACCCTGGGGGACGTTCCAGGTCTCGCCGTCGAGCAGGAGCAGATCCTCGAAGGGGACCTCGTGGAGAGTTCCCGGGACCTGCCGTCTGACGACGACGGTGCGGAAGCCGAAGCCCTCGAGGCTCCCGCGCACGGGAATCTCGTGGCGCCGATGGGCCTCGACGGTGTCCCCGATGGCGGGGAACGGCCCGTCGGCGAGCAGCGACTCGCGCGCCGCCGCGTAGCGTGTCGTCCACTCCTCGGCGGGGAGGAGGGTGGTGCCCAGGAAGGTGCCGGCCACGACCGTGCTGTCGCGAAGCACGAGCCTGACCTCGGACCCGGGACGAACCTGGTAGATCTCGCTCTTGGCGACCAGCTTCGTCGCCGCCCCCTTGGCCGGGCCGAGTCCCGGCAGGCCGAGCAGGTAGAGCTCATGGCTCGATGGCCGAACGGCGAACACGAGCCCGAGGGCGCCGACGAGGGCGTACAGCGCGTGGCGACGTCTCATGACAATCTCCGACCGGACAGGGTCGGAGCGCAGCCCGCCGAGCAGTGGACCCGCCGGGTGAGCTGGCTGAGTCCTGTCGAGCGATTCTGTTAGACTCTCCCGCCGGACCCAGGGGATGGCAAGCGCTCATTTCGCGCCTCGCCCTCGCCTGGCTCCGAGGAGGTCCCATGGCGAAAGTCGCTGTCCTGCGCACCACTCCCGGCTCCGTCGTCGAGGACTACGGACGGCTGATGGACCTCGCCGGCTATCGGGAGGCCCTGCCCTTCGACAAGCAGACCTGCCTGCGGATCAATATCTCCTGGCACGTCTACATGCCCGCCTGCTCCACGACCCCCTGGCAGATGCACGGGGTCATCGAGAAGCTGCGGAGCGACGGCTACGACGTCTCGCGGGACCTCATCGCGGCCCAGAACGACACGGTCGTGGTGTCCTGCCGCGAGGGGGCGGTGAACAACCACCTCCAGCCGGTGCTCGACCGCTATCGCGTGCCCATCCAGTACCTGAGCGAGCCGCCCACGGAGTGGATCACCTACGAGCCCAAGGCCAAGCTGCTGGTGCTCGACCGGGTGTTCGAGAAGCAGGGCATCCAGATCCCCCGGCTCCTGCTGGGCCGCAGCGTCATCCACATGCCCACGGTGAAGACCCACGTCTTCACGGGCACCACCGGCGCCATGAAGAACGCCTTCGGCGGGCTGCTGAACCTGAACCGCCACTGGACCCACGCGGTGATCCACGAGACGCTGGTGGACCTGCTCAGGATCCAGAAGGAGATCCACCCCGGCATCTTCGCGGTGATGGACGGCACGATCGCGGGCGAAGGCCCCGGGCCGCGCGCCATGCGGCCGCACGTGAAGAACTACATCCTCGCCTCGAGCGACTGCGTGGCCATCGACGCGATCGCGGCCAAGATGATGGGCTTCGATCCGATGACGGACCTCAAGTTCATTCGCCTGGCGCACGAGCAGGGGCTGGGCGTGGGACGCCCCGAGGAGATCGAGATCGTGGGCGACGGCATCGCCGGCGTGGACTTCGGCTTCCGCGGGTCGCTCGCCGAGGACACGTTCGCCTCGTGGGGACAGAAGCTCATCTACTGGGGCCCGCTCAAGCCGCTCGAGCACTTCCTGCTGCGCACGCCCATCGTGCCCTGGAGCTACGTCGCCTCGCGCGCCTACCACGACGGCTACTGGTACCCGGTGAAGGGCAAGCCGCGCGTCCGCGAGATCATGCAGACCGCGTGGGGCGACCTCTTCCGCGCCTACGGCGACGGGCGGGCGCTGCAGAAGGCGTAGCCGGCCGCCGCTCCGGCCGGCCGGCCGCGAGTGGTAGAGTCCGCTCGAGATGCCCGCCTTCGAGGTCTCCGGACTCGTCAAGCGCTACGGACGCGTGCGCGCCCTACAGGGCGTGAGCTTCGCGGTCGAGCCGGGCGAGGTCTTCGGCTACCTCGGCCCGAACGGCGCCGGCAAGACCACGACCCTGCGCATCGCGCTGGGCCTCGTGCACGCGGACGGCGGCAGCGTCCGCCTGCTGGGCGAGCGCTCGGGCCGGGCGGCGGCGCGCGAGCGTGTCGGCTTCCTGCCGGGCGAGATGCACCTCTACGCCGAGATGAAGGCCCGCGCGCTCCTCGACCACTTCGCCCGCTTCCACCCGCGCCGGCCGCCCGTGCTGCGTGAGCGGCTGCTCGCCGCGCTCGACCTGGGGAGCGCCGAGCTCTCACGGCGGCTCAAGTGGCTCTCCCACGGGACCCGGCAGAAGGTGGGACTGGTGATCGCCATGCAGCACGATCCCGACCTCCTGCTCCTGGACGAGCCGACGACGGGCCTGGATCCCCTCGTGCAGCACGGGTTCCGCGAGCTGGTGCGCGAGCTGGCCGCGCGCGGCCGGGCGATCGTCTTCTCCTCGCACGTCCTCTCCGAGGTCGAAGCGGTGTGCGCGCGGGTGGGTGTGCTGCGCGCGGGCGAGCTGCTGGCGGTGGAGGCGATCGAGGTGCTGCGCTCGCGCCTGGTGCGGCGCGCGGAAGTTCGCTTCCGCGGCCCGGCGCCGGCCGACCTGACAGCCGTGCCCGGCGTGACCCGCGCGGAGGTCGCGGGGACCCATGCCGTCCTCTGGCTCAGGGGCGAGGTGAACCCGCTGCTGGCGCGGCTCGCCCGCTGCGACGTCGAGCACCTGGTCTTCCCCGAGCCGCAGCTCGAGGACGTGTTCCTCGACCTCTATCGGCGAGGCGGCACGCCATGATCCGCATCCTGCTCCGGCTCCTGGTCGTTCGCCACGCGCCCTTCGTGGCGGCCACCGCGCTCCTCCTGGGGGGCTTCCAGTTCCTGATTTGCGCCGCGGTGGCCTCGGTGGACGTGGCCGGGGCGCTCAGCACCCTGATGCAGTCCATGCCCCCGCTCTTCCAGTCGTTCCTCGCGAGCCAGCTCCTCGGCGGCTTCTCCAAGTCGGGAATGCTCGCGTTCGGCTGGGCCCACCCGATCGCTCAGGCGCTGGGCGCGGCGCTGGCCATCACCCTCGGCACCCAGGCGATCGCCGGCGAGGCCGAGGCCGGCACCATCGAGCTGACGCTGGCGCAGCCGATCTCGCGGCGCGCCTACCTGGCCGCGCAGGTGCTCTTCGCCCTCGGCTCGCTGCTGCTCCTCACGGCCGTCGGGATCGCCGGCACGATCGTGGGGGAGCGCACGTACGGCCTCGCCCCCTTCGCCGCGGGCCGGCTGCTGCGCTTCGGCGCGGACTTCTGGTGGTTCCAGGCCGCCTGGTTCGCGCTCTCGCTCCTCTTCTCGTCCTGGGGCCGCGAGGGGGGCCGCGTGGCGCTGGTCGCCTTCCTGCTCGCCATCGTCTCGTACCTGGTGCACGTCATCGGCTCGATGTGGAGCGCGTGGAAGCCGCTCGTGCCCTGGACCCTGCACGCCTACTTCGCCCCGCAGGAGATCCTCGTGCAGGGGGCGGGCGTGGGGAAGCCGGCCCTGGTCCTGGGGGGTGTGGTGCTCGTCTCGCTGGCCGCCGCCTGGCTGCGCTTCCAGCGGCGAGACCTGCCTTGACGAGGGGCCGGGCGCACGGCGCCCGACCCCTCGAGAGCCTACGGGCCGTCCGCTCTCGATGCACGGCGGCGACCCGGCGGGTGAGCACGCGGCCCTCGACCGCGCACCTGGCGAAGTAGACGCCGCTCGGGACGAGTCGCCCGGCGCCGCCGCGGCCGGGCCCTACCGCGGACTCCGGCCGCGCTCCCCCGCGTCGGAGGGTGCCTCGCACAGCTCGACGAGCACCCCGCCCAGGCTTCTCGGGTGGAGGAACGCGATGCGCGTGCCCGCGGCGCCGGTCCGCGGCACCTCGTCCACGAGGCGGACTCCCGCGGCCTTGGCCCGGGCGAGCGCGGCGTCGAGGTCGGCGACCGCGAAGCTGAGGTGGTGGAGCCCGGGCCCGCGGCTGGCGAGGAAGCGGGCCACGGTGTGCTCGGGGCTCCGCGGCTCGAGCAGCTCCAGGGCGAGAGGGCCCAGGTGGAGGAAGACGACGCGCAGCGTCCCCTGATCGAGCAGCTCCTCGCCGCCGCGCGTCGCGCCCAACGCGGCGGTGAGCGCCGCCGCTGTCGCGTCGGCGTTCGCCACGGCGATCGCCACGTGGGCGAGCCCGGCCACGGGCGCCCCGGGCTCCTCGCCCGGGGCGTGCGCCCCGCTCATCGCCGGCCTCCCGGCTCGTAGGTCCCGAACACGCCGCGCAGGGTGTCGCACACCTCGCCCAGCGTGGCGCGGCGCACGAGAGCCTCGAGGATCGGCGGCATCAGGTTCTCGCTGCCGCGAGCCGCGCGCTCGAGCCGCGCGAGCGCCTCGTCCACCGCGATCGCGTCGCGGTGCGCCCGCCAGCCGGCGAGGAGCTCGGCTCGTGCTCGCTCCACCGCCGGGTCGGGGCGGAAGGGCGGCGGCACGGGCGGCCGCTCGTCGGCGTAGCGGTTCACCCCGACGATGACGCGGGCGCCCGCCTCCACCTGCTTGTGCCACTCGTAGGCCGCGCCGTGGATCTGCGCCTGCACCCAGCCGCTGCGGATCGCGGCGAGCATGCCGCCCTGGGCGTCCACCTGCCGGATCAGGTCCAGGGCGCGCGCCTCCAGCTCGGCGGTGAGGGCCTCGACGAGGTACGAGCCGGCCAGCGGGTCGGCCACGTCGGCCGCGCCGGTCTCGTGCGCCAGCACCTGCTGCGTGCGCAGGGCGAGTCGGGCCGACTCCTCGCTCGGCAGGCCCAGCGCCTCGTCGTAGGAGTTGGCGTGGAGCGACTGCGTGCCCCCCAGCACCGCGGCCAGCGCCTGCACGCTGGTGCGCACGACGTTCACGAGCGGCTGCTGCGCGGTCAGCATGGAGCCGGCGGTCTGGGTGTGGAAGCGCAGCTTCAGCGCCTCCCGGTCCCGCAGGCCGAGGCGCTCGCGGGCGAGCCGCGCCCACAGCGAGCGCGCGGCGCGGAACTTGGCCACCTCCTCGAAGAGATGGTTGTGGGCGTTGAAGAAGAACGACATCCGCCGGGCGATGCGGACGAGATCGAGGCCGCGCTCGCGCGCCGCCTCCAGGTAGGCGAGCCCGTCGGCCAGGGTGAAGGCGATCTCCTGGGCGGCGGTCGAGCCGGCCTCGCGCATGTGGTAGCCGGAGACCGAGATCGAATTCCACCGCGGCGTCTCGCGCGCGGTGAACGCGAACACGTCGGTGATGAGCCGCAGCGACGCTTCGGGCGGGTAGATGTAGGTGCCGCGCGCCACGTACTCCTTGAGGACGTCGTTCTGCACCGTGCCGCCCAGCTTGGCGCGCGGCACGTGCCGCGCGTCGGCCACCGCGACGTAGAAGGCGAGGAGGAGGGGCGCGGTGGCGTTGATGGTCATCGACGTCGTGACGCGGTCGAGCGGCAGGCCGTCGAGCAGCTCCTCCATGTCCGCCAGGCAGGAGACGGCCACGCCCACGCGGCCCACCTCGCCGCGGGCCCGCGGATGGTCGGAGTCGTAACCCATCTGCGTGGGCAGATCGAAGGCCACCGAGAGCCCGGTCTGGCCCTGGGCGAGGAGGTAGCGGAAGCGCTCGTTGGTCTGGGCGGCGGTGCCGAAGCCCGCGTACTGCCGCATGGTCCACAGGCGCCCGCGGTACATGGCGGGATGGATGCCGCGGGTGTAGGGCGGCTCGCCGGGCGGCGGCAGCCGGCGACTCGCGGGCGGCACGTCCGCCGGGCCATAGACGGGCGCGAGCGGGATGCCGGAGGGCGTCGTCCTCTCCTCCGCCGCCGCCGCTCGCGGCGCGGAGGCCCTCCGCCGCCTGGCGCCTCCTTTCCGCGGGCTCACGCTTCCTCCGGCCGGATGCGCACGAGCGCCTGCCCGGCGCTCACCGTGTCGCGCTCGCTCACGAGCACCTCGCCCACCACGCCGCCGTGGCGCACCGTCAGCTCGTTCTGCATCTTCATGGCCTCGACCACGATCACCGCCTGTCCCGCGATCACGCGCTCGCCCTCGCGCACGCGCACCGCGACCACCACGCCGGGCATCGGCGCGGCCACGGTCTCCGCCGCGCGCGCGTCCGGCGGCCGGGCCAGGGCCTGCAGGGTCTTCTCCAGCGGGTGGCGCACCACGACGGGCAGGCTCGTGCCCTGCACCGTGACCTGGAGCACCCCCACGTCCGGCGCCACGCGCACCTCCCAGGAGCGGCCGTCCACCAGCAGCGAGTAGACCTCGCCGTCGGGGAGCGCGTGGATGTCGGCCTCCACGCGCCGGCCGTCGAGATCCAGGTAGAGCCGGCCGTCTTCGACGATCACCTGCACCTCGCAGTCGCCGCACTGGTGCGTGACCCACACCCTCATCGCCGGCCCTCCTCGCCCGGGCCCGCGCCCCAGCGCCAGGGCGAGAGCCGCGGCCCCGCCGGCGCCGGCAGGACGACGCGGCCCCGCTCCTCCCGGGCGTGCAGGGCGGCCGCCAGGGTGGCCACCTCGCACGCCTCGGGCCCCGGCCTCAGCACCTCGGGCCGGAAGTGCTCGTCGAGGAAGCGGGTGGACAGCTTCCCGGCGGCGAAGGCCGGATGGGCGGCGAGCCAGCGGTGGAAGACGAGGTTCGTGTGCACGCCCTCGATGACGAACTCGTGCAGGGCGCGCAGCAGGCGGCGGCGCGCCCGCTCGCGGTCCGGGGCGTGCACCACCAGCTTGGTGAGGAGCGAGTCGTAGTACACGGGGATGTCGCAGCCGCGGTAGATGCCGCCGTCCGTGCGCACGCCCGGGCCGTGGGGGAAGCGCAGGCGGGAGAGGCGCCCGATCGAGGGCAGGAAGCCCGCGGTCGGGTCCTCGGCGATGAGGCGCGCCTCCATGGACCAGCCGCGCGGCTCGGGCGGCCGGTCGCCGAAGGAGAGTGGCTCGCCCTGGGCGATCCGCACCTGCTCGGCCACGAGGTCGAGACCCGTCACCATCTCGGTCACCGGGTGCTCCACCTGCAGCCGCGTGTTGACCTCGAGGAAGTAGAAGCGCTGCTCCTCGTCGAGGAGGAATTCGACCGTGCCGGCGTTCCGGTAGCCGGCCTCGCGCGCGATCCGGCAGGCGGCCTCGCCGAAGGCGGCCCGGGTCGCGGCGTCGAAGGCCGGCGAGGGCGTCTCCTCGAGGAGCTTCTGGTGCCGCCGCTGCACCGAGCACTCCCGCTCGCCCAGGAACGCCACCCGGCCGCTCTCGTCGGCCAGGATCTGCGCCTCCACATGGCGGGGCCGCGCGATGGCGCGCTCGACGTAGACGCGGTCGTCGCCGAAGGCCGCCTGCGCCTCGCCACGCGTGAGCGCCCAGGCCGACTCCAGCTCCGCCTCGTCGCGCACCACGCGCATGCCCTTGCCACCGCCGCCCGCCGCCGCCTTGAGCATGAGGGGCCAGCCCAGCTCCCCGGCCAGGGCGCGCGCCTCGGCCGGGGTGGCGACGGGGCCGGGCGAGCCGGGGAGGACGGGCACTCCGGCGCGGCGCGCGATGGCCCGCGCCGTCACCTTGTCGCCGAGCGCCGCGATCGTGTCGGGGCGCGGCCCGATGAAGACGAGGCCCGCGTCGGCGCAGGCCTGCGCGAAGTCCGCGTTCTCGGCGAAGAAGCCGTAGCCGGGGTGGATGGCGTCCGCTCGGGCCCGCCGGGCCGTGGCGAGCACGCGCTCCGCGTTCAGGTAGCTGTCGCGGGCCGGCCCCGGCCCGATCGGGTAGGCCTCGTCCGCCTGGAGCACGTGGAAGGCGGCGCGATCGGGCTCGCTGAAGACGGCGATCGAGGTGATGCCCAGCTCGCGCAGCGTGCGCACGATCCGGACGGCGATCTCGCCGCGATTGGCGATCAGCACGCGGCGGAACCCGGGCATCAGTCCTCGATGACCACGCAGGCGATGGCGAAGCCGCCATCGTGCGTGAGCGAGAGGTGCGAGGCGCGGCCGCCGAGCGCGGCCAGGATCTCGCGACCCCGGCCGTGGAACTCGAGGCGCGGCTGCCGCCCGCCGGGCTGGATCACCTCGAAGTCGCGCCAGCCGACGCCCTGGCTGAAGCCCGTGCCCAGCGCCTTCGACGCCGCCTCCTTGGCGGCGAAGCGCGCGGCGAGATGCGGCAGCGGGTCGTGGAAGGTGCGGCAGTAGGCGAGCTCGCCCTCGGTGAAGAGGCGACGCTCCATCCGCTCCCCGAAGCGCTCGAGGGCGGTGACCAGTCGCTCGACTTTGACCACGTCGATCCCGATCCCGCGGATGGGCATGCGTCCTCCGAGGCGTGGGGGAGAAGGAGCCGAGCGCGTGCTTCCGGCGTCCGGCCCGGGACACTAGATGGCTTCCCGCCGCTCGGCAACGTCGGCGTGCGGGACGGGCGGCGGCGGGAGGAGCGTCCGCCGCCCTCACCGGCCTCGCGTGAGGTCGGCGAGCAGCGAGCCCAGCCGGTCCGTGGTCTCGGCCCGCTCGAGGCCCTCGCGGCAGGCGGCCAGCGCCCCCGCCTCGTCCCGAGCCTTGAGCAGCGCCTCGGCCCGCAGCAGCCAGGCCTGCTCCGACTGCGGCTCCCAGCGCGTCGCCTCGGCGAACGACTCGGCGGCCGCCCGCGCGCGGCCGTGCGCCAGCGCGATCAGCCCCTCGACCATCCGCGCGTCGCCCCGGTTCAGCGAGTCCCCCACCGCCAGGGCCCGAGCCACGGCGGCGAGCGCCCCCGCCTCGTCGCCGAGGGTGAGCTGGACGGAGGCCAGCGCCGCCCAGGTGAGACCGTCGCCGGGTTTGCGCCGCGCCGCGTTGAGCAGCAGGTCGCGCGCCTCGCGCGTGCGCCCCGCGAAGACCGCGGCGCTGGCCTCGCGCCGGAGCCGCGCCACGCTCGCGGTGAGCCGATCCTCGGCGACGAGGCTCTCCAGGTCGGCCGCCAGCTTCGTCAGGTGCTCCGCTCCCGCCTCGCGGGCCGCCGCTTCGGCCGCCGCGTCCTGCCCGGCGTTCACCAGCTCGCGGGCCCGCCCGCGGAACCAGGCCTCGGGCGTCCAGTCGGCGAACAGCGTGCGGGCCACGCGCCAGCCGGCGTAGGGGATGGGCACTCCGGGGACGCTGGCGATCTGCCGCCAGCCCACCTCGTAGAGGTCGCGCGGCGCGCGGTACTCGACGATCGGCCGGTCGTCGGTGTTGAGCGGGGCGCCGCGCGCCAGCTCGCGCAGCGAGTCCAGCGGGCACGCGTACCACGCCGCCACCGATTCGGGTCCCATCTGGCGCGCCCGGCGCAGCTGATGCGCGACCTCCGGCCGGCGCAGGCGCGCGAGCGACAGGCGCGCCTCGGGCGGGCAGGCGACGAGGAGGAGGTCCTCGGCCACGCCCAGGTAGAAGGCCTGACCGCTGGGGAAGACCCGCAGGAAGGAGGCGAGCAGCGAGGCTCGTGTCCCGGGCGTCAGCTCGTAGAGCTGGATCCACTGGCAGAAGACGCCCGCGGGCGAGAGGCGCGAGCGCACGCGCCGGTAGAAGTCCACGGTGAAGAGGTCGTTCACCCCCGCGATCCAGGGGTTCGAGGGCTCGGAGACGACGAGGTCGTAGGTGCCGCGCGCGTTGTAGAGGCGCGTGCGCGCGTCCCCGAGCACGAGCCGCACGCGCGGGTCCGCCAGGGGCCAGCGCCCGACCTCGGCGAAGAACCGCGAAGCCGTGACCACCGCGGGCTCGATCTCCATGACGTCGACGGATCCCACGCCGGTGGCGAGCAGGGCCGAGAGCGTCGTGCCCGAGCCCAGGCCGACCAGGGCCGCGCGGGCCCCGGGCGGGGCCATGACGCCCGGCAGCACCCCGAGCAGCACCTGGGTGGGCATGTCCGCCGTGCTGGCGTCGGTCTTGCCGCCGATGCGCAGCGCCAGGTTGCGGCCCGAGGAGTCGCGCGAGACGTAGACCGAGGCGTTGAGGCCCTCCCGGTAGAAGAGCGTCACGTCGCGGTGCGCGTAGCGGCGGACGGGATCCCGCGCGCCGCCGGCCTTCTGCCGCACGCCCTCCATGCGCGACGGGCGGAAGACCCCGGCCGACATGAGCGCGGGATCCCAGGAGGGCGCGCCGGCGGCGAGGAGGGCGAGGATCCCCCCGCCGAGGACGAAGCCCGCCGCCGCGCGCGCGAGGGCCAGGCCGTGTGGGACCGCCAGCCCGAGAGCCACCGCGCCGAGGAGGGCGGCGAGCAGGGCTGCCGCCACCTGCGTGCTCTGGAC
The DNA here is from genome assembly GCA_033853925.1 of Candidatus Eiseniibacteriota bacterium. Lineage (GTDB taxonomy): Bacteria > Eisenbacteria > RBG-16-71-46 > RBG-16-71-46 > RBG-16-71-46 > JANXPZ01. Next base: position 21,551 of record JAWOLC010000164.1, read on the forward strand.
CCCGAGGGTGGGGACGAGGGCGAACCCCGCGAGCAGCGAGCCGGCCAGCGTGCCGGCCGTGTTCACCGCGTAGCCGACCCCGGTCGCATGCCCGCCGTCGCGTGACTGCACGAGCCGCGTGGCGACCGGGAACACGGCGCCCAGGCCGAGGCAGGGGAGGAGCACCACGAGGGCGACGATCCCCAGCTCGCCCGCATAGAAGGGCGCCCAGTGCCCCAGAGTCCTCCGGCCCAGGGCGTAGACCAGCTCCGGGAGGAGCGGAAACAACCGGACCGCTGCGAGCGCCGTGGCGGCGAGGCCCAGCTCGAGGGCGCCGAGCAGCGCCAGCAGCCGCGCCGCCCCGCGCTCGCGGCCCACGCGGCCGAGCCAAGGCGCGACCAGGGCGCTGCCGGCGGCCAGGCCGGCGAGGTACACGGCCAGCACCGCCGAGAGCGAGTACACCGAGGAGCCCAGCACGAGACCGAAGAGCCGCACCCAGGCGATCTGCCAGGTCAGGGCGACGAGACCCGAGAGGGCGAACAGGGCGGCCACCGCGCCGCGCGCCCGGCGAGGCAACAGCGCGGCGGCGGGCACCGCCGCCCCCGCGCGCGCGAGGCCGCTGGCGGGGGGCGCCGTCTGCAGCGGCGCGGGCTCGCGCCGAGCGGCGAGGCCGGCCAGGCCCGCCGCGCCCA
>JAWOLC010000165.1:0-13472 GCA_033853925.1 Candidatus Eiseniibacteriota bacterium
CGGCCAAGGCCGCGGGGGGCGCGGGACGGGCGGCGCCCGCGACGGCCCGGGCGCCGCGTCTCGAGGTGCGGGCCGAGATGCTGGGGCCGATCCTGGCGGGCACGCTGCCCGCCACCGGCGCCGCGGCCGCGGGGCTGATCGAATCCGCCGGCGCGGCCGAGATCGTCGAGCCCTGGTTCCGCGCGCGTCCGGCGTTCCTCTACCCCATGAACGTGTTCTGATGCCACGCCCCCCTCGAGCCCGGCGGGGCCGCGGCGGGACGCTCGGGACCGGGGCCGCTCGAGCCGTCCCATGAGCGCGCGCCCGTTCACGCTGCTCCACGAGATCGTGCCGCGCTTCCGCGACACGGACGCGATGGGGCACATCAACAACGCGGTCTACGTCACCTACCTCGAGGTGGCGCGACAGGTGTACTGGGAGCGCCTGAGCGACCGCGTGGACTACGGCGACGTGCCTTTCATCCTGGCCAACGTCGCCTGCGACTTCCGCTCCCCCGCGCGCGCGGGCGAGACGCTCGAGGTCGGCATCCGCTGCGACTGGATCGGCGTCAAGTCGTTCGCCTTCGCTTACGTGATCCGCGAGAAGACGACGCGCCGCCTCGTGGCGGAGGCCACGAGCGTGCAGGTCTGCTACGACTACCGCGCGGGGCGCAGCGTTCCCGTGCCGGAGGACCTGCGGCGGCGATTGGAGGCCTGCGAGGGCCGTAGCCTGGATCGTGAGGTGCCGAGATGAGGAGATCGCGACGCGGGTTCCTGAGACTTCTCGCGGCCGGCTCGGCCGCGGCGCTGACGGCATCGGCGAGCGGCGTGGCCCGCGCCGCCGCGCCGCCGAAGCGGCGGGCGAAGGGCGCGACGGGGCGTGCGGCACCGGGCGGCGGTAAGCCCGGCCGGGCGCCCGCGCCGCCCACGGCCGTGGCCGAGGAGATCCGCAAGCAGAAGGCCAGCGTGGCGCAGGCGCTCAAGGCGGTGCGTGACTACCCGCTGCCGACCGGGAGCGATCCCGCGTTCGTCTTCGCCGCCCTGCCTCTGCTCCGGAAGGAGCGCCCGTCATGATCGACGAAGACGTCCTCTACCTGAGCGTGACGGAGCTGTCGAGCCGCATCCGCTCCCGCAAGCTCTCGCCCGTGGAGCTGACCGAGGCGTACCTCGACCGCATCGGCCGCCTCTCGCCCGAGCTGAACGCCTTCGAGACCGTGACCGGCGACGTGGCGCTCATGCAGGCGCGCGAAGCCGCGAGCGAGATCGGGCGCGGGCGCTGGCGCGGGCCCCTGCACGGCGTGCCCTGGGGCGCCAAGGACCTGCTCGCCACGGCCGGCATCCGCACGACCTGGGGCGCGGTGCCCCTCAAGGAGCAGGTCTTCGACTACGACGCCACGGTCGTGACCCGCTTGCGCGAGGCCGGCGCGGTGCTCCTCGGCAAGTGCGCGATGATCGAGTTCGCGGGGGGCCTGGGCTACCGCTTCGCCGACGCCTCGGTGAGCGGACCGGGACGGAACCCGTGGAACACGGGGCGCTGGACGGGCGGCTCCTCCGCGGGCTCGGGCGCGGCGGTCGCTGCGGCGCTGGTCGCCTTCGCCCTGGGCACCGAGACCTGGGGCTCCATCCTCTGCCCCTCGGCCTTCTGCGGGACCACGGGGCTCCGGCCCACCTACGGGCGCGTGAGCCGCGCGGGGGCGATGGCCTGCTCGTGGTCCTTCGACAAGGTGGGGGCGCTCGCGCGCTCCGCCTCGGACCTGCGCCTGGTGCTCAAGGCGATCGCCGGCGCGGATCCCGCCGATCCCACGTCGTCCACGGAGCCCGTGGACTTGAAGCCCCGGCGCCTGGATCCGAGCCGCCTCAAGGGGGCGCTCGTGCCGCTCGACTTCTCGGTGAAGGGCGCCGAGCCCGAGGTGCAGGCCGCGTTCCTCGCGGCGGTGGCCGAGCTGCGCTCGGCCGGGCTCGAGCTGGTGGAGGCGAAGCTGCCCGACCTGCCCGCCAGCGAGCTGGCCGGCATCCTCATCGCCGACGAGGCCATCTCCGCCTTCGAGAAGTTCTATCAGGACGGCTCGGTGCGCCGGCTCAAGGACGCCTACGCGCCCTACCAGCCCGAGATCAACGCCGCCGTCACCGGCGCCGACCTGGTCAAGGCCTGGCGCATCCGCCGCGCGCTGCAGCAGAAGATGAACGAGTTCTTCGCGGAGTACGACGTGATCGTCACGCCCAACTTCCTCTCGGTGGCGCCGCGGATCGAGCAGGACCTCTACCAGGCGCTGCCCTATGCCGACCCCGTCGGCGCGATCGGGAACGCCTGCGGGCTGCCGGCCATCGCGCTGCCCTGCGGCTTCGGCAAGGAGCACATGCCGGTGGGCTTCCAGATCGTGGCGCCGCCGTTCGGCGAAGGCCTGCTCCTCGAGCTGGGCGAGCTGTACCAGAAGCGCACCCGCTGGCACCTGGAGCGGCCGCCGGTGAGCTGAGCCGGCGCCGCGGCGGGGCCGGGAGCGCGAGCGGCCGCCTACCTCCCGTGCAGGCTCGGCGGCGGCACGTGCACGACGAAGCACTTGCGGCCGGAGGCGTGCCGCCAGAAGACCAGGACCTCCCCGTAGCCGCCCGGACCGGCCAGCGAGTCGGCCGAGTCGAACGTCGCGCACAGCTCGTAGGTCAGCGAGTCCAGGGCGCGGTACTCGTAGGGTCGCTGCGTCTCCGGATCGTGCAGCCAGCGTCCGCTCTGCGAGTTCGGTCCGATCAGGTCCCCGAGCGTGGCCGGGAGCCGGCCGTTGTTGAAGACGTACGACTCCACGGCCGAGGTGATCGAGCGCAGGTTCTCGACACGGCGGGCGTCGAGAAGGCGCACGCGCTCGCGGCGCGGCATGCCGGAGAAGGCGAAGCCCGCGACCAGGACGGCGAGCACGGCGACGGCGGCCAGCCGCGCCAGCCAGCTCGGGCGCCCCGGTCGCGTCTCCGTCTCGCGTTCCTCGACCCGCAGGCCGGCGAGGTAGTGGCCGAACACGGTGCCGGCGATGGCCAGGACGACGAGGGTCTTCGCCAGGACGCGCCCCGGCAGCTCCCCCGAGAGCAGGCGCTGCACCAGGAAGGTCAGGTCGCCGATGATCACCAGCGCGGCCACGAAGAGCGTGACGTAGGTGAGCCACTTCCGCACCTTCGAGCCCCGCTTCTCGGGATCGCGCGCCAGCGCGCGCGCGACGAGCACCGAGACGAAGAGGAAGATGGGGAAGGCGATGAGGAGTCCGGCCACGCCGTCGTGCAGGGCCGCGGCCGCCCCGCGGCTCATGGGCTGGGCCACGTCGAGGAGCCGCTGGTCGATGATGGCGAACAGGACCAGACCCGCGTTGAAGGCCGTGATGTAGAGCGTGGCGAAGAGCACGAGATAGAGGAACGCCTCGCGCGCGGAGAGGTAGGGCCGGCGCCGCGGCACCGGCACGGGGAAGTCCACCTCCGCGAACGAGGCGAGCGCGGCCTCGACCTCCTCGCCTCGCCAGCCCGCCTCCAGCAGCTTCTCGCGGATGGCGGCGCGCGGAACGCCGCGCGCCAGGGCCTCGCGCACGAAGAGCTGGAGGTCCGGGTTCATGGATTCGGATGCCGATCCGTCGAGAGGGCGGAGAGGGTCTCGGTCTGCTCCCAGAGGAGGGTGCCCAGCGTGTCTCCCGGGGTGGGAACCACCGGAGCGACGGCCAAGAAGTGCAGCCCCAGATAGCCGGACGCACCGTACCAGACGTGCACCGAATCCCCGGGCCGCATGAACGGGTTCTCGAGGCGGATCCGCCAGCCCCCGAGGCGGCCGGGGCGCAGCGTCAGCACGTCGAAGGCCTCGACCTGCGCCGTGTAGAGCGGCGACGAGCGCATCACCCACGTCGAGCCGACTGCCAGCGGATAGCGGAGCCGCGTCAGCTCGGGAGGCGCGCCCGCGTCGTGGGTTCCGGGACGCCAGCTCAGCTCGGGCACGGTCCTCGCGATCTGGGCGACCTTCTGCGCCAGGCGGTCGCAGGCGGCGGCCAGCGCCGCGCGCTTCGCCGGATCCCGCGTGGGGACCACCCAGCGGCTGCGCGCGCGGGACGCCGCGGTAGCGGCGAGGTCCTCCGTGCTCGCCGCTTGCGACACGGGGATCACCACGACCACGTCGGCTTCGTAGAGTCCGCTCTGATCCTGACGCAGGTAGTGGGGCCAGCCGTAGGGCCCGATGGGCTGATCGCCGGTGTAGTCCCGTTCCAGGACGTACTCCACGCCGCCGAGGCTCACCCGCCCCTCGAACCTCTGCTCCGACGCCCAGTGCGGGCCGTAGAGAGTGTCGGGGTCGCCGACTCGAGGCACGAAGACCTCCAGGTAGGTTTCGTCGTAGCGCCAGCGGTTCCCGATGATCAGCGGGAAGAAGGCGCCGCTCGGCGGCACCACGGGGCTGCCGTGCTGCAGCGCGCCCCCGGTCGCCCGGATGGGCGAGACGGTCGAGGATGGATGGATGCCCTCTCCGCCGCATCCGGCCAGGACCAGCATGGCGGAGAAGATCAGGCACGAGCGAGAAAGCGCGTGGGCGTTCATGACGGCCTCCCGTCGGATCGAAGTGGGGAACGCCCCCATTCTCGCACCGTCAAGGCGGTGGCGGCCACAGCGAATCCGCGGCTCCTGGCCTCCCCGGCGCCGGCCCGCTAGGGTAGATCCCGTCCCGGCCGAGACCCTCCACCCCGGAGCCCGCCATGCAGCCGAACCCCTCCCCGACCGCCGCGCCGCGAGCCGCCGATCCGCCCGACGACTTCGTGCAGATGCTCAACGTCTGGCGGGAGAGCCGCATCCTCCTCACCGCGATCGAGTTGGACCTGTTCAGCGCGATCGGCGACGGAGGCACCGCCGGAGAGGTCACGCGCCGGGCGGGGACCCACCCGCGCGGGACCGACCTGCTCCTGCACGCGCTCGCGGCTCTGGGCCTGGTGGAGAAGCGAGGGGAGTCCTTCCACAACGGCCCGGTCGCGGCGCGTTTCCTCCGCGGGGGCTCGCCGGACGACCGGCGGAAGGCCTGGCTTCACACCGTCGCGCTCTGGCAGCGCTGGTCGGCCCTCACGGAATGCGTGCGCACCGGCGGGCCGGCCGCGCGGGGCCCGCGCGAGACGACCGACACGGAGGCCTTCATCGCCGCGATGCACGCGAACGCCACCGCCCGCGCGCCGGCCCTGCTCGCGGCGCTCGACCTGGCGGGGGTGCGCCGCGCCCTCGACGTGGGTGGCGGCTCGGGCGGCTACGCGATCGCCCTGGCGCGCGCCGTTCCTTCCCTGCGGGTCGAGGTGCTCGACCTGCCGGACGTCCTGCCGCTCACCGCAGGCTACGTCGCGGCCGCGGGGCTCTCCGAGCGCGTCACCACCAGGCCCGGCGACCTGAACGCCGACGACCTGGGCGCCGGCTACGATCTGGTGCTCATCTCCGCCATCTGCCACATGAACTCGCCCGCCCAGAACGCCGACCTGCTGCGCCGGGCGGGGAAGGCCCTGGCGCCGGGCGGCCGGCTGGTCGTGCACGACCACGTGCTCGAGCCGGATCGCACCGCGCCCAAGGCCGGCGCGCTCTTCGCCATCAACATGCTGGTCAACACGAGCGGCGGCGCCAACTACACCGAGGCGGAGTACTTCGGCTGGATGCGCGACGCCGGGCTCGCCGACCTCGCGCATCTCCGCCTGCCGGGGCCCACGGGTCTGGTGGTGGGGAGGAAGCGGTGACGTTGCCGCGCGCGACCCCGCGTGCTACAAGTCGGCCGCCTCCCCCCCAGCTCGAGGTCCGCACATGCTCCTCACCGCGATGCTCGCCGCCATGGTCCTGGAAGCGCCGACCGTCACACCCCCCGAGAGAGTGGAGAGCCGCGCCCGGCCCGAGGCCCAGCGGTACACGATCGAGCAGCTCTTCGCCACCCGCGCGATCGGGGATGTCTGCTGGGCGCCGGACGGAGAGCGCGTGGCCGTGGTCACGAACATCTCCGGACGCGCCAATCTCTGGCTCGTGCCCGCCGCGGGCGGCTGGCCCACGCAGCTCACGCTGAGCGAACAGCGCCAGGCCTTCCCCGCCTGGTCCCCCGACGGCCGATGGATCGCCTTCCAGAGCGACACGGACGCCGACGAGCAGTGGGATCTCTTCCTCGTGAGCCCGGCGAACGGCGAGGTCGTGAACGTGACCCGCACGCCCGCGATCGCCGAGGAGTCGCCGCTCTGGTCGCCCGACTCGAAGAGCCTGGCCTACGCGGTGAAGCCGCGCAGCTCCCCCAACCACGAGCTGGCCCTCTACGACCTGGCCAGCCGCACCTCGCGCGTCCTGACGAAGGGCACGCCCCCCGATTGGTCCCTGGAGCCCGTGGCGTTCGTCCCCGGAGGCCGCTGGCTCCTCGCGGCGCGGACGCACGCGAACGGCCAGAACGCCGACGCGGTGCTCGTGGACCTCGGCGGCGGCGAGCCGCGCGTGCTCACGGGTCACGCGGGCGACCAGCTCTGGCTGCCGACCGCCGTCTCTCCCGACGGCGGCCGCGTGCTCCTGACCAGCGACGCGCAGAACGGCTTCCCCAACGTGGCGCTGCTGGACCTCAAGGCCGCGCTGGCCCGGGCCGCGAACGATCGCGGGCCGCTGCCGGTGACCTGGGTGACGCAGGAGACGTGGGAGATGCAGTCGGGCCACTTCAGCCCCGATGGCCGCTGGCTCACCTACGAGGCGAACGTGGACGGCAACGGCGAGCTGTACGCGTACAGCCCGGCCACGCAGAGGCGCACCCGCCTGCCCGTGGGCCGCGGCTTCAACTCGTACGCGGGCGCTCCCTCGTGCTACTCGCCCGATGGCACGCGCGTGCTCGTGCGCCGCAGCGCCGCGGACTCGCCCGGCGACCTGTGCGTGTACCAGCTCGACGCGGCCACGACCAAGCCCCTCACGCACGCCTTCGTCTCGGGCGTGAACGGCGCCGACATGGTCGCGCCCTACCTCGTCCACTATCCCTCGCGCGACGGCTTCCTCATCTCCGCCTTCCTCTACGTGCCCTGGAACCTGGCGAGGAACGGCGCGAACCCGGCGATCGTCTGGGTGCACGGCGGGCCTGCCGCGCAGTCGGTGAACGGCTTCAACCGCCAGGTGCAGTACCTGGTGAACCACGGCTACGTCGTGCTCGCCCCGAACTACCGAGGCTCGACGGGCTACGGCATGAAGTTCCAGGCCGCGAACCGCTGGGACATGGGCGGCGGCGACCTCGCCGACATCGTGGCCGGCGCCAGGGTCCTCGAGCGCACCGGCTTCGTGGACCCGAGGAAGATCGCGGTGGGCGGCGGCTCCTACGGCGGCTACCTGACGATGATGGCGGTGACGAAGAGCCCCGAGACCTGGGCGGCGGGCGTGGCGCTCTTCCCCTTCGTCAACTGGTTCACCGAGATCGAGCACGAGGACCCCGCGCTCCAGCAATCGGACCTCGCCACCATGGGCGATCCGAAGAAGGACGCCGACCGGCTGCGCGACCGCTCGCCCTTCTTCTTCCTGGACCGCATCCGCGCCCCGCTCCTGCTCGCGGCCGGGAAGAACGACCCGCGCTGCCCCCCCGAGGAGAGCCAGCAGGTGGTGGAGGCGCTCCGCCGGCAGGGCCGCCCCTGCGAGTTCCTCCTCTACGCCGACGAAGGCCACGGCTTCGCCCGGCTGGAGAACTCGTTCGACGCCTACCGGAAGGTCGTGGCCTTCCTGGACCGCGAGCTGAAGCGGCCCGGGAAATGAGCGAGGCCCGGGGGAGCCCCCGGGCCTCGCCGGCCGTTCGGGCGGCGGCTAGAGCATCTCCTTGAGCTGGACGCTGACCTTCTTCACCTTGCCGCCGCGCAGCATCGTGAGCGTGTGCCGCCCCGGCGGCCCCTCGTCGAGCACGCGGGTGACCTCGTCGGGCGTCAGGTCGGACATGGGCTTCCCGTCCAGGGCCAGGACCGCCTCGCCCGCCCGGATGCCGGCCTTCTGCGCGGGCGACCCCTCGAGCACGAACATCACCCGCACCGTGTCGGCCAGGCGGCCGAGCTGCAGGCCCGTGCGCGTGAAGGCGTCGCGGCGGCCGTAGAGCCGGCCGGGCTCGAGCCAGAGCTGGCGGCGATCGTAGTCGAGGGTGACCTTGAAGCGCTCGAGGATGCGGTTGCCGATGTTCCCCGCGTAGTCCTCGCTCGTGAAGGCGCCGGCCGTGGCCTCGGAGAGCGAGACCAGCGGCTTGCTCCAGGAGTAGGGGCCGATCTCGATCTTCTTCATGCGCACGATGCGCGTCTGGAAGGTGCCGCCGAAGCCTCCGCCCATCACCTCGACCGAGCGGTCGGCCTGGTCCGCCAGCCCGTACTTGTCCACGAAGGGCGTGTGCAGGTCCACGGTCGAGCCGCTGCCCACGTCCACGCGGAAGTCACCCTCGTAGGTGCCGTCCAGCTTCATCTTCACGACCGGGGTGTGTCCGGCGAGGGTCATGGGGATGGCCGTGCCCCTGCCCGAGTAGTGGAACGACTTGGGGTCGTAGAAGGTGAGCATGCGGCCGTCGTAGTCGATCTCGTCCACGAAGCGGTCGATGAAGTCGAAGCCGATGATGCCGGCGCAGTCCTTCCAGAAGAAGGGCGCGAGGATGCTGTTCACGCTCAGCACCGCCACCTTGACGTCCGGCATCTCGATGCCGTCCCCGTCCGCTCCTTCCACGCGCAGGCTCTTCAGCGAGGCGAACGAGGCCCGGCCCGTGGCGCCGGCGCCCTGGCCCTGCTGCTCCCCTTCCGTCCTGAGCCCGATCCTGGCGGCGTAGGCGCTGTCGATCACGGTGATGCTGGCGCCGGTGTCGAAGATGAAGTCGGCGGGCGGGCGGCCGTTCACCGAGGCCCGGATCCACACGTGCCGCTCCCGATACTCGAAGGGGACGCGGGCCACGCCCGGCGTCTTGAGGAACCTCGCGAGGGGGCCCTGCTCGGCCGGCATGGCGAAGAGGCTGGCGGGGATCTCCGGGTCCACCCAGGCCGAGTCCACGGTCACCGTGAAGGTGTTCAGGGGTTGGCCGACGATCTCGGTCGTGGTGCGGGCGGGAAGCAGGCGGCCCTCGAAGCGCCGGTAGTCGGAGAAGCGGGTGACGATGGTCTGCTGGTCGTTCTTGCCCAGCTCCTTCACGAGCAGACCGCTCGTCGCGTCGAAGTAGACGCGGCGCGATCTCCCCGCGGGAGGCGTCATCTCGAGCACGAGGTAACGCCCGGAGGAGTCGGCTTCCTCCCCCGCCCACTCCACCGTGCCGCCACCCTGATCGGGAAGGAGGTAGGCGGCGGTCTCGAACCAGGCGCTGCCCTTCGCCTCGTCGAGATCCTTGCCGTCGAGCTTGAGCACCTTCCCGTTCGGATCCGTGCGCCAGCCCACGGTGCCGTCGAAGCCGGTGCGCAGCTTGAGCGGTCCCAGCTCGAGCCGGGAGGCGGTGCGATCGGGGCGCAGGGTCCAGGACTCGGTCACGCCCTTCATCATGAACGCCTGGATCGTGCCGAGCACGCGCAGCGACTTCTCGTCGAGGAAGGCGGAGCCTCCCATCGCCTGCACGTAGCGGTCGAGCACGGCCTTCGCCTGCGGCGCCAGCGCCGCGCGGGCCGCGGTCGCGCCCAGGAGCGCCACGAGCAGCGCCGCCAGGGGCGCGGCGCGCAGGAGAGAGCGCCGGCACGATCTCGGGACGCGCCACGCGCGGCAGGGAACGGACAGGAGCGTCATGGGATCCTCCGGAGACGGTGCGGAAAGTCCGAGGCGCAGCATAACGCCGAGGGGATCGGGGCACGAAACTCCGCGACGTGCGCGGACCTGGCGCCGACCGGCGCCCCTCGCGGGCGCGGGCCTTCGCCGGCGACGAGTGCCGTCGCGAGGCGGCGGGCGGGGCGCGTGCCGGGCGCCGGCGCCGCTCGGGCGCGGCGCCCGGACGATCGGCGTTGCGCGGCGGCGGCCGTCTTCCCTATGCTCCGCCCGTCGCCCCCGTCGCTCCCCACACAAGGAGGATCGCGATGCTCAGGAAGCTGCTGCTGGCCGGCGCCCTCGGCCTGCTGCCCCTGGCCGCCCAGGCCGCCTCGGCCGTGACGACCGGGGGGTTCCGCTTCGGCGTCAGCCTCAGCCCCGACCAGTTCGTGTTCGGCGGACAGCTGGCCCTGCAGGAGTTCGCTCCCCACTGGTCGTTCAATCCGAATCTCGAGCTGGGCGTCGGCGACAACCAGACGGTGATCGCGCCCAACTTCGACGCGTACTACCACCTGCGCATGGCCGGCACGAACTGGGCGCCGTACGTGGGCGGCGGGATCGGCCTCGCCTTCGTGAGCGAGGACCGCAGCTTCCCCGAGCGCGACCACAGCGAGACGGACGTCGGTCTGAACCTGGTGGGCGGCTTCTCCGTGCCGACGAATACGGGCAACCACTGGTTCACCGAGCTGCGCCTCGGGCTGGGCGACATCCCCAGCCTGAAGGTGATGGGCGGGTTCAACTTCAGGATGTGACCGAGAGCGGGCCCGGTCGCGGCCGGGCCCGCGGTCGCACGGCACGGCTCCCGGCGGCGCTTCGAGCGGGCGAGCCCGAGCCGCGCCGTCTCGTCCCGGGTCGCCGGGGCGCTACTCCTCCGCCAGGCCGCCGCCGCCCCCGCGGGCCACGTACTCCATGCGCTCGAGGAAGGGCTCGGGCGGCAGGAAGCCGATGACCCGGGCGGCGCGCACCTCGGCCCCTCCAGGCGTGAAGAAGACGATCTCCGGCACCCCGGTCACGCCGTAGCGCGCGCGGAGCGACCGGGCCCGCGGCGAGTCGTAGCGCGTCAGGTCCACCTTGAAGACCGCGAAGTCGCGGGAGCGGGCGATGACGCGCCGGTCGGTGAAGGTGTAGCGGTCCAGCTCGTGGCAGGGGGCGCACCAGGTCGCCGAGAAGTCGAGCATCACCGGTCGGCCGCCGGCGAAGGCGGCCTGCACGGCCTGCTCGTCGTAGGGCTGGAAGCGCACGCCCTCGGCCCGCAACGCGGCGACGCTCCAGATGCCGGCGGCCACCGCCGCCACGCCCACGGCCCACTTGAAGAGGCGGAAGCCGCGCCTGGCGGAGCCGTGGCCGCTCCCGAAGCCCAGGTAGAGACCGCCGGCGATCAGCGCCGCCGGCAGCACCCACTCGGCCCAGCGCGGTGCCAGGCCCACGAGCACGTAGGAGAGGCCGATGCCGGCGAGGAGGACGCCGAAGACCTGCTTGACCCACAGCATCCAGTCGCCCGAGCGGGGCAGGCTCTGGAGCAGGTTGGAGAAGAGCGCGAGGAACAGGTAGGGGAAGCCCAGGCCCAGCGCCATCAGGAACATGGTCTGGAAGCCGAAGAGGGCATCGCCCCGCTGGGCCAGCAGCGCGAGCACCGCCACGACGAAGGGGCCCACGCACGGCGCGGCGATGATCCCCACCGCCAGCCCCGAGAGGAAGATGCCGACGATCGAGGTCGCGTCGGCTCCGCCCAGGCTCTGCAGGAGCCAGCGCGGCGGCTGCATCTCGTAGAGGCCGAACATCGAGAGCGAGAGGCCCACGAACAGCACCCCGAGTCCGACGCTCACCCACGGGCTCTGCAGCGCCGAGCCGAAGAGCCCGCCCGTGAGCGCGGCCACCACGCCCAGCACCGAGTAGGTGATCGTGATGCCCAGGACGTAGGCGAGCGCGTGCCCGATCACCTTCGCGGGCGGCTCCCGGCGCCGGGCGCCGAAGAGCGAGACGGTCACGCCCAGCATCGGGAACACGCACGGGGTCAGGTTGAGCGCCAGGCCGCCGAGGAAGAGGAAGACGAACCAGGCGAGCCCGCCCTTCGCCAGCGCGTCGAGCAGCCGGCGATACACCTGGGCCTGCGCGCCGGCACCCGCCCGCGGCTCCGCTGCCGCCGCGCCGCTCCCGGCGGGTGCGGGCGCGATGCTGCGGGCGCCCGCGGGCGGCGGAGCGTGGGGGCTCGGGGTGGCGCTCGCCTGCGGCGGCTCGCTCGTGCCGGGAGCCGGTGGCGGGCGCGGCGTCGCGGGCGCCACGCCCGGCGCCGCGGGAGGAGCGCTGGCCCCGCCGCTCACCGTGACCTCGAGCGTGAAGGGCACCGTGGCCGGCGCCAGGCACACCTGATCGTTGCAGGCCTGGAAGCGCACCTTGCCCTTCAGGGCGTGCCGCCCGCTCACGGCGCCCCTGGCCGCGGAGAGCCCCACCTTCACCGTGACCTCGCCGGTGTAGACGGCGAGCGGGTTCTCGTCGAACGCGACCTTGAGGCGCTGTCCGGCCGGGTAGGACACGGCCGCAGGCGCCACGCCGCCCGCGCCCGTCAGGGTCAGGCTCGTGGGGATCATGTAGTCGGGCGAGGGCGGGTTGGCGTTGACGTGCCACCCGGAGGCGATGCGAATCGTGACCTGGGCCTCGGCCCGGCCTCCCGCCCCGAGGCTCACGGGAGCCGCGACCGCGTGGACGAGCGTCTCGGCCCTGGGCGGGCTCGAGCCGCCTCCGCTCCCGGCCAGCTGCGCGCCAGCCGGCCACGCCCACACCAGCGTGAGCGCCAGCGCCCACGCCGCTCCCCGGCCGCCTGCCCCGAGTCCTGTCATCGTTCCTCCGACCGTCCGCCCCGCTCGCGGGCTCCCATCATGCCATGGAGGAACCCGCGAATCACTCCGGGGTCCCGGGGGCATCGAGCTGGGCCGCCAGCGCCCGCGCGTCCGTCACCGGCAGGCGGCAGGCGTAGTCCACGCACACGTAGGCCGTGGCCCGGCCTGCCCGAGGACTTAGAGACGCCGCGAAGGGCACGAGGTTCGCCAGCCGCCGGCTCCACTCCGCCCCGTCCACGACGAGCAGCACGTCCCGCGGAAGGAAGCGGCGATCGCACTCGCGCACCAGCGCCCGCGTGTCCTCCGCCTGCGGGTCGCCGGCCACCACCACGTGCCGGGCCGGCGCGGCGGCCAGGTCCATGGCCACGAGCAGGCGCGGCATGGCCACGGCGCCCCCGGCGAGCCGGCGCGCGTAGTAGGCGAACGTGCGTCCGGCCTGGTCGAGCCAGTCCCGGCGCTCGAACAGCGAGCCCAGGCACTGCAGCACGTGGGCGGCGATGGAGTTCCCGGCGATCTCCGCGCCGTCGAACCCGTCCTTCATGCGCACGGGAATGGATTCGTCGCCGGCGGGGCTCTCGAAGAAGGCGCCGCGCTCGCCGTCGTAGAAGCGCTCGCGCATCGCCTCCGTCAGGGCGGCGGCGCGCTCGAGCCAGGCGGGCTCGTGCGTGGCCTGGTACAGGTCCACGAGGCCGAAGGCGAAGTTCGCGTAGTCGGCCAGCTGCCCCTCGCCCGCGGCCTCTCCCTCCCGCCAACGGCGCCGGAGCCGGAGCCCGCCGCGCGTGCCGGCGCCGGCCGGCTCGCCGTCATGGCGCAGCTCGGTCCAGAGGAAGCGGGCGGCGCTCGCGGCTCTCTCGGCCAGCGCGGGGTCACCGAGCGCGCGCGCGCCGCGGGCCAGGGCCGAGATGAAGAGCCCGTTCCACGCGGTGACGACCTTGTC
>JAWOLC010000166.1:0-33373 GCA_033853925.1 Candidatus Eiseniibacteriota bacterium
GACGACGTCATCCGGGCGCTGGGGGCGGGGGCGTTCCAGGACACGAGCGGGCGGGTCATCTACACCAACGAGTTCATGGTGCACCACATCCTCGAGCAGGACGCCCAGGGGGCGGGCTGGCGCAAGCGGCCCTACTTCGCGGTGACCGTGCCGGAGCACTTCGGGCTCGAGTCCCACTTCACCTTCGAGGGCCTCGAGTATCGCGTGAACCGCGACACGCTGGAGGGGGCGGTGGACGAGCCGCGGACGCGGGAGAATCTCTACCACCGGTTCAAGTACCGGGGGCTCTTCAACCCCGACGGCTCGTGGGACACCTCGGTCTACAAGGACGAGAACGCCGCCACCCTCACCCGCAACTACGCGGCGGCGCACATGCAGCTCGCCTTCTACTACCGCGACCACCGCCAGCTGGACGCGGCGATCGCCGAGATGCAGCGCGTGGGGCGGATGTTCCCCGACTACGTCGAGGCCATGGTGCCGCTGGGCGGCCTCTACATGGAGAAGGGCGACACGGCCAACGCCCTGAAGCTCTTCCGCACTCTGGTCGAGAAGGAGCCCAACAGCCCGGACCTGCGCTTCTACCTGGCGGTGACGCTCTCGGCGGGAGGCGACCTGGCCGGGGCGGTGCGCGAGCTGGACGCCACGATCGCTATCGATCCCGTCTACACGCGCGCCTACTATCTCGGCTACCAGCTCCTCGCGCGGGCCGGGCAGCGCGAGCGCGCCGTCGAATACCTGCGCCGGCTTCTGCAGGTGAACCCGCAGGACGAGCAGGCCCGCGCCCTGCTGCAGCTGGAACAGCCGCAGACGCCACGGCCGGCGCCGCCGCCCGGGTCTCCGCTGCCCGGCCTGCCCTGACGGGGGAGAGCATGGCCGAGCCGCACGCGCTGGTCACCGGAGCCGCCGGGTTCATCGGCTCGCACCTGGTCGAGCGTCTCCTCGCCCGAGGTGTCCGGGTGACGGGGGTGGACGCCTTCACGGACTACTACGATCCGGCCCTCAAGCGCGCGAACCTCGAAGGCGCGCGGGCGCACGACCGCTTCCGCCTGCTCGAGCTGGACCTGGGCTCCGCCGACCTCGCGGCGCTACCCGAGGTGGAGGTCGTCTTCCACCTCGCGGCGCAGCCGGGCGTGCGCGCCTCCTGGGGGACCGAGTTCGCGGCCTACGCGCACCACAACGTGCTCGCCACCCAGCGGCTCCTCGAGCGCTATCGAACCACCCGCCTCGAGCGCTTCGTCTACGCCTCCTCCTCCTCGGTCTACGGGGACGCGGAGCGCTACCCGACGGCCGAGGACCTGCTGCCGCGGCCCTTCTCGCCGTACGGGGTCACCAAGCTGGCGGGGGAGCACCTCGTGCTGCTCTACGGGCGGAATTTCGCCCTGCCCGCGGTGGCCCTGCGCTACTTCACCGTGTACGGTCCGCGCCAGCGACCGGACATGGCCTTCCACCGCTTCTGCCGGGCCATGCTGAGGGGCGAGCCCATCACCGTCTACGGGGACGGCACGCAGTCGCGCGACTTCACCTTCGTCGCGGACGCGGTCGAGGCCACGGACCTGGCCTGGGAGCGCGGGGACGGCCCCGCGGTCTACAATGTGGGCGGTGGCTCCCAGGTCCAGGTTCGGCAGGCGATCGAGCTGCTGGAGCGACGCCTGGCCGTGAAGGCGCAGATCCGCTTCGAGCCGATGCCTCCGGGCGACCCGCTGCGCACGCGCGCCGATGCGACCCGCCTGCGGGCGGCGCTGGGCGTGGCGCCCGCGACGCCCATCGAGCAGGGGCTGGCGGCGGAGGCCGACTGGGCGCGGGCCCTCTACGAGGGGGAGCGCAGATGAGCCAGACGGTTGCCGCGCCCGCGCCGAGCGAGGTCCGCGCGGCGCCGCCCGTCGGCATCACGGCGGTGGTCCCCGCCTGGAACGAGGCGGAGAGCCTGCCCGAGCTGCAGCGCGAGCTGGCCGCGGCCCTGGACGGCCTGGGCCGCTCCTGGGAGGTCGTCTACGTGGACGACGGCTCGCGGGACGGCACGGATGCGGTCATCGAGCGGCTGGCGGCCGCCGACCCGCGCGTGCGCGGGGTCTCCTTCCGCAGCAACTACGGCAAGGCCGCCGCCCTCGCCACCGGCTTTCGCCTCGCCCGCGGCGAATGGGTGGTCACTCTGGATGCCGACCTGCAGGACGATCCCGCCGAGCTGCCGCGGCTGGTCCAGGCGCTCGAGGGGGGACTGGACCTCGTGTCGGGCTGGAAGCAGGAGCGCAAGGACCCGCTCTCGAAGACGCTGCCCTCCAAGGTCTTCAATCTCGTCACCTCGTGGGTCGTCGGCCTGCGCCTGCACGACTTCAATTGCGGGTTCAAGCTCTACCGGCGCGAGGTCACGGACGCGCTGCAGATCTACGGCGAGCTGCACCGCTTCGTCCCGGCGCTCGCCCACTGGTCCGGGTTCCGGGTCGGCGAGGTGCCGGTGCGGCACCGCGCCCGGCGCCACGGGCGGAGCAAGTTCGGCGCGGCTCGCTTCGTGAACGGCTTCCTCGACCTCCTCTCGGCGGCCTTCATCTCCACGAGCGCGCTCAAGCCGCTGCACTTCTTCGGCCGCATCGGCCTGCTCTTCCTCGTGTTCGGCGGCGGGCTCGGCGCCTGGTTCGCGGTGCAGTGGCTCACGGGCACGCCCATGCGGGCGCGCCCGCTCATGCTGCTGGCGGGGTGGCTGGCCCTCACGGGCGTGCAGTTCATCGTCATGGGTCTGCTGGGAGAGATGATCGCCCACATGCGGGCGCACTCCGACTATCCGGTGCGGCGGCGCTACAACGTGGGCGACCCCGAATGAAGGCGCTCGTCCTCGCCGGCGGGCTCGGCACGCGGCTCAAGCCGCGCTTCGGCGAGCTGCCCAAGCCGCTGGCGCCGATCGGCGGCCGGCCGTTCCTGGTGCGGCTGCTCGAGCGCCTGGCCGCGGCGGGCGTGCGGGAGGTCGTGCTCTGCACCGGCTTCGGCGCCGAGGCCATCCGCGAGGCGCTCGGCGACGGGACGAGGCTGGGGATGCGGCTCGAGTACTCGGCGGAGGAGGAGGCGCTCGACACCGGTGGGGCCCTGCAGCTCGCCGGGCCGCTGGTGACGGGACCGTGCCTGGTGGCGAATGGCGACACGCTCGGCGACTGCGATCCCTGGGCGCTGGAGCGCGCGCGCTGGGAGCGCGGCGCGCTGGGAGCGGTGGCTCTCTACCGGGTGGCGGACGCCGCGAGCCGGGGCCGCGTCGAGACCGGCCCCGACGGCCTGGTCTCGCGCTTCTGCGAGAAGGACGCGTCGCACGTGGGCCCGGCCTGGGTGAACGGCGGCCTGTACGCCTTCGCGCCCGACTTGTGGCGGAGCATGCCGCCGCCGCCGGCCGGCCGGGTCGCGGGGCGGTTCTCGCTCGAGCGCCACCTGCTGCCGGCCCTGGCCGCCGAGAGACGGCTGGTGGCCCTGCCAGTCGCCGGGGAATTCTTCGACATCGGCACGCCCGAGGACTGGGACCGGGCCGAGAAGAGGTTCTCGTGAGTCCGCGCGCGTACTTCCGCGCGCGCGCGCCGCTGCGCATCTCCTTCTGCGGCGGGGGCACCGACGTCTCGCCCTATCCGGAGGAGCACGGCGGCATGGTGCTCTCGGCCACGATCAACCAGTACGCCTACGCCTCGCTCCGCCCGCGGCGGGACTCGCGCCTCACGCTCGCCAGCCTGGACTACGACGTGGTGGCGCGCTACGACCACCCGCGGCGCCTGCGCCTGGACGGGAACCTGGACCTCATCAAGGCGGTGGTCCGCGCCTTCAAGGTGCGGCGCGGGGCGGACCTCTGGGTCCACTCGGACGCGCCCCCCGGCTCGGGGCTGGGCTCCTCGTCCACGCTGGTCGTGGCCCTGATCGGCGTGATGGGCGAGTGGCTGGGGCGGCCGCTCTCGGGCTACGAGGTCGCGGAGCTGGCCTATCGCATCGAGCGCGTGGACCTGGGGCTGGCCGGGGGCCGCCAGGACCAGTACGCGGCGGCCTTCGGCGGCTTCAACTTCATCGAGTTCCTGGGCGACGCCACGGTCGTGAACCCCCTGCGCATCCGGCCCGACGTCCTGAACGAGCTGGAGTACCGCCTGCTGCTCTGCTACATGGGGCAGACCCGGCAGTCGGCCAAGATCATCGAGCGGCAGACGGCGGCCTACCGCGCCGGACGCCCGCCGGTCGTGCAGGCCCTCCACCGGCTGCGCGAGGAGACGCTCGAGATGAAGAAGGCGCTCCTGCTCGGCCAGGTGGACGCGCTCGGGGAGCTGCTGCACCAGGCCTGGGAGGCGAAGAAGAACCTCGACGAGAACATCTCGAACAGCCAGGTGGACCGCCTCTATCGGCTGGCGCGCCGCGAGGGGGCGATCGGCGGCAAGATGCCCGGCGCGGGGGGAGGCGGCTACTTCCTCCTGCTCTCCCGCTTCGATCGCAAGCACCGGGTCGCCGCGGCGCTGGAGAAGCACGGCGGTCAGGTCGTGCCGTTCCAGTTCGAGCGTCGCGGCCTGGTGACCTGGTCCTCGAAGCCCCGCGGATCATGACGAGCGCGCCGGCGGACCGGAGTCGGGGCACGGGCTCGGGGCGCGCGCGGGTGCGAGGTGACGCCGGGAGGCAGCCGGGCCGCGCGGTCGGGGTCGGCCCGAGCCACGGCGCGCGGCCCACCGCGGCCGGAGCCTGAGGTCGCCGTGCGTATCGCCCTGGTGGGACCGCTCGCGCCCTGGCGCGGCGGGCTGGCCCAGTACCTGGCCCTGCTGGGCGAGGCGCTGGCGAGCCGCGCCGAGGTGCGAGCCGTGACCTTCACCCGGCAGTACCCGAGCTTCCTCTTCCCGGGCCGCTCCCAGCTGGATCCGGGGGCCGAGCGCCCGCGCTTCCCGGTCGAGCCGCTGCTGGACTCGATCGGTCCGCTCTCCTGGCGCCGCACGGCCGGGCACCTCGAGCGCTTCGCTCCGGGCGCGGTGCTGCTGAAGTGGTGGATGCCCTTCTTCGGCCCGGCCTTCGCCTCGGCGGTGGGCCCCCTGCGTCGGCGCGGCACGCGCGTGGTCCTCGTGTGCGACAATCTGCTGCCGCACGAGCGGCGCCCGCTGGACCGGGAGCTGACTCGCTGGATGCTGCGGAACTCGGACGGGTACCTGGTCATGTCGGAGAGCGTCGAGCGGGACCTGGCGGCCCTCAAGCCCGGAGCGCCCTTCCGCCGCGTGGCGCATCCCCTCTACGCGCAGTTCGACCGGGGTCGCTTCACGCGTGAGAGCGCCCGCGCGCACCTCGGGCTCCAGCCCGAGGCCGAGGTGGCCGTCTTCTTCGGCTACGTCCGCCGTTACAAGGGACTGGACACGCTGCTCCAGGCGTGGCCGCTCGTGCGCGCCCGGCGGCCGGCGCGGCTCCTCGTGGCCGGGGACTTCTACGAGGATCCCGCGCCCTACCGGGCGCTGGCCCGGGCGGCGGGGGAGGGCGCGGTGCGGCTGAGCGAGGGCTACCTGCCCGACGCGGAGGTCGAGGCGCTCTTCAAGGCCGCCGACGTGGTCGTGCTCCCCTACCGCTCGGCGACGCAGAGCGGCGTGACCCACGCCGCCTACGCGCTGGGCGTGCCGGTGATCACCACCGACGTGGGCGGCCTCGCCGAGACGGTGCAGCCGGGACGCTCGGGCCTCGTCGTGCCTCCCGGCGATCCGCCCGCGCTGGCGGAGGCGATCGTGCGCTTCTTCGCCGAGGGCCTGGCGCCGCGCCTGCGGGCCGGCGTGGCGGCGCTGCGCCAGGCGCATTCCTGGGAGGCGCTCGCGGACCGCACGGTGGAGCTGATCGACTCGCTCGCGCCGGCGCGGGGCTGGCGATGACGCGCGCGGGCACGGGCCGCACGGCCGCGGCGCTGGCCTTCGCGGCCTTCCTGCTCTACGCCCTGAGCGGCGGCGGCCGCATCGTGGGCAGCGACGAGGTCACGATGCTGGATCTCTCTCGCGCCCTGCTGCGCGGCGGGATCGCGGTGCCCGAGGGCGCGACCCTGCGGGGGCCGGACGGGCGCTTCTACACCAAGAACGCGGCGGGAGAGGCGGTGCTGGCGCTCCCGCTCGTGGCCCTCGCCGAGGCGGCGGCCTCGGGCCTGCGCCTGGATCCCGGCCGCCAGGCGCTGGCGGTGCGCTTCGGTGCCTCGTTCTTCAACGCCCTCGTGACCGCGCTGCTGCTCGGGACGTTCTACTGGGGGGTGCGCGCGCTCGGCGCCGGGTCGGGCGCGGCGCTCGCGGGCGCGGCGCTCCTGGGGTTCACGACCCCGACCTGGGTCTACGCCAAGAGCTTCATGGCCGAGCCTCTGCAGTCGCTGGGGCTGCTGCTGGTTCTGCTCGGCGCCTCGCTCCGGCCGGCGGCCGCGCCGCGGGGGTGGCGTGGGCTCGAAGCCCTGGCGGGCCTGGGCGCGCTCCTGGCCGTCTCGGCCAAGCTCTCGATGCTGCCGCTCGCTCTCGCCTGCCTCGCGCCGCTGCTGGGCGCCCCGGCCGGCGCCTGGGGCCTTCCCCTCGCGGGCATCGTCCTCGCCCTCGCGGGGAACGCCGCCTACGACCTGGCGCGCTTCGGCTCCGTGTGGCAGACGGGCTACGGGGCGCAGGCCTCGACCGCGGCGCTGACCACGCCGGCGCTGGTGGGCCTCTACGGGCTGCTCCTCTCCTCGGGCAAGGGGGTGGCCTGGTTCGCGCCCATCCTCTGGCTCGCGCCGCGCGGCTTCTGGACGGCGACGCGCCGCGCCGGCCGGCGGCGCGCGCCGTTCCGCGAGCTGACGCCCGGCGGCCGCGCGGCCTGGGGCGCGTTGCTCGTCTGGGGCGTCGGTCTCGCGCTCTACTGCAAGTTCGAGCACTGGGCGGGGGACGGCTCCTTCGGTCCTCGCTATCTCGTGCCGCTGCTGCCGGCGGGGCTCCTGCTCGTGAGCCTGGGCCTGCCTCGCGCCTCGCGCGCCGTGCGCCGTGCCGCGCTCGCGCTGGGCCTGCTCGGCCTGCTCGTGACCCTCGGCGGCGTGGGCATCTACTTCGGCGCCGAGATGCGCGAGGTCGGCGACTATCCCTACCGGCTGCCGCTGAGCGATCCGCGCTTCATGAGCGAGAGTCACTTCAATCCCCGCTTCAGCCCCATCGCGGGGCACTGGCGGATGCTGGCCCGCAACCTGGGCGAGCACCTGCGCGGCGAGGCGCCGAAGCTCTCCGGCGCGGTCGCGCCGGGCGCTCGTCTCGGGCTGGACGCCGCCGATCAGGCGGCGCTGCTCCACGCGCTGGACTTCTGGTGGCTCTATGCCGGCTACGCGGGCGCTCCACGCGGCCCCCTGCTCGCGGCCCTCGGCTTGCTCCTCGCGCTGGAGGTGCTCGCCCTCGCCTGGCTGGCCGTCGCCTGGCGCGCGGAGGCGCGCGCGGAATGAAGACCCTGGCCGTCGTGGTGCTCACCTGGAACGGGCTCGAGGACACGCGCGCGCTGCTCCCGACCCTGGCCCGCTGCCGCGTGCCGCCGGACTGGCGCGTGCGCGTGCTGGTCGTGGACAACGGCTCGAGCGACGGCTCGGCCGCGGCGATCGCGCGCGGGTTCCCCGAGGTGGAGGTGCTGGCGCTCCCCGAGAATCGCCGCTTCGCCGGCGGCTGCAACGCGGGGCTCGCCCGCGCGCTCGCGGACGGGGCCGAGGCGGCGATGTTGCTCAACAACGACACGGCGGCGGATCCCGGCCTGCTCGAGCGTCTGCTGCTCGCGCTCGCGCAGGATCCGCGGGCCGGGGCGGCGGGGCCGCTCATCTGCTTCGCCGATCCGCTGGACGTCGTCTGGTACGCGGGCGGTCGCTGCCGCCCCGCGCTGGGACTGGCCGCGCATCGGGGCCTGCGCCAGTACGATCGCGGGCAGTACCGCGCGGTCGAGGAGACGGGCTACCTCACCGGCTGCTGCCTGCTGGCCACGCGGGAGGCGTGGGAGCGAACGGGACTCCTGGACGAGAGCTACTACCTCTACGCGGAGGACGCCGACTGGAGCCTGCGGGCGCGGGCGGCCGGCTACCGGCTGCTCTTCGTGCCCACGGCGCGCCTCTGGCACAAGGTGTCGGCGAGCAGCGGCGCGGCGAGCCCGTGGAAGATCTACCAGCGCTTGCGCGCGAACCTGACCCTCTTCTCCCGTCACGCGCGCGGGCTCGGTCGCGTCTCGTGGCTGCCCTGCTTCCTCGGCCAGCAGGCCCTGCTCGCGCTCTGGCTGCTGGCGCGCGGGCGCGGCGCGGCGGCGGCCGCCGTGCCGCGCGCCCTCTGGGACGGGCTGCGCGGCCGGCCCGCGGGCGAGGTGCGGCCGTGACGCGCGGCTCGGCGCTCGAAGACGGGCGAGGCCGCCCGGAGGCGGGCGGGTGGGCGTGCGCGCGCGCCGACCGGAGCCCCCGGACATGAGCGATCCCTGGGCGCGGAAGCCCGAGCGCGCGCCGGGCGAGCCGCCGCTCTTCCTCCACGAGCTGGTGGAGACGGCGGCCTCGGGAGCGCGGCTGCTGGACGCCGGCTGCGGGCCCGGATCATGGGAGTACGCGAGGAGGACGGATCTGCGCATCACCGCCCTGGACATCAAGTTCCCTCCCGGACCTCCCGCGATGCGCGAAGGCGTGGCCGTGCTTCGCGCCGCCCTGGAGAGGCTGCCGCTCAGGAGCAGCAGCCACGACGTGGTCATCTGCCACTACGTGCTCGAGCACGTCACCGGCCTCGCCGACTGCTGCGACGAGCTGGCCCGGACGACGCGGCCGGGCGGCACGCTCTACGTCTCCGCCCCGCGCGCGGCGGCCTTCGACGACCGGCTCTATCGCTTCGCGGGCTACTTCGCCAAGTACGCCCTCGGCAAGTTCGGCAAGCGCCTCGAGCACCAGCAGCGCTTCGAGCTGCAGGGTCTGCTCGACCTCTTCCACGCGCGGGCGTTCGAGCTGGTCTCCTTCGCGCTCGTGCCCGCCGGGTTCACCTGGATGAACGATCCCCGCACGAAGCGGTTGCAGGGGCCCTTCACCGCCGCCCTCGCCTGGCTGGATCGCCGTCTGGGCCTCGATCTCGCCCGGGACGCGAACTTCGTGCTGGCCTTCCGCAAGCGCGAGTCGGCCCTGCCCGCGCCGGACGCGCGGCGGAGCGTGGCCGGGCTGCCGGGGAGGCGCCGGGTCACGCACGTCTGCCGCGAGTGCGGCCAACACGCCGTGCTCGACCCGCCGCGTCCGTGGCCCCGGCGGTGGACCTGCCCGTGGTGCGGGAAGCCGAACCCGCTCGGGAGACCACGATGAGCGCCGCGGCGCCCGGCGGCGAGGGGAGCGGCCGTGCGTGAGGCGCTGAAGAAGCTCTCCACGGAGTCCCTCATCTACGGGCTCGGGCAGGTGAGCGGGCGGGCCGTGCAGGTGCTCCTCGTGCCCGTTCTCACCCGCGTGCTCGCGCGCAGCGAGTTCGGCGTCTCGGAGCTGGTGTTCGCCTACCTGCAGACCGCCGTGCTCATCCTCATCTTCGGCATGGACGGAGCGCTGGCCCGTTTCTTCTACCACGAGCCCGACCGGGCCGCGCGCATCCGCATGGCCTCGACCTCCCTCGCCTTCCGCCTGGTCGTGGGCGGCGTGGCCGCGGCCGGGCTGGCGCTCGCGGCCGGGCCGCTCGCCCGCCAGCTGGTGGGCGACGTCGTCTACCGCAAGTACATCCTGCTGGGGGCCGTGACCCTGCCCTTCACCCTCGTCGTGCTCTTCGCGAACGACGTCCTGCGCGTCACCTTCCAGCCGTGGAAGTTCATCGTCCTCAATTTCCTGCAGACGGCGCTGACGGCGGGCTTGTCCCTGTGGCTCGTCCTCCATCTCCGACTCGGGGTGGCGGGCGTCCTGTACGGGCGCCTGGCGGGAGACGCGACCTGCGCCCTGGTGGCGCTGGTCCTGGTGCGGCACACGCTCGCGCCCCGCTTCAGCGCCTCGACGCTGCGGCGCATGCTGGCCTACGGCATGCCGCTGGTGCCGGTGGCGATCGCCTACGGTGCCATCGCCTCCCTGGACAGCTACGTGCTGCAGCGCACGCACGGCCTCGTGGACGTGGCGATCTACCGGGTAGCGATCAAGTTCTTCGCCCTGGTGACCATGGGGATCTCGGCCTTCCAGCTCGCCTACGGGCCGTTCGCCTTCGCCCGGGCCAGCGCCCCGGACGCGGGCCGCCTCTACGCGCGGGTGCTCTCGGCCTACGTCGCCGTGGCCAGCCTCGCCGCCCTGCTCGCCGGGCTCTTCGCGCCCGAGATCCTGGCCGTGTTCGTCCCGGCGGGGTACGCCGCCGCGGCTGGGCCCGCTGCGCTGCTGGCCTTTGCCGCCGTGGCGCAGGGCGCCTACTATGTGTGTTCCGTCGGCATCGGCCTGGCGCTCAAGACCCCGCTGCAGGGGTGGACGGCAGGCGGCGCCGCGCTCGTGGCCGTGGTCGCCAACGTTCTGCTCGTGCCCCGCCTGGGGCCGCTCGGCGCGGGCCTCGCCACGACCCTGGCCTACGTGACCTCCGCCGTGCTGACCTACCTGATCGCGCAGCGAGTGCATCCGGCACCCTTCCGGGGCGCGCGGCTGGCGCTGGTGTTCGCCGGGGCGCTGGCGCTGACGCTGCTGGGGCAGCGACTGCCCCTGCCCCTGGAGATGGCGGGGCGCACCCTGATGGTGCCCGGCGGCGTGGCGGTGAAGCTGGCGCTGGCGGTGGCGTTCGCGCTCGTGGCCTGGCGGCTCGGTCTGCTCGAGGAGCGGGGAGCCGTGGCGCGCGGCGCGCGGGACGCCGGCGGGATCCGGATCTAGAGGAGGGGACGCGGGCATGTGCGGTATCGCGGGCGTGTGGAGCCTCGAGGGGCGGGCCGATCTGGGCCGGCTCCACTCGATGTCGCGGCTGCTCCGGCATCGCGGCCCGGACGACGAGGGCATCGTGCTCGTGGGCCCGGCGGGCGGCTCGCTCTGCCTCGGCGGGCTCGACACCCCGGCGGAGGTCTTCGCCAGCCGCCTCGCCTACTCGCCCGGCGCGCGGCGGGCGCCGCCCGGGGGCGAGATGGAGAGCCGGTTCACGCTCGGCCTGCTCCACCGGCGCCTGGCGATCGTGGACCTGAGCCCCTCCGGCCACCAGCCGATGTGCGACCCCGAAGGCCGGCTGTGGATCACCTACAACGGCGAGGTCTACAACTTCGTCGAGCTTCGTCGCGAGCTGGAGGCGCTGGGTGAGAGCTTCCGCAGCACGAGCGACACCGAGGTGATCCTGGCGGCGTACCGGCGCTGGGGGCGCGACTGCCTCGCGCGCCTCAACGGCATGTTCGCCTTCGCCCTCTGGGATGGAGCGCGGCGCGAGCTGTTCTGCGCCCGCGATCGCTTCGGGGTCAAGCCCCTCTACTACCAGTGGAACGGCCGGGCCCTCGCCTTCGCCTCGGAGCCCGAGGCCCTGGTGCTCACCCAGGCGGAGCGCATCGTGCCGCGGCTGGAGGCGATCCGCGACCTGGTGGCGCTGGACTGGGTGGATCACGAGGCACGCACCTTCTTCGCGGGGCTCACGAGCCTGCCTGCCGCCCATTGGCTGGTCGCGGGGGAGCAGGGACTGCGGATCGAGCGCTGGTGGTCGCTGCGCCCGGGGGAGGCCGCGGGCGGCTCGCGGGACGAGCGGACCCGCGAGTTCGAGCGACTCTTCACCGACGCGGTCCGCCTGCGCCTGCGGGCCGACGTGGAGGTGGGCTCGTGTCTCTCCGGCGGCCTCGACTCCAGCGCCGTGGTCACCACGGCCGCGCGGCTGGTCGAGCGTCCGCTCCACGCCTTCACCTGCGCCTACGAGGAAGGCCCCGAGTTCGACGAGCGGGAGTGGATGCGGGCGACGGTGGCGGCGAGCGGGGCGCGCTCGGAGGTCGTGGTCCCCCGCCGCGAGGAGTTCTGGGCGACCTTCGATCGTCTGGCCGTGCGGCAGAGCGAGCCCACGGCCGGCCCGGGGCTGTACTCGCAGTGGAAGGTGATGGAGCTGGCCCACGCGCACGGGCTGAAGGTGCTGCTCGACGGGCAGGGCGGGGACGAGACGCTGGCCGGGTACTTCCGCTACCTGCCGGCCCGGCTCCGCGACCTGGTGGCGCACGGCGATCTGGCCGGCTTCCTGCGCTGGCTCCGTCCCGTCGCCCGCCGCCTGGGCACGAGCACGACGCTGGCCCTGACCTTCGAGCCCTGGCTGCCCGCGGGCCTCGTGGCTCCTCTGCGCCGCCGCTTCGGGCAGGGCAAGGACCGCGTCCTCTCGCTCGCCTTGCGCGCGCTCCCCCGACCCGATCTGCCGCGCCCGCCGCGCGCCTTCCCGAGCGCGCTCTCGCGGCAGCTCGCCTTCGACACGCTGGTGCGCCAGCTCCCCTCGCTGCTCCGCTACGAGGATCGGAACTCGATGGCCTTCTCGATCGAGACGCGCCTGCCCTTCCTCGACTTTCGGCTGGTGGAATTCGCCTTCACCCTGCCCGACTCCGATCGCCTCGACGGCGACACGACCAAGGCGGTCCTGCGGCGCGCGCTGGCCGATCGCGTGCCGGCTGCCGTGCTGGCCCGCCGCGACAAGAAAGGCTTCGAGACGCCCGCCGACCGCTGGCTGCGAGAGGAGCAGGCGGGAGAGGCGCGCCGGCGCCTGCTCCGTCCGGGGCCGCTGCACGACTGGCTGGACCCCGGGCACCTGGAGGAGGAGCTGGAGCAGTTCCTGGCGGGACGGCGCGACACGGGGCTCCAGGTGTGGCGCTGGCTCTCGCTCGAGGCGTGGGCGCGGCGCTACCTGGTGGCCGATCCGCGCCTCGCGCGGCCGCCCGGCGTGGACGTGAACGCCGGCGCGCATCGCTCGTACGCCCAGCGCGCGCGGGAGCTGGCGCGGGCCGGCGGCCCCGCGGAGGCCGCGTAGTGGATCTGCTCGTGCTCTCCGAGGTGCGCTGGGGCTACTTCCGCACCCGGAAGCAATTCCTGCTCTCGCGCTTCCCCTCGCCCTGGCGGGTGTTCTTCGCCCAGCCACCCGGAGGCGGCGAAGACGACCCCTGGGAGCCGCGCCGCGAGGGGAACGTGACGTACTTCACCGTGCCGTTCCTCAAGCCCGGCACGAAGAGCCCGCTGTACAACCTCGCGACCGCCCTGTCCTGGGGCCGGGCCCTGATCGAGACGGTGGCGGACCGGTGGCTGAGACGCGACCTGCGCCGCCTCGGCGTCGCCCGGGAGCCCGTCGTGCTGCTCTCCAACATCTACTGTTCGCGCGCGCTTTCGCGGCTCCCGCGGAAATTGCTATTCTACGACTTCAACGACTCTCCCTTTCAGTTCGCCGCCGCCCCGCGATGGGCTCGCGGCTACTGGCAGCGCACCCTGGCCCAGGTGGATGCCTTCTTCGTGGTCTCCGAGTACTACCGGCGCGAGCTGAGCGGCCAGACGGACCGGCCCCTCGTCCTCCTGGGGAACGGGGTCGAGTACGAGCGCTTCGCCGTGCCCCGGCCGGCGCCCGCGGAGCTGGCCGCCCTGCCCCGCCCGCGCATCGGCTACCTCGGCCTGCTCTCGCACTTCCTCGACTTCGAGCTGCTCGAGCGGCTCCGGCGCGCGCGGCGAGGCGGGACGCTCGTGCTCGTCGGTCCGGGCGATCCGGCGACGGCCGAGGCGCTCCGCGCCCTGGCCGGCCGCGATGGGGTGGCGGTGCTGGGTCCCCAGCCCTACGAGGACGTGCCCGCCTGGCTGCAGGGCTTCGATCTCGGCGTGATCCCCTTCCGCGCCTCGGACCCCCACGTGCAGGGGATCAATCCGAACAAGGTCTATCAATACCTGGCGGCGGGCCTGCCGGTCGTGACCACGCCCGTGCTCGATCTCCAGCCGGCGCCGCCGGGTCTGCAGTTCGCCGCGCGGCCCGAGGAATGGGACCGCGCGGTGGCGCGCGCGCTCGAGTCTCCGCGCGATCCCGCGGCCTGCCGCGCGCTGGCGCGCCCGCACGATTGGGACCGCCTGGCCGAGCGCATGGTCACGGAGATCGAGCGGCGCCTGCGCTGTCCCGCCGCGGCCGCGGTCCCGCAGCCGTGAGGCCCTTCCACCACCATCCACGGGGAGAGCATGGCCGATCGCAAGCCCGTCCGTCGTGAAGCCCGCAAGCCCGCGCGTCCGGCGGCGCCGAAGACATCGCGTCCATTCACGCTGACCGGTCGGTGGGCCGCGCTCGTTCTGGGCCTGCTGACCGTGCTCTTCTTCCACGAGCTGGTGCTCGGGGGCAAGACCTTCGTCTCGCCCGACACCATGGAGCCGGCCGGCTTCGTGCGCATGGGGGAGCAGTCGCTCTACCGCGACCACGTGTATCCGCTGTGGAATCCGTTCGTCTTCCTGGGCATGCCGTCGTTCGCCAGCGGCGCCTACAACCCGCTCATCTACCCGCCCGACTGGCCGTTGGCCCTCCTCAACAAGGTCGTGCCGCTGCCGGACATGACGTGGATGATCCTCTACTACTTCCTCGGCGCCCTGTTCCTGTTCTTCCTGGCCCGCGAGCTGGGGGCGCGCCCGGAGGGCGCGCTGCTCGGGGCGGCGGCCTTCGTCTTCGCCCCGAATCTGGTGGCGGTGGGCTCGGGCGGGCACGGCAGCCAGCTCGTGGATTCCGCCTACCTGCCGCTCATGGTCTGGCTCGCCGTGCGCTGGCTGCGCCGCGGCGGGCTCCACCATCTGGCCTGGCTCGCGCTGGCCGGCGGCTTCCAGCTCCTGCGCGGGCACGTGCAGATCTGCTTCTACACCTGGGTGGCGATCGCCCTCTACGCCGTCGTGGAATGGGTGGCGGCCTTGGCGCGGCGCCGGAGCGATCTCCTGCCGCTGACCGGGCGAGCGTTCGCCATCGCCGCGGCCGCGGCGGTGGCCTTCGGGCTGGCCGGCTTCTACAACCTGCCGCTGCGCGACTACGCGCGCTGGTCCATTCGCGGCACCGCCGAGGGCGGGGGCGTGGGGATGGGGTACGCGACGGCCTGGTCGCTCGCGCCCTACGAGCTGCCCTCGGCCCTGGTTCCCTGGTGGGTGGGCTTCGGCCGCGAGACCTACTGGGGCGGCATGCCCTTCACCGACTACCCGAACATCTATCTGGGCGTGGTGGCGGTGCTGCTCGCCGTGCCCGCGTTCCTGGCCAACGGCGCGCCCCGCATCTACGCGCTCCTCCTGGCCGGGCTCTCGCTCGTCATCGCGGTCGGGCGGCACTCGCCCGTCTACGGCCTGCTCTACGACCACCTGCCGCTGTTCAACAAGTTCCGCGTGCCCGTGATGATCATCGTCCTGTTCCAGCTCGCGGCCGCCCTGGGCACGGCGTGGGGCTGGAGCGCGATCCTGCCGGGCGGCGATCCCAAGGCGGAGGAGCCGCGCGTGCGCGCTCGCCGCGTGGGCCGGGTGCTCATCGTGCTGGGCGGGCTGCTGGCCCTGGCGCTGGTCGTGGGCGTGATGGGCCAGGGATTGTGGCGCGGCTCGTACATCGCCATGGTCTTGCAGCACAAGAGCGGCTTCGTCCTCGGCACGCCCCAGGGTCCCCAGTCCTACTCGCCCGAGACGGCGAGCCTCGTCTGGCAGCGATTCGTCTCGAGCCTGGGACGCGCCTGTCTGCTGGGGCTGCTCGTGGTCGGCGTGGCCTGGTTCGCCCGCCGCAGCCGGATCCCGGCCCTGCTGGCGACGGCGGTGGCGCTGGCCCTGCTCCTCGGCGAGCTGTGGCCGGTGAGCGCGCAGGTGATGGGCCGCTTCGTCGGCGACGTGGCGGAGCGCAACCTCGAGGCCGGACGGGACGACGTCGTGGACTACCTCGAGAAGCAGGGGCCGCCGGGCCACTTCCGCATCCTGCCCGACGAGATCCAGAGCAACCGCTTCGCCGGCTTCGGCATCGCCTCGCTGGGCGGCTATCACGCGGCGAAGCCGCGCCTCTTCCAGGATTTCGCGGACCGGCGGCTGCAGGGGAACCTGGACTGGATGCGGCTGCTCAACGTGGCCTATATCGTCCAGCACGGCGAGTTCGAATCGACGCCGCCCTACCTGCGCCTGGTGTACAAGGGCTCGGCGGACGTCTACGCGAACCTCACGGCGCTGCCGCGCGCGACGCTGGTGGGAGGCTACGCGGTGGTCCGTCCGGCCAAGGCGATCCTGGACTCGGTCGGCATGGGCGCGCGCGACATGGCGGACTTCACCTACCTCGAGCAGGATCCCCACCTGGCGCTCGGCCCCATCCGGGGCGGCCGGGTGCGCATCGTCTCCTATCGGCTCAACGACGTGACGATCGACGTGGACACGCCGGGACCGGCCCTGCTGCGCCTGGCGGACGAGTGGTACCCCGACTGGCAGGCCCGCGTCGACGGCAAGCCCACGCCCGTGCTCCGCTCGGACTACCTGCTGCGCGCCGTCTACGTGCCGGCGGGGCGCCACCGGGTCGTCTTCCGCTTCGAGTCCGCGGCCGTGCGGCAGGGGCTGCTGGTGACGCTGGCGAGCCTGGTGCTGGTGCTCGTCGGCTTCGCCGCGTCCTGGGTGACGCGACGCCGCGGCCCGCGGCCGGCGGCATCGGAGCCCACGGGGGAGGTCGCCTAGGGTGGAGAAGCTCGTCATCATCCCCACCTACAACGAGCGCGACAACATCGGCGAGCTCATCGGTCGCCTGCTCGAGCTGCCGTGCTCGGTGGACGTGCTGGTCGTGGACGATGGCTCGCCCGACGGCACGGCCGAGGTGGTTCGGGCGTGGATGGAGCGGGAGCCGCGCGTGCACCTGCTCGTGCGGCCGGCGAAGATGGGTCTGGGGTCGGCCTACCGTGACGGCTTCCGCTACGCGCTCGAGCACGGCGCGGAGTACGTCTTCGAGATGGACGCCGACTTCTCCCACGATCCCGCCGTCATCCCCAACTTCCTCGAGGCCGCCCGGGACGCGGATCTCGTGCTGGGGTCCCGTTACCTCTACGGCAAGGTCACGGTCGTGAACTGGCCCCTGGACAGGCTCATCCTTTCCTACACGGCCAACCTCTATACCCGCCTCGTCACCGGGCTCCCGGTGCACGACGCGACGGGGGGGTACAAGTGCTTCCGCCGGCGGGCGCTCGAGTCCGTCCGGCTCGACAGGGTGGCTTCGGACGGGTACGCTTTTCAGATCGAGATGAGCTTCAAGTGCTGGAAAAGGGGGCTCCGCATCCGCGAGATCCCCATCGTCTTCGTGGACCGCCGCGCGGGCGTGTCCAAGATGAACCGGCGCATCATCTGGGAAGCCGCGGGGCTCGTCTGGCGGTTGCGCTTCCTGTCCCTGTTCGGCCGACTGGAGTAATGGCATGCGCAGCGGCCCGAGCCTCTCGGCTCCGCCCGTCGTCCTCCTCCTCCTGGCCGCGCTGACCGCCCCCGTTGCCGCCGGGCCCTGGCAGGTCCTGACGAAGCCCGTGCACTTCAACGACGTGCTCGCGCTCGGCGACACGGCCTGGTGCGCCACGACCGAGGCCGGCGTCCTGCGCTACGTGCGCTCGACCGACACGTTCACCCGCTACCTGCGGGAGGCGAAGGGAGTCGCGAGCTATCGCGCCACGGCGCTCGCCCTGGACGGGCGGGAGCGGTTGTGGGTGGGGACGGGGGACGCGGGGGTGAACCGGCTCGAGCGCGATCGCCTCACCTGGGGCGTGCTGAACCAGTACGACGGCCTGCCGTCGCCGCAGGTCCTGGCGCTGCGGGCATACGGAGACACGGTCTGGATCGGGACCGCGGCGGGCCTGGCCCTGTGGAACGGCCGGGAGATCGCCGGCCGCTTCCCCGACGGCGTGAACGAGTCGCCCTTCCTCAGCGACACGATCGTGGGCGTCGTGCAGCTGGGCGACTCCCTCTGGGCGGCCACGAACCAAGGGGTCTACAAGAGCCATCTCTCGGCGCAGCTCACCGACTGGACGCCCGTGAACGAGGGCTTCGAGCCCCAGCCGGGGAAGCCTCCGTTCCTCCATGCGATGGTCTGGGACGGCGTCACGCTCATGGTCACCGAGGACACGACCCCGCTGGTCTTCGACTTCCCCAGCGGCACCTGGCAGATCCGCGCCGTGTGGTTCCACGGAGTCCCCGAGAACGTCTTCGACCTCACCGACCACCATGGGGTCATCGTCGCCTCCACCTCGGCGGGAATCTTCCGCTGGGACAAGTACGATCGCCAGTGGGCCGCCATGGACACCTCGGGAGCCACCTCGAGCGGAATCCCGGCCAACGGGAACGCCATCTTCGCCTCCACGGTGGACGAAGCCGGGAGCTGGGTCGCGGCCGGCGCCCCCGGCGTCTACTGGGGGAACGGGAGCGACGCGCCCAGCGTGGCGATTCCCGCCGCGCCGCCGTCGAACGACGTCATCAACCTCGGGCTGGACGGCGAGTACGTCTACGTGGGCACGAACAGCGGGGCGGGAAGGTACGACGGGCGGGAGTGGAGGATCTGGAAGCAGACGCCTTGCGGCGCCTGCGACACGACCATGGTCTCGCCGACGTACAGCTACGCCTTCCTCCGGGATCGGCAGGGGAAGAAGTGGATCGGGACCTGGGACTCGGCGATGGAGATCTTCGACGACTTCGCCGATCCGCCGAGCTTCTACCATTGCTGGCTCGGCACGCCGCCGCCGAACAAGCACACCTGGGCCTGGGCTTCGGCGCTGGATTCGAGCGGCGGCCACTGGTTCGGCATGGACACGCCCAACATCAACGACCCGGCGAAGGAGCCCCTGGGCCTGGACTACTACGACGCGAGCGGCGCCTACCGCCGCAACTACAGCTCGCGCGTGACGGTGGGCTTCCGCTACAACAAGGTCCACAGCCTCACCGTGGACCGGGACAGCGCGATCTGGCTCGGCTACTCGCCCGGAGGGCTGCAGTGGTTCCGCCCGCCGCGCGCGACGGCCACGGACACCTCCCTCGACATCTCTCTGCAGCCGGCCTCCGCCGTGCCCAGCACCTACTACGTCGAAGGGCTCGCGGCCCGGGGCGACGACATCTGGGCGCTCACGGACAAGGGGCTCCTCCGCCTGAACCGCCTGCATCCGGAGATCATGCGGGCGGAGTACGATCTGCCGGGCGCGGTGAACAAGGTGGGGCTGCGTCCCCTCGACGTGGGGCCCGACGGCACGGCCTGGGCGGGGAGCGAGGGCGGCGTGCGCGCCTGCCATCCCGACGGCTCGACGGAGGACTTCTCGACCGCCAACTCGCCCCTGCCCGACAACTCGGTGCGCGCCATCTACGTCGACCCGCGCACGGGCGTGGTGTGGTTCGGGACCGGGCTGGGGGTGGCGAGCTACGATCCGCACTACGTGCCCTCGCCGTCGGAGCGCCCCACCATGGACGTGAGGGTCTACCCGAACCCGGCCATGCTGGCCTCGGGCGGCCTCACCCTGCATCTGGCCAAGCGCACCGATGCCGCCCCCGGGGGCATCTATCGCGGCGCGATCTACGATCTCGCCGGCCGGCGGGTGCGCTCCTTCCAGGTGGATCTCGGGGGCGCGAGCCCGCAGGTCTTCTGGGACGGGCGCGACACGTCCGGTCGGCTCGTGCGCTCCGGCGTCTACTTCGTTCGCCTCGAATCCGGCGGCCGCGCCTGCACCGTGCGGGTCGCGCTGGTGCGCTGACCCCGTGACGCTCGCGGCCCGCTGCCTGGACGCGCCGCCGCCGGGCTGGCGCGAGCTGCTCGCCGTCGATCCCGCCGCCGCCTACGCCCAGCGGCCCGCGCTGTGGGCGAGCCTGACCGCCGCGCTCCCGAGCCTGAGCCTGCGCTGCCTCGTGGTGGAGGAGGAGGGCTCGCTGCTGGGCGGGATGCCCGTGTTCGTGGAGCGTCGCGGCGGGTTCCACTGGCTGCACGTCCTGCCCTACCTGCTCCCCGGCGCGCCGCTCGCGCGTCCCGGGCGGCACGCCGAGGTGGACGCGGCAGCGGGGGCGGGGCTCGCCGAGTTGCAGCGGGAGCTGCGCGCGGTGGGAGGCGAGTGGGCCCTGTACCGCTCGGCCGGGCCGCCCGTCGCCCCCGCGGCCCTGGCGCTGCCGACGGGCGAGACGCGGATGCTCGAGGCGGCGGTGGTGGATCTCGAGGCCGGGATCGAGGCGGCCTGGGCGCGCCTGGATCGGAAGACACGGCACGATCTCCGGCAGGCGCGGGCGCGACTCGCGGTCGCGGAGGAGGCGGAGGCCGTGGACGAGGTCTACGCCCTGCACCTCGCGCAGGCCCGGGCCTGGCCGGCACACGCCGCGCCGCCGCTCGCGCTGTGCCGCCGCCTCCTCGAGGACCCGGGCGACGGCTTCGGCCCCGTGGCGCGTCTCTTCACCGTGCGGCGCGGGCGTGATCTCCTCTGCGGGGCGCTGGTGCTCGATCAACCGCGCGAGTCCATGCCCTGGTGGAGCGGCGCCGACCCCGAGGCGCGACGGGAGCGCGCCTTCGGCGTGCTGCTCTGGTCCGTCGTGGAATGGGCGGCGCGGGCGGGACGCGTGCGGGTGAGCCTGGGAGGGAGCGCGGGGTCCGCGCCGGTCGCGGCCTTCAAGGATTCGCTGGGCGCGCGGGTACAGCCCTACCCCGTGCGCTGGCTCGACGCGGCGGCGGCCGGCGAGCCCGGCCGCTGGGTCGCCGCGCTGCAGCGGCGCGCGCGGGCCGGACGGCGCCTCGGGGAGAAGACGTGAGGATCGCGACCCTGGCCAACGCCGGCGTGGTGCACACGCGCCGCTGGGTCGAGGAGTTCCGCGCGCGCGGGCACGAGGTGCGCGTCTGGTCCCTCGAGCCCCCGGCGGCCGGCTTCGCCGCCGAGGCGCTCCCGCGCCGGCCCCTGCCCGGCTTCCTGCGCTATCCCGCGGCGGCTCCCGCGCTCGCGCGGGCGCTCGCGGGCTTCGCGCCCGAGCTGGTGGACGCTCACTACGTTCCGAACTACGGCCTGCTCGGGGCGCTGGTCGGCCGCCACCCCCTGGCCGTGAGCGCCTGGGGCTCCGATCTGCTCGTGGCCGGGCGGCGCGACCCGTTGCAGCGCGCGCGCGCGCGCTTCGTGCTCCGCCGCGCCGACCTCGTGCTGGCGGATGCGGAGAACCTGGCCGCCGCGGCGCGCAGCCTCGGCGCGGCGCCGGGGAAGGTGCGCATGATCCCCTGGGGCATCGATCTCGAGCGCTTCCGCGCCGCCCCGGTCCGCGAGGACGGATTGCTCGTGAGCACGCGCATGCTCGAGCCGCTGTACGACGTGGCCACGATCCTGCGGGGCGTGCGGCCCGCGCTGGAGAGCCACCCACAGGCCCACCTGGTCGTCGCCGGGGAGGGGAGCCTGCGGGCCTCCCTCGAGCGGCTGGCCGGGCGGCTTCTGCCCCCCGGACGCTGGCGCTTCGTGGGGCGGCTCCCGGCGGCGGAGCTGGCCGCGCTCCTGGGGCGGGCGGACGTCTACCTGTCGGCTTCCCGCTCGGACTCGACCTCGCTGTCGCTGCTCGAGGCGATGGCCGCCGGGGCGGTGCCCGTGGTGAGCGACATCGCGGGCAACCGGGAATGGGTGAGCGAGGGGGACGGCGCCCGGCTGTTCCCCCGCGGCGACCCCGGGGCGCTCGCGCGGGCCCTCGCGGGCCTGCTCGGCGATCGCGCAGGCGCCGCGGCGGCCCGCCTGCGCAACCGGCGCGTGGTCGAGGAGCGGGCGGACTGGCGGCGGAACATGGGCTGCATCGAAGCCCTCTTCCTGGAGCTGCGGGACCGTCACGGGCCGGGGACCGCGTGAGCCGGCGCCTCCTGCTGCTCGGCTACTACTACCCGCCGCTGGCGGGCGGGGGAGTGCATCGCGTGCTGGGCTTCACGCGCTGGCTGCCCGAGCACGGCTGGGACTGCACGGTGGTCTGCGCCGGGCCGCGGGACTACTGGGTGCGGGACGAGACTCTCGTGGTCCGCATTCCCGCGGCGACGGAGGTGATCCGCGTGCCCGGGGGCAGCGGCCTCGCGACGCTGCTCGGGCTGGGACGCGCGGCTCCCCGTGGCCCGGCGGCCCTGGCCGCGCAGGGTCGCCGCTCGGGCGCGCTGTTCGGCGGGCTGCGCGCCCTCTCCGACTGGCTGCTGATCCCGGACTCCTACGTGGGCTGGGCGCGGCGCGCCCGCCGCGTCGCCGCCCGGCGGCTGGCCCGCGGCGACATCGCGGCCGTGCTCTCCAGCTCCCCGCCGGACAGCGTCCACCTGGCCGCGCTCCCGCTCGCGCGCGGCTTCGGCCTGCCCTGGGTCGCGGACTTCCGCGACGCGTGGATCGGGCTGCGCTACCGCCGCCCGCCCACGGCCTGGCACGCGGCGCGGCAGCGCGCGCTCGAGCGGCGCGTGCTCGGCGGAGCCGACCTGGTCCTCGCCGCCTCGCGCACGCACGCCGAGGATCTCGAGCGCGACCTCGAGGCGCATCCGCGCCGGGTCGTGCATCTGCCCAACGGCTTCGAGCCCGAGGCCTCCGCCGGGGCGGGCGCGGCGGAGGCCCCGCCGGATCGCGAGCACTTCACCCTCGTCTTCACCGGCACGATGGCGCTCATGCCCGACGTCGAGACGTTCCTCGAAGCCCTGCACGAGGTGCTGGCGCGCCGGCCCGAGGCGAGGCGCCGGATCCGCGCGCGGCTCGCGGGTCCGTTCGAGACGGGCTACGCCGATCGCGCCCAGGCTCTGGGTCTCCTCGGCATCGTCGAGTTCACGGGTCCCCTCGCCCACGAGCGGTCGCGCGCTCTGCAGCGGGCCGCGGACCTGCTGCTCCTGTGGAAGCCGCGCGGCTACCGGAGCATGGTGCCGGGCAAGGTGTACGAGTACCTGGACGCGGGGCGTCCGATCCTGGCGCTGCTGGACGAGCAGGACGAGGCCGCGCGGCTGGTGCGGCGCGCGGGCGCGATGTGCGTGCCGCCGGGCGCGCGCGCGCGGCTGGCCGCGGAGATCGAGCGGCGCTACCTCGCCTGGAAGGAGGACGGGCGGGGCGGCGGCCCGGCCGGCGCGCGCCCCGGGTGGCTGGAGGAGCACACGCGCGCGAGCCTGGCCGCGCGGCTGGCGGCCCTGCTCGACGACCTCGTGAGCCGGGGGAGGACGTCGTGACCTTCACGCTGCGGGGCCCGCTCGAGCCCATGACGCGCGTCGAGCGCGTGGGGCTGGTCGCCGCGCTCCTCGTGGCGGTCGCGCTCCTCGTGCCCGTGCGCCACTACCTGACCGACGACACCTTCATCCACCTGCAGTACGCGCGCAACCTCGCCGCCGGCCGCGGCCTGGTCTTCAATCCGGGCGAGCGGGTCTACGGCTGCACCAGCCCCCTGTGGGTCGGGCTCATCGCCGGCGGCACGGCGCTCGGCCTGGACGGCCTGCGCACCGCGCGTGCCCTGGGCCTGCTCGCCACGCTCGCCTCCGTGGGGCTCTTCATGCAGCTCGCGCGCCGCCTCCTGCGCACGCCCGCGCTGCGCGCCGTCGCCACGGTGGCCTGGGCGGGCCACGCCTGGATGGCGCGCTGGTCGCTCTCGGGCATGGAGACGCCGCTCGCCGTGGCGCTCGTGCTCGCGGGGTTCGTGGCCTTCACCGAGGGAAAGCAGTGGGGCGCGCGGCCGGTGCGCACCGGCCTGCTGTGGGCGCTGGCGGCGCTCGCCCGCCCCGAGGCGGCGCTGCTCCTCCTGCTGTGGGGCGTGTGCCTGATCGTGGACGCCGAGGGCCGCGCGGGGCTCAAGCGGCTCGTCTGGGGAGCGCTGCCGCCCCTCGTCGTGTACGGAGGCTGGCTGCTCTTCGCCCGTCTCTCCTACGGCTCCTTCCTGCCTCAGACCCTGGCGGCCAAGGCCGCGGGCGAGGCAGGCCCGGGTGGTCAACTCGCGATCCTCTGGCGACAGGCGCGGATCGTGGGCGCCACCGACGGCCTGCTCGTCGCCCTGCTCGTGATCGCCGCGCTGGCCGGATGGCGCGGGGCGCAGGCCCGCTGGCCGGCGGCGCAGCGCGCGCACCGGCTGCTGCCCTGGGCGTGGGTGCTGCTCGTGCCCGCGCTGTACGCGGGCCGCGGGGTTCCGGTGCTGTCCCGCTACCTGCTGCCGCTCCTGCCCGTGCTGGGCGGGCTGGCCTGGCGCGCGGCGGAGAGCTGGTGGCTGGGAGCGGCCGAGCCGGCAGTCGCCGCCGGGGCGCGCGCGCGCCGCGTCGCCTGGCTCGGGGCCGCGGTGGCGGCGCTCGTGCTGGCGCAGAACCTGGCCGTCTACCGCGGCGCCGTGGTGCCGCAGGTGCGCTCGTTCACGGCGGGGCTCGGCCGCAGCCTGATCCCGTGGGGACGCTGGCTGCGCGCGCACACGCCGCCGGCCACGGTGGTGGCCACGCCCGACATCGGCGCGCTCGGCTACTTCGGCGAGCGCCGCATCGTGGATCTGGGGGGGCTCGTCACGCCGCAGATGGTGCCCTATCTCGGACGCGAGTCGTGGGAGGACGCGGCCGCCGCCTTCCGCTTCGCCTCCTTCTCGCGCCCCGACTACGTGGTGGACCGCGGCCCGCGCCCCGACGACCTGCGCCTGCGCAGCCGCTACGCTCCGGCCCTCGTGCTGCTCGGCGTGACGAGCGTGCCCAATCTGGGAATCGCCCGGCCGGGGACCGCGTTCTACAGCTTCTACCGCGTGGACTGGCTCGCGGCCGATTCGATCCGCGCGCTGCGCTGAGGCTGCACGCACGTGCAGTCGTAGGGCGGGACAACTTCCTCACGCGCGGCAGAAATTCCTTTGACATCCACCAACGGTCCACATATCTTCCGCCATCGCGGCATGAAGTGGTGAGCCGAGGCATCAAGTGGTGAGCAGCGCGGTGGGGGGGAAGTGCGATGGCGGCTTTCTACGGCACCGAGAGGGGCACGCTCGACAGGAAGCGCCGCCTGAGCGTGCCCGTCTCGTTGCGCCGCGATTCCTTCACGAAGAAGACGCACGAGCGGTTCTTCCTCAAGTACGGCACCGAGGGCTGCCTGCAGCTCTACTCCGTCGAGGACTGGCGCGCGATGGAGGAGAAGCTGCGGAAGCTGCTCAAGGGCGACCGCGCGGATCGCGACTTCGTGAGTCACTTCATCAAGGATGCGGGGTGGGCGACGGTGGACGGCCAGGGAAGGCTCACGATCCCATCGTCGCTGCAGAGCCGTGCAGGACTCGGCATGGACGTCGTGCTGCACGGCAACCTCGACTACATCGCCATCTGGAACGCCGAGAGCTTCGAGAAGAAGACGACGGCGCTCTCGGATGACGAGCTTGCCGAGCAAGAGGCGCGCAAGCTGAAGGACTGAGAGCCATGGTGGCCCGACCGGGCAGGGACGGAGACCGCATCGCGCTGGCGCTCAACCTCGAATTGAGCGGGGGCCGCCACGGCGCCTCGGCCCGCCTCGAGCTCCGGCACCGGCCCGCCGGGCGGCTCGTGCACTTCGCCCTGCGCGGCTGGCTCGACCGCGCGGCGGTGACGCGCGTCGGCCGCACCCTCGACGATCTCGGGGAGCGCGGCATCGAGCAACTCCTGCTCGACCTGGCCCAGGTGCGCCACATCGACTACCGGACCGTGCCGGCGCTGGTGGAGGCCCTCGCGCGGTTCGAGTCCCGCGCGGGGGGCTTCGTGGTGTGCGGGCTCTCGCCCTACCTGCGGGACCTGTTCCGCATGGCCGGTTGCGAGAGCCGGCTGCGCTGCTGGCCGTCCGCGGCGGATCTGCTGCGGACGGCGGCGGCGCGCGAGCCGAGCCGTGAGTGCACGTCATGAGCCGGTCCTGCTGGACGAGACACTGGGCTTCCTGCGGAACGGCCCGGGGCTCTATCTGGATGCCACGCTCGGTGATGCCGGGCACGCCGAAGCGCTGCTGCAAGCCGAGCCCGGCGCGCGGCTGCTGGGGTGCGACCGCGACCCCGCCGCGCTCGCGTACGCGGAAGGGAGGCTAGCGAGGTTCGGGACGCGCGTGCGCCTCGCCCACGCGACGTTCCGGGAGTTGCCGACCGTGCGGATCGCGGCCGGAGGCGAGGCGTTCGTCGGAGCTCTGCTCGACCTCGGCCTTTCGTCGCGGCAGATCGACGATCCGACGAGGGGCATGAGCTTCATGGTGGAGGGGCCGCTCGATCTACGGATGGATCCGACGCGCGGCAGGACGGCCGCGGAGCGGCTGGGACTGGTGGAGGAGGAAGAGCTGGGCGCCGTGCTCCGAGAGCACGGCGACGTGGCTGGGGCCCGGCCGCTCGCGCGGGCCCTAGTCGCGGAAGCCCGGCGGGGTGGGCTGCAGACCACCCGCGCGCTGCGGGAGCTGATCGACCGGACGAGCGGCGGGGCGGCGCACCCCAGGCGGTACGCGCAGGTCTTCCAGGCCCTGCGCATCTGGGTCAACGACGAGGCCGCCGAGCTGGAAGCGGTGCTGGCATGGCTGCCGGAGGCGATGAGCCCCGGCGGCGTGGTCGTCACCCTCGCCTATCACTCGGGCGAGGATCGCAGGATCAAGCGGGCGCTGCGCGGACCGAGGGGAACGAGATTCGCGCGGCGGCTGCCGGACATACCCGGGGCCCGGTCTCCCGAGAGGCCGTGGGAAGAGTTGACACCGAGGGTGGTGACACCCTCGCAGGCCGAGAGGGCAGGGAACCCGCGCGCACGCAGCGCGCGGCTCCGCGCCTTCCGGAGAAGCCGAGCATGAACAGGGACGTTCGCCGGACACACGCAACGTGGCGCGCACCCGACCGGCGCGCGCTCCGGCCCGAGTGGTGGATCATCGCTCTGGTCGCAGTCGGCATGCTCCTGGTCGAGGTCTGGCAGAGCTCGCGGATGGCCGAGCTCTGCCTCGCGCTCGACCGCAATCGCGCGGCGGTCCAGCAGGCGCAGGCACGTCTCGAGTACCTGCGCGCCCAGATCGACCGCCGCACCACCCGCGCGGAACTCGCCCCGCAGGCCACCCTGCTCGGGCTGGTTCCGGTCGACGCCAAGCAGGTGGTCCAGCTGCCGCCGGAGTACCTGGCGGCGGCGGACACCCGGACCGGGCAGGAGTCGCGCTCGGCGCTGGCGTGGGCGGAAAGGCTCTCGCGCGTGCTCGTGCCGGAAGCCACGGCGCGCGTCCGCGACCACGTGAACTGACGAAGGCAAGTCGAGCATAGGAGCGACCGGAAGAATCGACCGGCCGCGCCACCGCACCGCGCTTGTGTCGGCCCGGCGGTTTGCGTGAACCGCCGCTCCACGGAGGGAAGGGGTTGGCCCACAGGGATATGCGCAGGAGTCGGGTGCTGGTGGCCGCGGCCGGTCTGTCCGTGGGGCTGCTCGCGCTGTGGCTGCGCGTGGGCTGGCTGCAGATCGCGAGGCACGCCTACTACCTCGCGCGCGCCGACGTGATCCAGATCCTGCGCGTGCCGGTGCGGCCCCTGCGCGGCGAGCTGCTGGACCGCCGCGACCGCCCGCTGGCCCGCGATCTGCTGACCTGGTCGGTGTCGGCGGCGCCGCGCGAGATGAAGGACCCCGCGGCCGTGGCCCGCGGGCTGGCGGGGCTGCTGCGGTTGGACGCCGCGCGGCTGGCCCGCGAGTTCCGCGCCCACCCGCGCTTCGTCTGGGTGGCGCGCCACCAGTCGCCCGAGGTGGGGCTGCGGGTGGCGGCGCGCAAGTGGCGGGGCGTCCACCTGCTCGTCGAGACGCGCCGCGAGTACACGCTCGGCGACGCGGCCTGCGAGGTGCTCGGGCGCACCGACCTCGACGACGCGGGCGTGGACGGCCTCGAGCTGCAGCTCGACGACGACTTGCGCGGCCAGTCCGGGTGGACGACCCTGTTCCGGGTCGGCAAGAGCGGGACGGTCGGGCTGCCGCAGGGCCTGCATCGCGCGCCGACGGACGGCCGCAGCGTGGCGCTCACCCTCGACGCGGACCTGCAGGGAATCGTCGAGCATCATCTGGCGCGAGCCGTGGACACGCTGCACGCGGTGCGGGGCTTCGCCCTCTTCCTCGATCCGCGCAGCGGCGAGATCCTGGCCTCCGCCTGCGCGCCACACCTGCCTCCGGGCAGGGCGCGCAACTGGCCCTTCACCGATCAGTACGAGCCGGGCTCCACCTTCAAGGCGGTGGTGGCCGGCACGGTGATCGAGGAGGGACTGGTCCAGCCGGACCAGTACTTCGACGCGGGGAACGGCGTCTGCCAGGTCGCGCCGGGCGCCGTCTTCCACGACACGCACAAGGCCGCGGGCTTCACCTTCCGGGACGCGGTGCGCTACTCGAGCAACATCGTCATGGGCAAGCTCGGCGTGATCGCCGGATCCGAGCGGCTCTATCGCTACGCCACGGCGCTCGGCTTCGGCAGCCTCTCCGGCATCGAGTTCCCCGGCGAGGCGGGTGGCCGCCTGCACAGCCCCGCGCACTGGTCGGCGCGCTCCTGCCCGACCATCGCCATCGGCCACGAGGTGGCGGTGACGCCGCTCCAGCTCGCGCTGGCCTACGCGGCGATCGCCAACGGCGGCGTGCTCATGCAGCCGCTGCTCGTGCGCGAGGTGCGCGACGGGGACGGGCGCGTGCTGCGCAGCGCCCGTCCCTCCGCCTCGCGCCGCGTCTTCAGCGAGCCCACGACGGCCCTGCTGCGCACCATGCTGACCGCCGTCGTGGACAGCGGCACCGCGAAGGCCGCGCGCATTCCGGGCTTCCCCATGGGCGGCAAGACCGGCACGGCGCAGAAGTACGACGCCGCGATCGGGACGTACGGCCGCGGCAAGTACCTCTCCTCCTTCGTGGGCTTCGCCCCCGCCGCCAACCCGAGGCTGGTGGGGGTCGTGGTGATCGACGAGCCGCACAGCCGGCACTACTACGGGGGCGAGATCGCCGCCCCCGTGTTTCGCGAGGTCATGCTGGACCTGCGCCGCCTGCAGGACGGGCCCTTCGGCAGCGGCTCCACGCTGGTGGCCGCGAAGCCGCCGGCACCCGCCGCGGTCGTGGTCCCGGACGTGCGGCTCCTGCCGCCGCGCGCGGCGGAGCGCCGCCTGGCGGAGCACGGGCTCCGGGCGCGCTTCCAGGGAAGCGGCCCGCGGGCGCTCGCGCAGCAGCCGGCCGCCGGGCAGGCCGCCGAGCGCGGCGCGGGGGTGATCGTCTGGCTGGCGACCCCGGCGGACTCCTCGGGGCGCGTGCTGCCCGACCTCGTGGGGCTGCCCCTGCGCGAGGCCATGCGCCAGCTCACTCTGCGGCAGGTGCAGGCGCGCATCGCGGGGCGCGGGATCGTCGTGCGGCAGTCGCCCGCCCCGGGCACCGTCCTCGCGGCCGACGCCGAGTGCAGCCTCTGGTGCGAGGCGGGGCCGGCCGCGGCGCGGGCCGCGCGGCCCGCGAGCCCGACCGCGAGGCTCCTGCCATGATCCTGCGCGAGCTGCTGGCGGCCATGGAGGGAGCCCGCTTCTCGGGCGAGCAGGACCGGGAGGTGCGCGGGCTCGCCGCCGATTCGCGGCGCGTGCGCGCAGGCGACCTCTTCTTCGCCCTGGCGGGGGTGCACCAGGACGGGCGGACCTTCGTCCGCCAGGCCCTCGCCGCGGGAGCCGTCGCCGCGGTGGTGGACGGGACCGCGCCGGCGGAGGACCTGCCGCTGGTGCGCGTGCCCGAGCCTCGTCGCGCCCTGGCCGAGGCGGCGGCGGCCTTCTACGGTCGGCCCGCCCGGGAGCTGCGGCTCGTGGGCATCACCGGGACGAACGGCAAGACGACGACGACTTGGATGCTGGAGTCCGTCTTTCGCGCGGCCGGGCTGGAGGCCGGCGTGATCGGCACCACCGGCATCCGCTTCGCCGGCGCCACCCGGCCGAATCCCTACACCACCCCCGAGGCTCCCGAGCTGTACGCCCTCCTGCGGGAGATGCGGGCGAGCGGGGTACAGGCGGTGGCCATGGAGGTGAGCAGCCACGCCCTGGCGCAGCGCCGCGCCTACGGGCTGGAGTTCGACGTGGTCGCCCTGACCAACCTCACCCAGGACCATCTCGACTACCACGGGAGCATGGAGGCCTACCTCGACGCGAAGCTCATGCTCTTCGACGGGCGCAACGGCGGCGCGGGGAAGCCGACGGTGGCGGTCCTCAACGCGGACGACCCGGCCGCGCCGCGCTTCGCGGCGGCCGCCCGGGCGGGCGGCTTGACCGTCCGCTACTTCGGCGAAGGGCCCTCCCCGGGCGGGCGCGGGGCCGCCGTCTCGGTGGAGACCGTGCAGGCGCGGCCCGACGGTCTGGAGATCGCGCTGCGGACCGCGGAAGCTCCGGCCGCCTCGCCCGCGGGCGGAGCGGTCCGGCTGCGCCTTCCCCTGCTGGGCCGCTACAACGCCGCCAACGCTTCACTCGCCTTTGGCATTGCCCTCGCGCTCGGCCTGCATCCTGAGGCGATCCGGCGAGGGCTCGAGAGCGTCCGCGGCGTGCCCGGGCGCCTCGAGCGCATCCAGGAGCCCGAGCCCTTCGCCGTGGTCGTGGACTACGCGCACACGCCCGACGCGCTGGAGAAGGCCCTGGCCGCGATGCGCGAGCACTTCGCCGGCCGGCTCCTCCTGGTCTTCGGCTGCGGCGGGGATCGCGATCGCGCGAAGCGCCCACGGATGGGCCGCGCCGCGCGGACGGGAGCCGACGAGGTGTGGGTGACCAGCGACAACCCGCGCAGCGAGGATCCCGCGGCCATCGCGGGCGAGATCCTCGCCGGCGCCGGCGGCGTGGGCGGTCCCGTGCA
The DNA here is from genome assembly GCA_033853925.1 of Candidatus Eiseniibacteriota bacterium. Lineage (GTDB taxonomy): Bacteria > Eisenbacteria > RBG-16-71-46 > RBG-16-71-46 > RBG-16-71-46 > JANXPZ01. The sequence continues at coordinate 30,552 of JAWOLC010000166.1, forward strand.
CCTCGAGCTGGATCGGCGCGCGGCGATCGCCGCGGCCCTGCGGGCCGCGGCGCCGGGGGACGCGGTCCTCATCGCCGGCAAGGGGCACGAGACCACCCAGGTGATCGGCGGCCGCGTCCTGCCCTTCGACGATCGGGCGGTGGCGCGCGGGCTCCTGCGCGCGCAGGTGAAGCCATGATCGCCGCGCCGGCCTCGGCCCTCACGCCCACCCGGGTGGCGCAGCTCGCGGGCGGCGACCTGGTGGTGCGCGACGTGCCCGCGGACCCGGCCGCGCGCGAGGCCCTGCTCGCCTCGCCCGTGGAGGGCGCCAGCATCGACACCCGCACGCTCGAGCCGCGGCAGCTCTTCGTACCGCTGCCGGGCGCTCGGGCGGACGGGCACGCGTTCCTGGAGGAGGCCTTCCGCCGGGGCGCGGCCGTGGCCCTCTGCGCGCGCGAGCGCTGGAGCGAGCTGCGCGGCCACGAGCCCGGCCCCCTCGTCGTGGTGGACGACGTGACCGAGGCCTTCGCCCGGCTGGCGCACGGCTACCGCGCCGCCTGGCCGGGCCTGCTGCTCTGCGTCACGGGGAGCACGGGCAAGACCACGACCCGCGACCTGGTGGCCGCCGCCCTCGCGACCGCGGGCCCCGTGCTGAAGACCGAGGGGAACCTCAACAACCAGTGGGGCGTGCCCCTCACCTTGCTGCGCCTCGGGCCCGAGGTGCGCAGCGCGGTGGTCGAGCTCGGCATGAACCACCCCGGCGAGATCCGCTTCCTCGCGGGCGTGGCCGCGCCGGGCGCGGGCATCATCACGAACGCCGGCCGTGCCCACCTCGAGGCCTTCGGCTCGCTGGCGGCGGTGGCGCGCGAGAAGGCCGAGCTGGGATTCGCCCTCGAGGCCGGCCGGCCGCTCTTCGTGGGCGCCGATTCGCCGCGGCTCGTCGCGGTCTTGCAGGGAGTGCGGGCCCGGGTGATCACCTACGGACTGGCGCGCACGGCCCAGGTGCGGCCGCTGGCGGTGGAGGATCGGGGCCCGGCGGGAAGCCGGATCGAAGTCGCGGGCTTCCCGCCGCTCGCGCTCGCGCTCGTCGGCCGGCACCAGGTGCTGAACGCGCTGGCCGCCTTCGCCGTGGCCCGCGAGCTGAGGTTGGACCCCGCGGCGGTGGTCGAGGCGCTCGCCCGCGTCCGCCCGGCCGCGGGCCGCATGGAGGTGCGGCGCCTGCGGGGCGCGACCGTGATCGTGGACTGCTACAACGCGAATCCCGACTCGACGCGCGCGGCCCTGGCCACGCTCGCGGCCTGGCCCGAGGCGCGCCGCCGCATCGCCGTGCTGGGCGACATGCTGGAGCTGGGCCGGCGGGCGCCGGCCCTCCATCGCCAGACGGGCGCGGCCGTGCGCGCGGCGGAGCTGTGGGCCGTCGGCGCGCACGCCCGGGACTACGCGGCGGGCGCGCGGGCCGCGGGTGTGCGCACCCGCGTCTTCGCCGACAAGCCGGCGGCGGCCGCCGCGCTGCGGGCCGCGCTCCGCGAGGGGGTCGTCGTCCTGGTCAAGGCCTCGCACGGGTCGGCGCTGGAGGAGATCCTCGCCGGGCTGGAGGGGGAGGGCTGATGTTCTACGAATGGGTCTTCCCGCTCCACACGCTGCCCGGCCTCTCCGTGCTGAACGTCTTCCGCTACATCACCCTGCGCAGCGCCTACGCGGCGGTGACCGCCCTGCTCCTCTGCTACTTCCTCGGACCCGTGATGATCGCCTGGCTCCGGCGGGTGAAGCTCGGGCAGAAGATCCGCCGGGAGGGGCCGCAGGCGCACCTGAGCAAGGCCGGCACGCCCACCATGGGCGGCCTGCTCATCGTCACGGCGATCGTCGTGCCCACGCTGCTCTGGGGCAACTTCCACTCGCGGCCCATGTGGCTCGCCCTGGCGGCCACCGTCTGGCTGGGCGCCCTGGGCTTCCTGGACGACTACCTGCGGGTGGTGAAGGGATTCCCCAAGGGTCTGCTCGGCCGCTACAAGCTGGCGGGACAGATCGCGATCGGCGCCCTCGTCGGCTTCGCGCTCGTGCACTGGCCGGAGCCCGGGCTCTCCGCCACCACGACGCACATCCCCTTCCTCAAGTACCGCTACATCGACTTCGGCTGGTTCTTCATCCCCTTCGTCGTCCTGGTCATCACCTCCTCGTCGAACGCGGTGAACCTCACCGACGGGCTCGACGGCCTCGCCTCGGGACTGGTCGGGATCGCCGCCCTCACCTTCGCGGGCATGTGCTACGTGAGCGGCCACGCCAAGATCAGCGAGTACCTCAACATCACCCATCTGCCTTACAGTGGCGAGCTGACGGTGTTCTGCGCCGCGGTCCTGGGAGCGGCGCTGGGCTTTCTCTGGTACAACTGCCACCCCGCCGACGTGTTCATGGGCGACACCGGGTCGCTCGCGCTGGGCGGCGCGCTGGGCACGGTCGCCGTGCTCATCAAGCGCGAGTTCTGGCTGGTGCTGGTGGGCGGCATCTTCGTGGTCGAGGCACTGTCGGTCATGATCCAGGTGGCGTCGTTCAAGCTGTGGGGCCGGCGCGTCTTCCGCATGTCGCCGCTCCACCACCATTTCGAGCTGCTCGGCTGGCCCGAGTCGCGCGTGGTCCTGCGCTTCTACATCGTCGGCGTGCTCCTCGCCCTGCTCTCGCTCTCGACGCTGAAGCTGCAATGACGATCGACGCCCGCCATCCGCTCCCCGGCATCCGCCCCCTGGTGGTGGGGGCGGCGCGCTCGGGCCTGGCCGCCGCGCGCCTGCTGGCGGGGCACGGCCTGGACGTGCGCCTCGTGGACGCCAAGCTCGCCGGGCCCGCCGGCG
>JAWOLC010000167.1:0-21440 GCA_033853925.1 Candidatus Eiseniibacteriota bacterium
GCGCGAGCCGCTCCGTGCCGAGCCGCGCGCGGCCGCGCCGGCGGCGCGCGGCCCGGAGGCGGCCCGCGTGAAGCTCTTCGTCATCCCTTCCTGGGCTCCCCATCGCTGCTTCCCCTGGGAGGGCACGTTCCTGGTCGAGCAGGCTCGCGCCCTCGCGGAGGCGAGGCCCGAGTGGCAGGTGGCCCTGAGCCTGTGGGGCCAGGGGGAAGGCTTCGTCTCGGCGGCGCATCTCCTCCATTCGCCGCGCTGCCTCTTCGAGGCGCTCGCCACCCGCCCCGGCGAGCGGGAGCTGGCCCCCAACCTCGTCGAGCTGATGACGCCCTCGCTGTGGTGGCCCGAGCGCGACTTCGGGGGCAACAAGCAGGGCCTGCTGCGCGCGAACCGCGCGAACCTCGCGCGCGCGCTGCGGCGCTTCGGCGGGATCGACCTGATCCACGCGCACGTCTCCTATCCCGCCGGCTGGCTGGCCATGCGCCTCGCCGAGGAGAGCGGCCTCCCCTACGTGGTGACCGAGCACATGGGGCCCTTCCCCCTGCCCGTCTACGCCCGGCGCGACGGCGCGCTCAAGCCGATCCTGCGCGAGCCGCTGGAGCGCGCCGCCGCGCGGATCGCGGTGAGCCCCATGCTGGCGCGGGCGATCGCGGGCTTCGGCATCGCCGAGCCCGAGTTCGTGCCCAACCTGATCGACGAGCGCCACTACCGCGTGCAGCCGCCCCCCGACCCCGAGCACTTCACCTTCTTCACGCTCTGCGCCATGGACCCGGTGAAGGGCGTGAGCGATCTCTTGAAGGGCGCGGCCCGCTTCCTCGGCGACCTGCCCGAGCGCGACCGCCCCCGCGCGCGCTTTCGCATCGCGGGCGACGGCCCGCTCCTCGGGCGGCTCCGCCGCGAGGCGCGCGAGCTGCGGCTGGACGGGCACCTGGAGTGGCTCGGGCGGCTCCCGCGCGAGCGGGCGCGCGAGGAGTTCGCGCGCTCCGACTGCTTCGTCCTGACGAGCCGGCACGAGTCGTTCGGCATCGTCTTCGTCGAGGCGGGGGCCTGCGGCAAGCCGGTGATCGCCACGCGCTGCGGCGGTCCCGAGGTGATCGTCACGCCCGAGACGGGCGCCCTCGTGGGCGTGGGCGACCTCGAAGGCATCGCCGGCGCCCTGCGCTTCATGTTCGAGAACGGCCGCAACTACGACCCCGAGGACCTCCGGCGCCGCACGGTCGAGCGCTTCGGCCGCGAGGCGGTGGTGAGCCGCCTCGAGACCGTGTACCGCCGCGTGCTGGCGAGCCGTCGCGACTGAGCCGCTACTCGAGCACTCGCCCCACCTCGGCGGCCAGGCCACCCGCCGTGTAGGGCTTCTGGATGAACCCGGTCGCCCTGAGGCCGTGGAAGTGCTTCATGGCCTCGTCCTGGCTGTAGCCGCTCGAGACGACGACGCGCGCGTCGGAGCGGATGCGCAGCAACTCGGGGAGCACCTCCTCGCCCCCCATCCCGGGCATGCTCAGGTCCAGGATCACGAGGTCCACGCGGGCCGACTCGCGCCGGTACACCTTCACCGCCTGGGGTCCGCTGGAGGCCACGAGCACGTCGTACCCGCGGCGCTCGAGGGCCACCTTCGCCGTCTCGAGCACGATCTCCTCGTCGTCCACGAGCAGGATCGTGCCCGTGCCCCGCCGTTCGCCGGGACGAGGAGCACCCGCCGCCGCCGGCGCCTCGCCCCTCAGCGCCGGCAGCAGCACCGTGAAGCGGCTCCCCCGCCCCGGCTCGCTCTCGACCCGGATCGCGCCGCCGTGGCTGCGGACGATGCCGCTCACCGCCGCCAGGCCCAGGCCGCGCCCCAGGAACTTCGTGGTGAAGAACGGATCGAAGATCCTGGCCAGCGTCTCGTCGTCCATGCCGCCGCCGTTGTCCGTGACCTCGAGGCACACGTACTCCCCGGGGCCCACCTCCGCTCCTGTCGTGCCCGCCAGGGCGCCCTCGTCCAGCGTGAGGACCGAGGTCCTCACGCTGATCAGGCCGGGGCCGGAGCCGATGGCCTCGGAGGCGTTCAGCGCCAGGTTCATGAACACCTGATGGGCCTGGCCACGATCCGCCCGCACGGCCGGCAGGTCCTCGGCCAGGTCCATGCGGAGGAGGATCTTGTTGGGGATGGACGAGCGCAGCAGCTCGGCGCTCTCGCGCACGAGCTGCGAGAGGTCCACCGGCTCCATCACGATCTGCCCCTTGCCCGCGTACGCCAGGAGCTGCCGCGTCAGGTGGGCGGCCTGCTCGCCGGTGCGGACGATGCGCTCCATCAGCGGCAGGGCGCTGCTGCCCGGTGGCAGCATCTCCTGCGCCAGGCTGGCGTTGCCGATCACGCCCACCAGCAGGTTGTTGAAGTCGTGCGCGACCCCGCCCGCGAGCAGGCCGATGGCCTCCAGCTTCTGGGCCTTGGCGATCCGCTCCTCCAGCCGCCGGCGCTCGGTCGCGTCGCGGGCGATCACCTGGACCGCCGGCCGGCCGCGGAACTCGACCGGCGCGCCCGTCGTCTCCGAGATCAGCGGCTGCCCGTCCAGGCGCAGGAGCCGGATCTCGCGCGCGGGCGCCCTCTGCCCGCCCAGGATGGACTGCACCCGGGCCGTCACCGTCCCGCGATCGTCCGGGTGCACGAGATCCAGGAGCGGACAGCCGAGGAGCCGCTCCGGGCCCTCCGCCGCGAACAGCCGTTGCGCCGCCGGGTTCGCATAGACGACGCGGCCGTCCTGGTGGACCAGGACCGCCTCCGGCGAGAGCTCGACCAGCGAGCGGTAGCGCTCCTCGCTCTCACGCAGCGCCGCCTCGGCCCGCACGCGCTCGGTCGTCTCCACCAGCGAGAAGACCAGTCCCTGCACCCGGCCGTCCGGACCGGCCATCGGATTCAGCGTCCAGTCCCAGTAGGTGATCCCGCGCTCGGGCTGGTCGGGGAAAACGAAGGGCCTGTCGTGGTACTCGGCAGGGACGCCGGTGTCGCGCACGCGGGTGAAGATCGCCTCGTTCTCCTCGTGCGGGTAGAGCGCGAAGTGGTTCTTGCCCACCATCTCGTCGGGCGCGTACCCGCAGGACCGCGCGTAGGTCTCGTTGACTCGCACGAAGTCGAAGTCCCGGTCCAGGTAGACGAGATGCGAGTTCCGGGCGCCGTTCATGACGGCCTGCAGGATCTCCTTCTCGCGCTGCAGGGAGCGGCGGCCCTCCTCGATGGCCTCCTCGTCGCGCTTCCTCTCCGTGACGTCCTCGACCACGGCCACGGTGCGCACCGCCTCGCCCGCGGCGTCGCGGATGAACGAGGCGTTGATCCGCACCCACACCGTGGAGCCGTCTCGGCGCCTGTAGCGCTTCTCGTTGCGGTAGTCGGGCGTCTCGTCCCGCGCCGCGCGGCTGAAGATCTGCCAATCCCGCTCCCGGTCCTCCGGGTGCGTCAGCTCGGTGAAGGAGCGGCCGAGCAGCTCCGCCTCGCCCAGCCCGGTGATCTCGCGGTACTTGTCGTTGCAGCGCAGGATGCGGCCGTCCCGCGGATCGGCCTGCACGATCCCCACCGACGCCACCTCGAAGATGGCGCGGAACTGGGCCTCGCTCTCGCGCAGCGCCTCCTTGGCCCGAATCCGCTCCATGGCGATGGCCACCTGGTCGGCCACCGTCTTCATGAGGGCCAGCTCGTCGGGCGCGAAGCGCGGCCGGTTCGTCGCCCCGAACGACAGCGTGCCGATGACCTCCGCGCCCGCGAGGAGGGGGTGACAGGCATAGGCCTGGACTCCGAAGGCGCGAACCATGTCGGTGCGCGGGTCGGAGGTGTGCTGGATGTCCTCCGCGACGATCCGCACTCCCGCCTGGGCCACGCAGCCGCACACGGCGATGCCGTAGTCGAGCCACTCGATCTGGCGCGCCTCGTCGGCGGGGATGCCGGCGCAGGCGTTCAGGTGCAGTCGGCCCCTCGCCGGGTCGACGACGAAGTTGAAGAAGACCTGGCAGTCGAGGTGCGCCATGACGTGCGCGCACAGCTCGTCGACGATCGCCTGGGGATGCTCCGCCGCCAGCAGCCGGCCCGAGACGTCGGAGAGGAGCCGGAATCGCTCGTGGCTCCGCCGCAGGGCCGCCTCCGCCTCCTTGCGTTCGGTGATGTCGCGGGAGATGCCGACCAGGCCGATGACCCGGCCTTCGCCATCGCGCCGCGGCGCCTTGGTGGAGAGGAAGACGCGCAGTCCCCGCGGGGTCTGCGCGGTCTCCTCCATGGCCGCCGGCTGCTCGCTCTCGAGGACCTTCCGGTCGTTGGCGACGATGGCCTCGCCGATCGCGGGGTCTTCGTAGATCTCGCCGTCCGACTTGCCCAGCACCTGCTCGGCCGGCTTGCCGACGATGCGGAGCAGGGCCGGGTTGGCCATCAGCCACCGGCTCTGCCGGTCCTTGACGTAGACGGCGTCTTCCGTGTTCTCGGTCACCGCCCGCAACAGCTCCTCGCTCTGCGCGAGCTGCGCCGTCCGCTCGGCCACGCGCCGCTCCAGCGCCTCGTTCGCCTCCTTGAGCGCCTGCTCCGCGCGGCGCAACGCCGTGATGTCGCGGGCCGCGGCGAACACCCCCGCGACCTTCCCCGAGTCGTCGCGAAGCACCGTCGCGTGATAGAGGACCGGGGTCACGCGCCCGTCGCGACCGCGAATCTCCAGGGGGTAGTCGCGCACCGATCCCTCGCGGAAGACCTGCTCGTAGCTCGCCCTCGCCTCGTCGGGGTCGGTGAAGCAACTGGAGAAATCCGTCCCCACCAGCTCGGCCCGCGTCCGGCCGGTGATCTCCTCCGTGGCGGAGTTGAGATCCGTGATGCGGCCCTCGGCGCTGATCGTCACCATCGGGTCGAGGCTGGCCTCGATCAAGCGGCGGTTGTACGCGCTGGTGAGGCGCAGCTCCGCGGTCTGCTCCGCCACCCGCGTCTCCAGCTCGTCCTTCAGCTGGCGCAGCGCGTCCTCCGCCTGCTTGCGCTCGGAGATGTCGCTCCAGGTCACCACGCCCGCGACGATGCGGCCGCCGGCGTCGCGGATGGGCGCGGCGTTGCAGAGCAGGGACAGTCGCTTCCCCGCGGCGTCGAGCTGGACCAGCTCCTGATTCAGCACGATCTCGCCGCGGAGGGCGCGCGTCAGCGGCACCTCGTCGACGGCCTGCGGCGTGACGCCGTCGGGAGCGAACACCTTCCACCGCTCCACCACCTCGCTCATCCCCAGGCCCGCGTGCGATTCGCCCAGAAGCTCCTGGCCCCGCCGGCTGACCATGCGCAGGTTCCCCCGGGCGTCGGCGATCGTGATGCCGACCGGCACGTGGTCCATCAGCGCCTGCAGCGTCCGGCGCCCGCCTTCGGCCTCGGCCAGCGCCGCGCGCAGCGCCTGCTCCGCCTGCTTCCGCTCGCCCAGCTCGTAGCGGACGTCCGCGTAGAGCCGCGAGTTGTCGAGCGCGAGGCCCAGCGAGGCGGAGAGCTTCCGGGCGAAGTCCACGTGGCGGTCCTCGAACGCGAAGGGGGCCCGCTGGTAGTTGAGGAAGAGCACGCCCAGGACCTCGAGCCGCGTGAGGATCGGCACCACCAGGACGGAGCGGATGCCCCACTTCGCCAGGTGCTCCCGGTTCACCCGCGAGTCGCCGAGCGCGTCGCTCACGGCCACCGGCGCCCGGGTCTGGATCGCGAGCATCGCGTGGCGCTCCTCGTCGTCGTTCATCTCCATGCCGACCGCCTCCGGCGGCAGGCCGACCACGTGGCGGACGACCCAGCGGTCCACGTCCCGCAGCGAGACCGCCGCCGAGTCGCAGCCCAGGGCGTCGGCCGCGCTCGCCAGCGCTCGCCGCAGGATCTCGTCGGCATCCAGCGTCGAGTGCACGACCTCGTCGATGGAGTTGATCGCGCGGCTCAAGCGCTCCGTCTCCACGCGCCCGGTGATGTCCACAAAGAGCGTCGCGAACTGGCGCGGGGCGGAGCGATAGGCGTACACCTCGTAGTGCCGGCGGAGCGCGGGCGAGTAGAGATCGAAGCGGGCCGGCTTGCCGGTGAGGGCGACGGCGCCGCAGGTCTGGACCCAGCGCGGGTCGTCGTCGGGCAGCAGCTCGTTGTGCAGCCGGCCGATGACGTCCTCGCGCCGCAGGCCGGTGAGCTGCTCGAAGGCGGGATTCACCTCGAGGAAGCGGTAGTCACGGGGCTCGCCGCCCTCGTCGGTGACGATCTCGTGGACGGCGAACCCCTCCGTGAGGCTGTCGAAGAGCGTGCGGTAGCCGGCTTCGCTCCGCGCCAGCGCCTCCTCCGCCTGCTGGTGGGCCGCGCGGAGCCGCAGGCTGCCGATGCCGTAAGCGAGGTCGTTGGCCAGCTCGCTCAGCAGGGCGACCTCGTCCGGGGTGAACGGATCCGGCTCCCGCGAGTAGATGGTGATCGCGCCGAAGGCTCGCCCGCCGGCGAGCAACGGCAGGGCGAGGGAGGCGGCGTAGCCCCGCTTGAGCGCCTCCTGGAGCCAGGGCTCCATCGCCGGATCGGTGAGCATGTTCCGGCACATGCTGGTCTGCCCGGTGCGGATCGCCGTGCCCGTCGGGCCCCGCCCGCGCTCGCCGTCCCCCCAGGTGATCTTCAGGGTCTCGAGATAGCCCTCCTCGAAGCCCGCCGAAGCCACGGGTCGCACGCTCTTCACGTCGTCGTCCTCGGCATAGCCGATCCACACCAGGGCATGGCCGCAGTCCTCGACCACGATCCGGCAGGCCACCTCGAGGAACTGGGCCTCGTCGCCCGCCCGCAGCAGCGCCTGGTTGCTCTCGCCCAGGGCCCGAAGCGTGCGGTTGAGCTTCTTCAGCTCCTGCTCCGCTCGCTTCTGCTCGTGGATGTCGGTGGCCGTGCCGATCCAGCGGACGATGCGCCCCTGCTCGTCGCGCATCGGCAGGCCGCGGGTCAGGTGCCAACGGTACTCGCCGTCGGCCCGGCGCAGGCGCTGCTCGATCTCGTAGGACTCGCCGATCTGGAGCGCGCGGCTCCAGGCCGCCCCGGTCCGCGCGAGATCGTCGGGGTGGATCACCTTCTGCCATCCCCTGCTGGCCACCTCCTCCGACCCGACGCCGCCGTACTCGTACGCGCGGGGGTTGTAGTAGTCGAACCGGCCCTCGGCGTCGGCGCTCCAGACGATCTGCGGCATGGCTTCGGCCAGCACCCGGAAGCGCGCCTCGCTCTCGCGCAAGGCTCTCTCCACCTGCTTGCGCTCGGTGACGTCGCGCATCACGACCTGGATGGCGGGACGCCCCCGCCAGTCGGTCAGGGTGGCGGCGGCTTCGATCGACACCTCCCGCCCGTCCAGCCGCAGCAGCCGGGACTCGCGCAAGGGCGTGGTCTGGCCGCGCATCGCCATGCGAATCCGCTCCTCGATCGCCGCGCGCTCGTCGGGATGGATCCGGGCGAGGACGTCGTGGCCCAGCAGGTCCTCCGGCGTCGCCGCGCCGTAGAGGCCCAGGGCCCGCGGGTTCGCGTACACGACGCATCCGTCCTGATACACGACGATCCCGTCGGGGGCCACTTCCACCAGCGCGCGATAGCGCGCCTCGCTGGCTTCCAGCGCCTGCTCGTGCTCGTGCAGGACGTGGATCGAGGCAGCGGAGGCCTCCAGGTCGGTGAGGTCGGAGGCGACCAGGCAGACGCTCGGGCCGCCCTCGGTCTCCAGCGGGCTGGCCGCGAGCAGCACGGGGACGGACGCTCCGTCGGCGGCGCGCAGCACGAGGCGGCGCTGCACCGGCCGCGTGCGGGCGTCGTCCAGGAGCGCGCCCAGCGGGGCCTGCTGGGGCAGGCCCGTGAAGCCCAGCAGCGGACGGCCGATGGTCTCCGGCATGGGCGTGCGCACGAGGTCGCAGAAGCGCTGGTTGCAGAAGAGGATCGTCCCGTCCCCACCGACGGTCAGGGCGGCCTCGTGCATCGACTCCACGATCACGCGGTAGACGCGCTCGGCCCCGGAGAGCGAGAAGAGCTGCTCGCCCTGCGGGCCGCTCACCACCACGGCGTCGACTTCGCCGCTGCGGATCGCCTGCAGGGCCTGCTCCGTCTCGCCCAGCCGCGTGCGGAGGCGCTCGATCTCCTCGAGCAGCTCCGGCCGGCGGCGCACGTCCTCTCGGGCACGACTCATGGCTCGCCCCGTCTCCGCGATGGGTGAGCCGCGGCCTTCGCCGCGGCTCGTCAGGCGCTTCCCTTCGCTCAGTCGTCCTTCGGCCTCAGGTCGAGGCCCACGAGAACCTTCTCCGTGTCCGCCATGCTGCCGATGAACCTGCGCAGGGGGAGCGGCAGCTTCCGGATGAGGGTGGGGGCGGCGACGATCTGCTCGCCCCTGGCCAGCACGGGCTGCTGGTAGAGATCGATGACTTGCAGGTCGTAGCGGCCGGCCAGGTGCTCCCTGCAGATGGCGGTCACGCTGCGGATGGCGTCCTCGGAGCGGGGCGTGGCGCCCGCCACGTAGAGCCGAAGCACGTACCGCTGCCGTTTGCTCTTCTCGACGGCGGCCTCAAGCGCCTGCTTCACCGTCGGGGCGCGTCGCTTCGTCATGGAGGGCTGTCCTTTCTATCGCGGCCGCAGGTCGAGGCCGACCAGCACGCGCGCCTCGTCGGAGAGGTCGCCGATGATCTTCTTCAGGGGCGGCGGCAGCCGGCGGACCAGCGTGGGCACGGCCACGATCTGGTCGCCGCTCGCCAGTTTCGGGTTCTCGAGCAGGTCGATGATCTCGATCTGGTAGCGGCCGGCCAGGTGCTCCTCGCAGATCTTCTTGAGGTTGGCGAAGGCCCCGACCGCCCGCGGCGTCCGCCCGGCCACGTAGAGCCGCAGCTTCCAGGCCTCCGCCTTGGGGGCGGGCGCCGTGCGCGTGCGACGCTTGGTCACGGTGGTCATGGCTTCGCCTCCCCGTTCGTGCCGCCTCTTCCGCGCGCGGCGGCGAGAACGCTCCGCTCGCTCGCCTGCCGGCGCAGGCGATCTCTCTCCTGCGTCGCGCCGGTCTTCAGCTCCTGGGTCACACCGAGCAGCCGCGAGCGGAGCGCGTCCACCTGCGCCTCCAGAGCCAGCCGCTCCCTGCTCAGCTCCTGTCGCCGCCGCTGCGCCGTCTGCTCCTGCCCGATCGCCGCCACGCGATCGGCGGCCTCCTGGAGCACGCGCGCCGAGCCCGTGTAGACGGCGCCGGGCCCGATGTAGACGTCCACGAGACCGATGCCCCGGTCGCTCAGCACGAACTCGCGCATCTGGTTCGAGTGCGCCATGCCGCGGCTCTTGAGCACGTAGAGGATGCGGTTGCGCTCGCCGGCCGACTCGACCATCTGCAGGATCACCCAGGTGTCCATGAGCGAGGAGATGCCGACCTCCGTCGCCTGCGCCGCGGTGCCGCCCTCGGTCAGGGAGGTGAACACGGCGGTGATCTGCCGGCCCTTGAGGAAGTCGATCACCCGGGTGAGCATGGCCTTGATCTCCTCCGAGCCGCCGATCGAGGTCAGGTTCGTGACCGGATCGAAGACCATGGCCGAGGGCGCGAAGTCCTCCACCAGCCGGTGGATGGTCACGAGGTGCTGCTCCAGGCCGCAGAGGCTCGAGCGCGCGGAGTGCACCCGCAGCCGCCCCGACCGCTCCCAGCGCCGCAGGTCGTAGCCGATCGAGGCCATGTTGCGCACGATCTGGGCGGGAGCTTCCTCGAACGACAGGTAGAGGCACCGCTCGCCGCGGCGGCAGGCGCTGTCGGCGAAGGCGGTGGCGATGCTGCTCTTGCCGGTGCCGGCCGAGCCGCTCACGAGGACGCTGCTGCCGCGGTAGTAGCCCCTGCCGCCCAGCATCGCGTCCAGGCGCGGCAGGCCCGACGAAACGCGTCCCTTCACCACCGAGTAGTTGAGCCCCAGGGAGGTGATCGGCAGCACGGACAGGCCGCGCTCGTCGATCATGGTGGGATACTCGTTGGTGCCGTGGCTCGAGCCGCGGTACTTGACGATGCGCAGCCGCCGCGTGGCGACCTGACCGGCGACGCGGTGGTCGAGGAAGATGACGCAGTCGCTGACGTATTCCTCGAGGCCGTGCCGCGTGAGCGTGCCGACGCCCTGCTCGCCGGTGATGACCGCGGTCAGGCCCTTCTTCTTGAGCCAGCGGAACAGCCGGCGCAGCTCGGCGCGCAGGATGGCCTCGTTGGGGAGGCCGGCGAAGAGGGCCTCGAGCGAGTCGAGGACGACGCGCTTCGCGCCGACCCTCTCGAACATGGCGTTCAGGCGGACGAACAGGCCCTCGAGATCGTACTCGCCGGTCTCCTCGATCTCGCTGCGCTCCACGTGGACGAAGTCGATCGCCAGCTTCTTCTGGCGCATCAGGGATTCGAGGTCGAAGCCGAGCGAGGCCACGTTCGCGGCCAGCTCGTCGGCCGTCTCCTCGAAGGACATGAAGGCGCCCGGCTCGTCGAACTCGCGGATGCCGCGCACCACGAATTCCATGGCGAGGAGCGTCTTCCCGCTGCCGGCGCCGCCGCAGACGAGCGTGGGCCGCCCGCGGGGCAAGCCGCCTCCCGTGATCTCGTCCAGGCCTCGGACACCGGTGGGACACTTGGGCAGTTCGATCGGAGTCTTGGCGAGCGGCCTTCTGCGGTTCATCGCAGACTCTCCTTCCAGCTATGACGACTGCAGTCGAAGCGCGACAGGGATCCGTGCCGCAGCGGCGTGCACAGAGGGCGGGTGCGCGGCGGAAGACGGGCGACGAGTCGGCGGCATCATCGGGCCCTGACGTGGATGGACTCGCGTTCCTTCGCGGGCCGAGCGGGGGAATTGGACGAGTACCTAACAGTCTACGCAGTTCCATGACGCCGGCTCAATCGCCGATTGGCCCCGCTCCAGGGCGCTCGCGGGCGGAGCCGGAACGACGCGCACCGGGCCGCCCCCGAAACTCCGCGAAATCGCCGCGGATGGGCGCCAACTTTTCGCGGCCATGACACCCGGGGCCACAGCGGTCGGCATCCTCAAGACGCAGCAGATTTCACAGAGTCTTGAATCCCACTTCCCTCGGATCGTGAGGTCGCCATGCACGCGAGACTCTTGCGCCGTCTCGGCCCCTGCTGCGCGCTCGCCGCGCTGCTCGTTCCCGCTGCCGCCGCGGCCGACGTGACGATCGTCGGCCGCTATACCTTCACCGACGGCGACACCGCGACCCGGGCCAGCTACTTCACCCGGCGCCTCATCCGTATCTCGACGCCGGACGGGCGCGAGGTCGTCTTCGACGCGAAGAAGCATCGCATCACCCTCATCGATCACGATCGCCGGCTCTACTGGGACGGCCCGCTCGCCCGCGCCGACAGCATCGTGGACGTCGCGGACGGCACCCGGTGGGACTACATGCTCCGGCAGGCGAGCGACTCGCTCCGGGCGGAGTGGAGCCAGGCCATGCAGTACCCGGCCGACTCGATCCAGGTGGAGCGGGGCTCCGTGATCCGCAAGATCGCCGGCTATCCCTGCAACCAGTGGACGGTGCGGGCGGGTCCGTACCTGAACCTCGATCGCTGGGTGGCGTTCACCCTGGCGGTGGACGAGTACGAGGCGCAGACCGAGGACGTCGTGCTCGCGGCCGTGCTCGACCCGGTCGGCCGCGCCGTGATGAGCATGTACTGGGAATCGGAGGCGGCGATGGGCCTGCCGCTGGCGGCCACGATGACGTTCAGCGCGCCGGGCCGGGAGGGCGCTCTTCGCTGGGAGGCGATCGCGGTCACGACCGAGCGCATCCCCGAATCCGCCTGGGCCCCGCCCGCGGGCTATCGGCGCGCGCCGCTCGAGGCGGAGATTCCCGAGGACTAGCGTCCTGTCCCGCCGCCGGCCTCCCTGGGGGCCGCGGCGCGGGCAGCGATCGCGGCGTCGCCGAGGGGACCGGCGACGACGTCGCGATCGTCGCGTATCGGCCCGCGACCGCTACCCGTCCGCACCCGCCGCGGCGTTGACCTCCGCGCCCACCAGGATGAAGAAGGCGCTGAGGTAGATCCAGCTCAGCAGGATGATGACGGCGCCGATGCCGCCGTAGGTGGCGTTGTACGAGCCGAAGTGGCGCACGTAGGCCGAGAATCCCAGCGAGGCGGCGACCCAGCCGAGCACGGCGAGCACCGCGCCGGGCGAGACCCAGCGCCAGCGCTGGCGGGCCGCGGGCGCGAGGAAGTAGAGCTGGTCCACGGCGACGACGAGGAAGACGAGCACGAGCGGCCAGCGGGCGACGTCCCAGACCTGCACGGGCAGGGGCCCGAGCCCGCCGCGCCCCGCCCACCAGTGGCTGACCTGCGAGCCGAACCACAGCGCCACCAGTCCCAGCACGGTGAAGACCGAGACGCCGATGGCGAGCAGGATGGCCAACCCCCGGGTGCGCCAGAAGGGCCGATGCTCGCGCAGGCCGAGGATCCGATTGAACGACTGCATCATGGCCTCGACGGCGTTCGCCGCCGCCCACAGGGCGACGAGCAGGCCGAGCGAGAAGAGCCCGCCGTGCTGCCGCGTGACGAGCTGCCGCAACGTGCTGCGCAGCAGGTCCGCCGCGGCCGGCGGCGCGACCTGACCGAGCAGGAACATGAGCCGGTCCATCAGGTCCGGGATCGGCAGGAAGGCGAGCAGGCTGGCGAGCGAGAGCAGGAAGGGGAAGATCGCGAAGAGCAGGTAGTAGGCGATCATCGCGGCGGCGCCCATGGACTGGTGCTCGAGCAGGCCGGCGAAGGCGCCACGCGTCACGCCCCAGGCGCCGCCCGCACGCCTCGCCCTCGCGCCGCGCGCCGGGCGCGGCGATGCCGCCGCGGGAGGCGCGGGTTCCGTGCTCATCGCGCCAGGCTCCGGCGCACCACCTCGGCCACGAGCCCCGGCAGGCGGGCGAACGCCCAATCGCAGCGCAGGCGCTCGAAGAGGCCGTGCGCGTCGCGGCCCCACGGACCCAGGTTCACCACGTCCAGGTCCAGCGCGCGCATCGCCTCGATGGGCAGCTCGTACTCGCGGCCGTAGCAGGGCATGTAGCGCTCGAGCGCCTCGGCCGGCTCCGAGCGCCAGGCCAGGTAGGAGGCGTCGGTGATGTAGGGGTAGAACGGCCGCAGCTCGAGCCCCTCGTCGGCCATGACCGCGCGCGTGGCGCGCACCAGCGGCCCGTCGCCGGGACCCGCGTGCGGATGGTAGGGCGGCAGGAGGTGGATGACGATCGCCGGGCCCTGCAGCTTCGCCTCGCGCACCACGTGCCGCAGGCGCGCCAGCGTGCCCGCGCGCGCATCGCCCGACTCGCTCAGCTCGAACAGCTCCCCGGGCTCGCCCGCCCGCCGGAGGAGATCGGGCCACACGACCACCTGGTCCTCGAGGCTGCCGCCCGCCAGCACGCCGTGCAGGGCGACCCCCGGCTGCACCCACGAGGCCAGCTCGCGCATGGAGCGCACGAGGCTCGACAGCGCATCGAGCGCCACGCGCCGCAGCTCCTCCAGGGTCTGGGCGAGCGGGCGGGTGATCGTGATGAGGTTCAGCTCCACCACGGCCTCGGCCGCCGTCTGGACGTTGTAGCCGGGCTTGAGATCGCGGAGCTTCAAGGCCACGGCCGGGGCGGCCACCGACTCGCCGGCGCGATCCACCAGCTCGCGGCTCCCGGTCGCGCGGGCGGTGAGCGAGGCCGCGAGCTGGGCTGCGTCCACGCCCTCGAAGGGCATGCCGGCATGGGTGGGCCGGCCCAGCACGTAGAGCGCGGCGAGCGCCTTGCCCATGACGCCCGCGTAGGCCATCGGCGCCGCGGCGATGTCCAGGTTGAGGGCTCCTGCGAGGTCGAGGCCCTCCGCCCTCTTCCAGCGCGCCAGCTCGGGGACCGCGGCGAGCATGCCGGCGGAGGCGTGCTCCTCGTCGGGACAGCAGACGAAGAGCACGTCGCCGGCGAGCGACTCGTCGGCGGCCAGGGAGGCGAGCGCAGCCAGGGCGGCGGCGATGCCGCTCTTCATGTCGAAGCCGCCGCGCCCGAACATCCAGGTGCCGGGGTGCGCCTTCTCCTCGGCCAGATCCTCGAGGAGCGCGTGCGAGCCGGGCGGCAGCGCCTCGCCGGAGTAGCGCACGTACAGGTCGCGGAGCGCCGACGGGTCGTAGGCGATCGCCGCCCCCTGGCGCCCGCCCAGCGAGGCGAATTCCTCGACGCCCACGGTGTCGTAGTGGGAGAGGAGGAGAACGGCGCGGCGCGCCGGGCCGCGCGCCCCCCGGCCGCGGACCCGCGCCCAGACGATCGGGCGACCGTCGGGCGCGTACCACTCGCCCCGCTCGAGCCCCGCCGGCAGCGATTCGCGGAGCGCCGCGGCGAACTCCGTCTCGGCGAGCACGTCGGGGCTCGCGCTGGGAATCGCGACCAGTCGTTCAGTGAGCGCGCGGACCTGATCGGCCGGGGGCAGGGGCATACGCGGACCATAGCACGGGCCCGCGCTCCACCCGCGTCACTTGACGACCACCATCTTCTGCGCCAGGCGCGCGCCGTCGGCCTCGAGCCGGCAGAAGTAGAAGCCCGGGGGCCAGCCCGCCGTGCTCGCCTCCACCTCCTGCGCGCCCGCCGGCCGCGGGGCGTGATCGATCAGCGTGGCCACGCGGCGGCCCTGGAGATCGTAGACCGAGAGCGTCACGAGCTGCGGCCTCGCCAGGCTGAAGCGGATCCACGCCCGCGCTCCCGCCGGCTGCGGGGCCACGCGGGCGAGCCCCGTGACGGTCACGGGCGGAAGGGGCACGTCGCTCCCGAGCGACGCCAGGTTCGCGCGGTCACGCCCGCAGACCCGACGGAAGAGGCCCCCGGCGTAGACCCTGCCCCCGCCCACCTCCAGCGCGAGAACCGGGCCGTCCGCGGACGGATCCCAGGCCGTGGCCGCGCCGGTCGCGGCCGACACCGCGCCCAGGGCCCGGCGCGTCTGCCCGGCCACGCGCGAGAACCGGCCCCCCAGGTAGGCGACCCCCTCCTTCAGCACCAGGGCGTTCACGCTGGAGTCCGCCTCCGGGCTCCAGGCGGCAGGGTTGCCCAGCGCGACGTCCACGGCGGCGAGGCGGCTGCGCGGCCGCCCGCCCACGGCGGTGAAGTCGCCGCCCAGGTAGACCGTGCCGCCGCTCACCGCCAGGGTGCGGACCGGACCGTTCACGTCCGCGTACCAGGTCGTGGCGATTCCCTGCGAAGTGTCGAGAGCGGCGATGTGGCTGCGCGGCGCGCGCCCGATGGCGGCGAATCGCCCGCCCGCGTAGAGCAGGCCGCCGCTCAGGGCCAGGGCGTCCACGGGGCCGCCCGCGCGGGGATCCCAATCCATGGCGTAGCCGCTGGCGGCATCCAGGGCCGCGAGGTAGCGGCGCCCCCGGGCTCCGATGCCCGTGAACTCGCCGCCCGCGTACACCCGATTGCCGGCCGGCAGCAGCACGTGCACGACGGAGTCCGCGTTCGGCGCCCAGGCGATCGCCGTGTCGCAAGTGGCGTCCAGGGCCGCGATGTGGGCGCGGAAGCGCCCGCCGATGAAGGTGAACTCGCCGCCGGCGTAGACCCGTCCCCCACTCACGGCCAGCGCGTCCACCGGGCGATTCGCCCCCGGGTTCCAGGGCAGGAGGGCGCCGGTGGTCGCGTCGAGGGCGGCGAGGTGCTCGCGCGGCGGCGTGCCGATGAAGTCGCAGTCCCCGCCGGCATACACGGCCCCGGCGTGCGCGGTCACGGCGTGGATGACGCCGTCCGCCTCGGGATCCCAGGGCGTCGCGGTCCCCGCCGCCGAGTCGAGGGCGGCGAGGCACTGGCGCGCCCGCCCGCCGATCCATGTGAAGTACCCGCCCGCGTAGACGGCGCCCCCGTCCGCGGCCAGGGCGATGACGGAGGCGTCGGGGGCCGGATTCCAGGGCGTGGCCCATCCGCTTCCCACGCTCAGGGCGGCGAGGAACGGCCGCGCCGCCAGGCCGATGTTCGCGAAGTAGCCCCCCGCGTACACCACGTCGCCGCTCAGCGCCAGGGCGAGCACCGCCGCGTCGGGATGCGGATTCCAGGCGGTGGCGTCGCCCGTGACCGCGTCGAGGGCGGCGAGGCCGCTGCGCGACTCGCGGCCGATCCTGGAGAAGGACCCCGCCGCGTAGACCACGCCGTCTCCCACCGCCAGCGCGCTCACCACGTCGTCCGCTTGCGGATCCCAGGGGGCGGCGCTCCCGCTCGCCGCGTCCAGCGCGGCGAGCCGACCCCGGACCGCCCCGCCGACGCTCGTGAAGCGCCCCCCGGCGTACACGCGGTCGCCGCTCACCGCCAGCGCGTAGACGTGCGAGTCGGCATTCGGATTCCACCCCAGCACGCTCCCGCTCGCCGCGTCCAGCGCCGCCAGGCGATTGCGACTCTCGCCGCCGATGCGGGTGAAGGCCCCGCCCGCGAAGATCACGCTCCCCCTCGAGGTCAGGGCGAACACCGCGCGGTCGGTGCCGGGGCTCCAGTCGGCGACGCTGCCATCGGCCAGGACGTGGGCGAGGTTGGCGCGCGGCCGCTCCCCCACGGCGCTGAACTCGCCACCGATGTACCAGCCTC
Organism: Candidatus Eiseniibacteriota bacterium; assembly: GCA_033853925.1. GTDB lineage: Bacteria > Eisenbacteria > RBG-16-71-46 > RBG-16-71-46 > RBG-16-71-46 > JANXPZ01. The sequence continues at coordinate 16,496 of JAWOLC010000167.1, forward strand.
CCGCCCCGTCCGGGAGCGCCGCGTAGACGCTGCCGCGGACGATGGCCGTCGCGCGGGCGAGCGCGCCCGTCGCCACGCTCAAGGCCGCGCCTCCGCCCGACGGCACCCCGACTCGGGTGAACGCCCCCCCGATGTAGATCGTGTTCCCGTCGCGAACGACCGCTCTCACGGTGTCGTTCGGCGTCAGCAGCGTGGTGTCCATCGTCTGGGCGAGGGCAGGGCCCGCGCCGAGGAGGACGGCGGCCGCGATCAGCCAGAGGGTGGAGCTGCGGGCCAACGCGGGGAAACGGGCAGCGCGGGCGGCCATGAGTGCCTCGTGCGACGCCTTCCGGCGCCCGGTCGGCGGCCACCGCGGCGCCCTGCGGTGCCCGCGGCGAGAGCGGGCAGCTCATCGCCAGGAGGACGTTAGCGCACGCCCGGCACGGGAGCCAGCAGAATCCTCGCCCACGTCGTCGCGGGGCCGCGGAACCGGCGCGAGCGCGACGAGACGGCGCGGCCGCGGCCGAGCGACGCGCGCGGCGGGCGGCTGCTCCCAGCCGCCGCTACAGCACGGCCCCCGGCTCCGCCCCCGGCCGCAGGCGCTCGAAGACGCGGTCCACCTCCGCGTGCGTGCCGGTCATCACCAGGGTGTCGCCCACGCGCAGGCGGAAGTCGTCGGCGAGCGAGGTGAGCGGCCGCCCGCCGCGCACCACGGCCACCAGCCGCGCCTCGCCTTCGACGCCCAGGCCCACCTCGGCCGGTGTCCTTCCCACCGCGGGCGACTCCTGCAGGAGCAGGAACGTGTCGGTCGTGCGCTCGAGCAGGATCGTGGGGAGCTGCTCGAGGATCGCCCCCTGCAGGCGCCGCCCGCGCAGGAGGCTGTAGCGTTCCTGCCGGAGGAGCGTGATCTGCGCCTGGATGACGTTCGTGGGGACGTGCAGCTCCCGCAGCACCGAGGTGAAGATCTCGATCGAGGTCTCGAACTCCTCGGGGATCACCTGGTTCGCCCCGGCGGCGTAGAGCTGGTCGATCTCGTCCACGTAGCGCGTGCGCACCACGATGAAGACGTCGCTGGACAGGGTGCGGGCCACCCGGCAGGCGTGGCGGGTCGCGGTCGGGTCGCTCAGGGCCAGCACCAGCACCTTCGCGCGCGGCACGCCGGCCTGGCGCTGGATCAGCGGGCTGCCGATGTCGCCGACGAGCACGGGGCTCCCCAGCCGGTGGCCCTCGGCCACGGCGTCGGGGTTCAGGTCCACCACCAGGTGCGGCAGGCGCGCCGAGCGCAGGACCCGTGCCACGTTCTGGCCGTTGAGCCCGAAGCCGGCGATCACGACGTGGTTCTCGCGGGCGCGCGGGCGCGGAGCGAGGCCGCCCGCGGCCGCCTCCGCCTGGGCGGCGGCGCGATCCTCCTCGGCGCGCGCGCGGCGGCCGGCCAGCGCGCGATCCAGCGCGAGCGCCCAGGCGGGAGCCTGCGGCACGAGGAACGGCGTCAGCAGGAGCGAGAACACCGCTCCGGCGAAGAAGGCCTGCGAGCCGTTAGCCCCCAGGAGGCCCAGCGGGCGGCCCGCCTGCGCCAGCACGAAGGAGAATTCGCCGATCTGCGCCAGCGTAAGCGCCGCCGCGCCGGCCACGCGGCCCGGCACTCCGCCCAGCCGCAGGGCCACGAAGGCGACGGCGAGCTTCACCAGCACCAGGCCGGCGGTGCTGGCCACGACGAGGTCCGGACGGGCGAGGACCACCGCCGGATCGAAGGACATGCCCACGGCGATGAAGAAGACGCTGGCCAGCCCGTCCCGCAGGGGCAGCAGGTCGGCGGCGATCAGGTCGCGAAGCTCGGAGCCCGCCAGCACGAGGCCCGCGAGGAAGGCGCCCACCGCCAGGGAGCCGCCGACCCGCGAGGCGAGCGAGGCGCTCCCCAGCACCACGAGCAGGATGCCGAAGAGGAAGGCCTCGCGCGAGCCCGAGCGCGAGGCGCGCCCCAGCAGCCAGGGCAGCGCGCGGCGGGCGACGAGCAGCACGGCGACCGCCGCCGCGACGACGATCAGGGTGCCGGGCAGGCCGGCCGTCAGCTCGGCGGCCGAGAGCCTCTCCCCGCGCGCCCAGCGCCCGAGTGGCGCGACGAGCAGGAGGAACGGGACGGCCATGAGGTCCTGGAAGAGGAGCACGCCCGTGGCCATCCGCCCGTGCGGCGACTGCAGCTCGATGCGATCGGTGAGGAGCTTCAGCACGAGGGCGGTGCTCGAGAGCGAGACCAGCATGCCGAAGAAGAGCGCGCGCGCCGGCGGCCGGTGGGCGAGCACGAGCGCGCCCGCCACCAGCAGCACCGTGAGCAGCACCTGCAGGGCGCCGCCGAGCAGGGCGCGGCGTCCCAGGCGGCGCAGATCGGCGAGCGAGAACTCGAGCCCGACGGTGAAGAGCAGCACCACCACGCCGAACTCGGCGAGCGTGCGGACGAGGTCCGGATCGTGCACGAGCGCCAGGCCGCCGGGGCCGATGAGGATGCCGGTGACGATGAAGCCCGCGGTGGCCGGCAGGCGGAGGCGGCGGAAGAGGAGCACCACCGCCAGCGAGGCGCCCGCGAGCAGGATCAGCTCGCGCAGGACGGGGATCTCGGGGCTCATCGGCGGCCCGCGCGCCGGCGTTCCCCGGGACGGCCCGGGGCGCGCGCGCCGGCGGGGCGGCGGGGAGCCGATCGGGACCCCGGCGCCAGCGCCGGCCGCCGCGGATTCTTCCGCCCCGTCGCGAGCTTGCTGGTGACCTCGCGCACCACCCGCGCGGCGAGCGCCGCCCGGTGCCGCCCGAGGAAGGCCCGCACGGCGGCGGGCTCGCGCCCGGCCGCGACGCGCAGCGCCCAGGAGAGAGCCTTCACCACCATGTCGTCGCGGTCGCTCACGAGCCGGGCGCACAGGCGGAGCGTGCGGGGCACGTCGCCCGTGCCTCCCCGGGAGCGCAGGTTGAGCGGCACCGTGGACACGAGCGCGATGCGCCGCCACCAACGATCGCGGGAGCGCGCCCAGCGCCGCACCCGGGCGTCGCTCACCTGGCCCCGGCGCCAGGCCGGACCGGCGAGGAGACAGGCGAAGGTGTCGGCGCTGACCCAGTTGTCGGGACGGCCCGCGAGCCTCTCGACCTCGGGCGCGCCGAGGCTCGCCGCCGCCGCGGGGTGACGCTCCAGCAGCAGGCAGGCGAGGAGCCCGCCCTCGAACGTGCCGCCGCGGACCAGGGCCCGCGCCACCCGCACCGTCGCGCGCGCGCCGAGCGGGCGGCACTCGCGCGCCAGGGCGCGCGCTCCCTCCGTCAGCTCCGCGGAGGTGAGCCCCAGCCGCTCCAGCCGCGTGCCGAATCCGCCCGCCGCGGGATGATCGGAGGGCGGGCGCGCCCGCGCGCGCAGGCGCGCCTGGGCGCACGCCGCCACCGCCCGCGGAACGGCGGGGCGGACGCGCGCGGCGGCCTTCGTCATCGCCTCTCAGGCTCCCTTCGCCAGCTCCTCGTAGAGGTAGGCGCAGCTCCTCGTGCCGCCGTGGAACGAGGAGAGGTTGTACTTCTCGTTCGGGGCGTGGAGGTTGTCGTCGGTGAGGGCGAAGCCCATGAGGATGCTGGGCAGGCCATGCGTCTCCTTGAACGTGGCCATCACCGGGATCGAGCCGCCCTCGCGGATCAGGACCGGGGGCTTGGGCCACGAGCGCTGCAACGCGCGCACCGCGGCCTGCAGCAGCGGGTGATCGGGCTCGGTCATGAAGGGCGGCGCCGCGTGCACGTCGATCACCTTCACCGTGACCCCGGAAGGCGCCAGCTTCTTCACGTAGGCTTCCACCCGCGGGAACAGCTCGTTGCCGTCCTGGTCGGGCACGAGCCGGAAGCTGACCTTGGCCCCGGCGAACGAGGGCAGCACGGTCTTGCTGCCCTCGCCGATGTACCCGCTCCACATGCCGTTCACGTCGCAGGTGGGCCGCGCCCAGATGCGCTCGAGCGTGCTGTAGCCCTTCTCGCCGAACGGCGCGGGCGCCCCCGACTCGGCGATGAACGCGCGGTCGTCGAAGGGCACCTGCGCCAGCATGTCGCGCTCGGACCGCGAGAGCGGCTTCACCCGGTCGTAGAAGCCGGGCACCATGATCCGGCCGTCGCCATCCTTGAGCGCGGCGATGATCGAGGCCAGGGCGTTCCCGGGGTTCTGCACGGCCCCGCCGAATTCGCCCGAGTGCAGGTCGCGCCTCGGCCCGGTGACCTCGATCTGCACGTAGAGCAGGCCGCGCAGGGCGTAGGTCAGGGCCGGCTGCTCGGGGGAGAGCATGCCCGTGTCGCTCACCACGATCACGTCGGCGTCCAGCTGCGAGCGCCGGTCGCGCAGGAACTTCTCCAGGCTCGCGCTGCCCGCCTCCTCCTCGCCCTCGATCACGACCTTGAGGTTCACCGGCAGCTTGCCGTTCACCTGCAGGTGGCTCTGGATGGCGGCGACGTGCATGTAGACCTGGCCTTTGTCGTCGCAGGCGCCGCGCGCGTAGAGCTTGCCGTCGCGGATGGTCGGCTCGAAGGGAGGCGTCTCCCACAGCTCGAGGGGCTCGGCGGGCTGCACGTCGTAGTGGCCGTAGAGCAGCGCGGTGGGCCGGCCGGGCGCGCCCAGCCACTCGGCGTAGACGATGGGGTGCATCGCGGTCGGCACGACCTCGGTTCGCGTCATGCCGGCCTTCTTGAAGTCGTCGGCCACGCGCTGGGCGCAGCGCTGCATGTCGCTCTTGTGCTCGGGCTGCGTGCTGACGCTGGGGATGCGCAGCGCCGCCTTGAGGTCCTCGAGGAACTGCTCCCGATGAGCTTCGAGGTACTGGGTGAGGGCGTCCATGGCGAACTCCGGGGCGAGTGAGAACGGCCTGGGGACGGTGCGCGATCGCCGGGACTCTAGTTGGCTTCGCGCGAATCGGCAACGGGCGGGCGCGCGGCCGACGCGCGGGGCTCCCGTGCCCGAGCGCCG
>JAWOLC010000168.1:0-12582 GCA_033853925.1 Candidatus Eiseniibacteriota bacterium
CTCTGCCCCCCCGTGGCGATGCAGCGCTTGATGTAGTCCACCCGCGGATCGCCGGGGAACTGGAAGACGATGACGTCCCCCGTGCGCGGCGGGCGCAGCCCCGGCAGGCGCGTGTGGGTGAAGGGGATCTTGGGTCCGTACTCGAAGCGGTTCACGAAGAGGAAGTCGCCCACGAGCAGCGTGGGCACCATGGACTCCGAGGGGATGCGGAACGACTGAATGAGGAAGGCGCGCAGCAGGGTGACGAGGACGACCGCCCAGATCAGCGACTCGGTCCACTCGCGAACGACGGAGGGCTTCTGCTTGCTCTTGTTCCTCTTCTGCGCCATGAGCAGCGCTCCATCCAGGGTGAGGGTACGCAGCCGAAGGAAGCGAAGGTGGTCGCCCGCCGGTTCGGGCCGTGAGCGGGAGGCGTTCGTCCACCGGGAACGCGCGCACGGTAGCATCACCGGCCCCTCTACGCTCGGAAGAGGTCGGTGGTTGCCCTTGGATTGCACACTTGTGCAGTAGGTGCGCACGGGGTAGTCTCCGGTCCATGCGCAGCGACTTCCTCGAAGTCTCCTGCCGCGCCGCTCTGAACCGGGTCCGGGGGATGCACTTCCAGTGGTCCTTGAACCCCTACACGGGCTGCGCCCACCGCTGCACCTTCTGCTACGTCCGCGGCTTCGAGCGCCGCGCCGACCGCCCCGCGGACGACCGCTACGGAGCCACCGTGCAGGTCAAGGTGAACATCGCCGCGCTCCTGCGCGCGGAGCTGGCTCGGGGCACGTGGCTGCGCGAGCGCGTGGTGGTGGGCGCGGCGACCGATCCCTATCAGCCGGCCGAGGGGATCTACCGGCTCACCCGGAGCTGCCTCGAAGCACTGGCCGCGCACCGCAACCCCTTCACCATCATCACCCGGGGCACGCTGATCGTGCGCGATCTCGACATCCTGCAGCTCGCGGCGGGACGGGCCGAGGTGGAGGTCGAGTTCTCGATCCCGACCCTCGACCCCGAGATCTGGCGCCGCACGGAGCCGGGGGCCCCGCCGCCGCGGCAGAGGCTGCGCGCGCTCTCGCGGCTGGCCCAGGCCGGCATCCGCACGGGTGTCGGCCTCTCCCCCATCCTGCCCGGGATCTCGGACTCCCCCGCCCAGATCGCGGAGGTGGTGCGCGCGGCGCGCGACGCCGGAGCGGCGCACCTGTGGGGCTCGCTGCTCAACCTGCGCCCGGGCACGCGCGAGCACTTCCTGGCCTGTCTGGCCCGCGACTGGCCGGACGAGTTGCCGCGCTACGAGCGCCTCTTCGCGCGCAGCCCGTACCTGCCCAGCGCCGCCGGGCGCGCGCTCGGCGAGCAGCTCGCTCAGGTGCGGCGGCGCTATCCCCTGCGCGAGCGACCGCTCATCCTCCCGCCGGCCGAACCGGAGCAGCTCGCCCTCGGCCTCTGAGTGCGGTGCAGCGCTCTCAGGCGGTCGCGGCCTTGAGCAGGACGATCTGGCCGGCGTGATAGGCGTAGTGCTGCACCACGCCGTGCAGCAGGAAGCCCACGCTGTAGTCGCGGCCCGCCGCCGCCTCGTCCAGGCGGCCTTCGTCCATCGCGCCGAGCAGCTCGAGCAGCGCCAGATGGGCGCTCTCGAGACGAGCCCGCGCGTCCTCCCACGCAGCCGAGGTCGTATCCGGCGGCCGGGGCCAGTCCTCGGCCGGCGTCGGCTCCTGGTCGCGGCCGCTGGCCCGCAGGCGCCCGACCTCCAGCCAGGTCGTCAGGTGCAGCACGATCTCCCAGATCGAGTGCCGTCCCGGCAGCGGCCGCATCGCGGCCTGCTCCGCGCCCACGCCGGCGAGCACCTCGCCCAGAGCCGGACCGTGCCAGGCGGGGCCAGTCCAGGCCACCTCGAGCTGCTCTCGCAGCCTCTCCCGCTCACGCATGCGCCACCTCCTCGGCCCGGGCCGTGCGCCCCATGCAGAGCAGGGTGGCCGGGGCGACGGAGGCCGCCGGCCTCCCGTCACGCCCCGAGGGGATCGCGTGCGGGCCGGACGCGGGCATGATACTCATCCCCCGAGAGGGCCGGAAGCCGCCGGACGGCCGGCGGCGGCGGCTGAGGGAGGCGCCATGAAGTCGATCAACCCCGCCAGCGGGGAGCTGCTCCGCGACTACCCGGAGCACGGGGACGCCGAGGTCGCGACGCGGCTCGCCCGCGCGGAAGCCGCCTTCCGCGCCTGGAGCGCGCGCCCCGTGATCGAGCGGGCCGCCGCGCTCCGCGAGGTCGCCCGCGTCCTGCGGGCGGGAGCGCACGAGCACGCGCGCCTCATGACCACCGAGATGGGCAAGACGCTGGCCGCCGCCGAGGCGGAGGTCGAGAAGTGCGCGCTCACCTGCGACTGGTTCGCCGCGCACGCCCCGGCGCTGCTCGAGCCCGAGAGCGTGGCGACCGAGGCGCGGGAGAGCCGGGTGCGCTTCGATCCCCTCGGCGTGGTGCTCGCCGTCATGCCCTGGAACTTTCCCTTCTGGCAGGTCTTCCGCTGCGCCGCTCCCGCCCTGGCGGCGGGGAACGCCGTGCTGCTCAAGCACGCCTCCAACGTTCCCGGCTGCGCCCTGGCGATCGAGCGGGTGTTCGACGAGGCGGGCCTGCCGCCCGGAGTCTTCGGCACCCTCCTCGTCCCGGCTCGGGCGGTGGCGGCGATCGTCGCCCACCCGGCGGTGCGCGCCGTCTCGCTCACCGGCAGCGAGGCCGCGGGACGGCAGCTCGCGGCCCTCGCCGGCGCCGCGCTCAAGAAGACCGTGCTCGAGCTGGGCGGCTCCGACGCCTTCATCGTCCTGGCCGACGCGGACATCGAGCACGCGGCGGCGCAGGCGGCCGCGGCACGCTGCGTCAACAACGGCGAGAGCTGCATCGCCGCCAAGCGCTTCCTGGTCGAGGAAGCGATCGCTCCGCGCTTCGAGGCGGCGCTGGTCGAGCGCATGGCGGCCCTGCGGGTGGGCGATCCCCTGGAGCCCGCGACCCAGGTGGGGCCGCTCGCTCGCGCCGACCTCCTGGAGGAGCTGGAGAGCCAGGTCGAGCGCAGCGTGCGGGCGGGAGCGGCCCTGGCCCTGGGCGGGCGGCGCCTGCAGCGCCCGGGGTTCTACTTCCCGCCCACCGTGCTCACCCGAGTCGAGCCCGGCATGCCCGCCTTCGACGAGGAGACCTTCGGCCCGGTCGCCGCCGTCACCCGGGCCCGCGACGCCGAGCGCGCCGTCGAGCTGGCGAATCTCTCCCGCTACGGGCTGGGCGCCAGCGTCTGGACGGCGGAGGCCGCGCGCGGCCGCGCGCTGGCCGCGCGGCTCGAAGCGGGCTCGGTCTTCGTGAACGAGATGGTCAAGTCCGACCCGCGCGTGCCCTTCGGCGGCGTGAAGGCCTCCGGCTACGGGCGGGAGCTGGCCGCCTTCGGCTTGCGCGAGTTCGTGAACGTGAAGACGGTCTGGGTGGGCTGAGCGCGGGCGGCTCGGCGCCGCCTACGCGCTCCACATGGACGCCTCGTAGGAGGCGTCGGGGACGGAGAAGCGGACGAGGTCGGCCGCGGGCAGGCTCTCGATCGGCTCGCCGTCCTTCATGAGCTGGACGAGCAGGTCCACGTTGTTGCCCGCCTCCAGGCCGAGGCTGGCGAAGGTGAGGGCCAGCTCGAGCACGCTCCCCAGCCGGCACTGCCCGTCGGGCACCGCGACCAGCCCGCCGTCCTCACCGCGGCGCACGACGGGGCGCTCTCCCAGCTCGAGACCCCGGACCATGACGCGCACCGGGTGCGGCGCGAGGAAGTCGAGCAGCAGGTCGTGGTCCGGCCCCGGCGGCAGCTTCGCCGTGAAGTCGAGCCGCAGGTAGAAGCGCTCGGCGTCGTAGCCGAAGTAGAGGTCGCGGCCGAGGCCGGCCTCGCGATGCATCGAGCTGCCGCCCGCGCCCAGGCGGTGCCGCCCCGCCGCGTACCATTCGTAGAAGTGCGTGGGCCGGCCGTCGATCGTGGGGTGCACGAAGCCCAGCGGCTGCGAGGCGAGGTCCGGACGGCGCGTGAAGCGCGCCACCGCGACGTGGAGCCAGCTCGGCACGGGCAGGCCCGCCCGCTCGTAGACCGCCTGCAGGTGCTCGCGGAAGATGCGGTCGAAGAGCCCCTTGTCCGCGGTGAAGTGATCCTCGCCGAACCACCAGAACCAGTCCGAGCCCTCGGCCGCGTAGAGGGACTCCCAGGCGCCGGGAGCGTCCTCCGGCGTCTTGTGCGCCGCCGTCAGCGCGCGCCGCGCCCGGGCGAGCAGGTCCCAGGCCCGGTTCTTCTCGGGGTGTCCGATCCAGACGTGGTAGTCGGCGTCGATCCACGAGCCGGAATGGAGGTCGGTCAGCTTCGCGGTCGGCGACGACTCGGCGAGCACCTCGGAGGGCGTCACGGTGCGGATCCCCGGCTCGGCCTCGAGCGCGCCGTAGAGCGCCTCCAAGAAGGGCCCGCCGTCCGCCGCGTAGCTCTCCCAGCAGTTCTCGCCATCCAGGATCACCGAGACGACCGGCCGCTGCCCGGGCAGCGCCTGCTCGCGGGCGATGCGGCGCAGGCGGCCGACGAAGTCCGCGACCGCGTCGGCCGTCTCCCAGTGGTGATAGACGAAGCCGATGCGGTCCGAGAGCTCCCGGTCGCGGAAGAAGAGGACCACGTCGCCCTCGCTCGTGGTGAAGCGCCAGGGCTGGTAGAGCAGGGCGCGCTGCCGCTCCCCCGCGGGCAACGACTGCCAGAGCACGCCCTCGTCGGTGGCCAGCCAGCGGGCGCCCGCGCGAACGGCGAGGGCGACCGCCTCGGGGCTCACGCTGCCCTCGGGCGGCCACATCCCCAGGGGCGGCGAGCCGAAGGCCTCGGCGTGGCGCGCGAAGGCGCGGCGGATCTGGCGCTCGGCATCGGCCGGCGCCGCGAACGCCTCGCCGGGCAGCACGAGATCGGGGCGCGCGCGACGCGCCACGCGCACGTCCACCAGCAGCGGTAGGATCGGGTGGTAGTAGGCCGACTCGGACAGCTCGACCTGGCCGCGCTCGGCCAACGCCCGGTAGGCGGGAACCACGCGGGCCACCGTGCGGGCGTACAGGGCGAGCAGGCCCTGGCGGTGCTCGTCGAGGAAGTCTCCGCCGGTGGCCAGCGCGGCCACGGCCTCGGGCTCCTCGTCGAGCAGGGGATCCAGCCAGGCCAGGAGGAACCAGCACTCGAGGGCCAGCACCTCGGTGGCCGTGGGCTCGTTGACCCCCGTGCCCTGCGAGCGCGCCACCCGCATGGTGAGCGCGCGGTAGCGCGGCCAGCGCTCCATGGCATGGCGCGGTGCCGCCACGCAGCGCGAGAGCACGAGGCTGCGCTCCGTCTCGGTCAGGCTCTCGACCGGCTTGGTGAAGAGATCGAAGAGGGTCTCGTGGCCTCCGGCCGCCACCGCCTCGAGCTGGTCGAGGAGCGAAGGCACGAAGTTGAAGGTCGCGTGCACGGCGGGATGGCGCTCGAGGTGGAGCGCCATGTCCAGGTAGTCCTTGGTGGCATGCAGCCGCACCCAGGGCAGCAGCGCCCGACCTTCACGCGGGCTGCGGTAGTCCGGTTGGTGATGGTGCCAGAGGAAGAGGAGATCGACCGGCGGCTGCTCGCTCAAGGCATCCTTCCTCGGCGGCCGCCCGCCTCAGTGCGGGACCGCCGCCAGCTCCGCCTTCAGCATGCGCGCCCGGTTGGCGTACGAGGTCTCCCCGAACTCGTCGAGCAGACGCTGCAGCGTCTGCTCCGCCTCCCTGGGCTGGTTCAGCTCCCGATAGCAGCGCGCGGCGGAGAAGAGGAACTCGGCCGACGACTCGCGGTCGAACGTGCCCACCAGCCCCGTGAACGTCGCGGCCGCCTCCTTGTACTGGTGGTCGTTCTCCAGCGCGTAGGCCAGACTGCGACGCACGCCGTCCGCGACGAGTCCGGTCTTGGCGCGCGCGAGGTAGCGGCGGTACTGCGCGACCGCGTCCTTGAAGCTGCCCAGCCAGAACTGGTCGTCGCCCGCCAGACGCAGGGCATCCAGGCCGCTGCGCGTGCCCGGCCACTGCTCGATCGTCTGCCTGGCGCTCTGCAGGGAGCGGGCGTAGTCGCCCTGCCAGAAGAGGACGTTGGCCTCGGCGAGCTGCCCCGCCGCCTGCTCCTCCGCCGCGGCGCGCGACCGCAGGGTGAGGAGGGCGCCGGCCACCACGACCGCGAGCACGCCCAGGCCGATGAGGATCGCCCGGCCAAGTCGGGCCCAGGTGCTGGTCAGGGCGTCGAGGAGCCGGGCTCCGGGATCTTCCAGCCGAGCCGCCTTGCGCTCTAACGTCAAGGTAATCCTCCGGTTCGATGGCGGAATTCAACCAGGCTGCGAGGTCGAGGGCGGAGCAAAGGACAGCGAACCTTAGCCGCTGCCCGAGCGAGCGTCAAGCCGTGGACCTCGACTCCCGCCGGGGCTCAACCCGGCGCGCAGCGCACGCAGGCCACCGCTCCGTGCACGCGAATCAGCATCTCGGCCGGCTCGCCGCACGATGGGCAAGCCGGCAGCTCGGCGCGGCCCCGGGCCACGTCCACGCGGCTCTTCAGCCGCACGTGGACCGCGCCCGCGCGCAGCTCCTGCTCCAGCTCGGCCACCGGCCACGCCCACTCCGACAGCCCCCAGACCCGCACCTCGGTCCGGATCGCCCAGCGGGCGCGCACCTCGGCGGCGCGCCGGTCCCACTCGAGCTTGATCGACGTGCTGTCCCCCTGCTCCAGCTCGACCTCGTCCCCGTTCGCCACCCGGCGCCGGAGCCGCTCCTGCTCCTCCTCCAGGCGCGCCGTGAAGAAGGCCCCCAGCCGCTCCAGCTCGCCGTCGCGCAGCCGCCCCATCTGCTGCTCCCAGTCCTGCTCGCGCTCCTCGAGGAGGCGCTCGAAGTGCGCCCGCGTCCGCTCCATCCAGCGCGCGCGCTGCTCCGGCTCCATCTCCTCGCCGATCTGGTACAGCCCCTCGCGGGAGCGCACGTCCGGCACCTCGGGCTCGCTGTGCCACTCGAGCAGCTCGCCGGAGGGCCCGATGAGCACGACCCACGGCTCCTGCCAGGGCAGCCCGCCCCAGCGGGTCGCCACGGCGTGGAAGGCGACGCGCCGCTCGTAGTGCACGGGCCCCAGGCGGGCCGCCCCCCAGGAGAGCCCGCGCACGCGGCAGACCGTGGCGAGGCCCTCGTCGCTCACCCCGGGCACGTGGGCGAGCGCCGTGCGCCGCGTGAGCACCGGCTCCTCCATCGCCGCTTCGAGGAGACGCCGGCCGGCGCTGCTCCCCGGGGCCGTGAACCAGGCGCCGCGCGGCAGCGTCGCCCGCTGCGGGTCGAACACGAGGCGCACGCGCTGGCGGCGCCAGCGCCGCCGCAGGGCGGGCGCGAGATCCACCTCCCAGTCGCCGCGGGCCGCCGCCTTGACCGTGCAGCCCTCGGCCTCCAGCCAGCGGCCCACGAAGGCGCGCCACTCGGGCGGCAGGCTGGGCGGCGGGACGGGCACGACGGCGGGCTCGCCGTTGGTGCTCGGCCGGCGCCGGCCGGCCGCGCCGCGCGGACCGCCGCGCTTCGCCGGGCGGACGAGCGAGGCGGGGCTCACGTCTCCTCCTTCTCGGCGGCGGAGGGGAACAGCCAGTCCTGGGAGTCCTTCTGCTGCTGGTAGAGGCGCCGCGCGACCATCAGGTGCTGGGCCAGCTCGGCGAAGCGCCGCTTGCGCACGCGCGGGCTGGTGGACTCCGTCCAGCGCCGGAACACCTCGTCCTCGAAGGACCCGGCGGGCTGCCAGGTGCCCAGGATCTCCTCCATCTCGCCCACCACCAGCTCGAACATGCGGATCTTGCGCTCGAGGATCTCGAGCACGTAGGCCTCGATGGTCCCGCGCGCCACCAGGTTGATGACCCGCACCGGGTGCTGCTGCCCGAGCCGGTGCACGCGCCCGATCCGCTGCTCGACGCGCATCGGATTCCACGGCAGGTCGTAGTTGATGACGATCCGCGAGAACTGCAGGTTCCGGCCCTCGCCACCCGCCTCCGTGCTCACCAGCACGGGGGCGACCGTGCGGAAGTGCTCGAGGGCCTCCTCCTTCTCGCGCCAGCCCAGCTCCCCGTGGAAGACCGCCGGCTCCGTGCCCGAGGCGACGAGGGCCGCGACGATCGCGTCCTGCGTGGAGCGGAACTGCGTGAAGACGATGGCCTTCTCGCCCTCGAGCCCGCCGAGGACGCGCAGCATGGTGCGGATCTTGGACGGGCTGCCCGAGACGGCCTCCGCCCGCCCGGCCAGCAGCCGCAGCCGCCGCTGGTCCAGGCCGTCCGGCCGCACGGCCAGGCGCTCCAGGGTGGCGCGCGCGGCGGCCCAGGAGGAGCCCATCTCCTTCTGCAGGACCATGAGGGTGAAGTAGTGCGGCCGGCCGGGACCGCCGTGCTCGCCGTGCACGGCCTCGGCCACGAACTCGCTCACCTGCCGGTAGAGAGCCCGCTCGGCCGCGGTCTGCGCCACCCAGCGCGTCTCCACCTTGCGCGGGGCGAACACCAGGTCGGTGTCGCTGCGCCGCGTGCGGATCATGACCGCCTTGAGGAGGTTGCGCAGCCGCGGCGTGTTGCGCGGCGTCCGCTTGTCGTGGCCCGAGAGGAAGTCGCGCCGGAACTGCGAGAAGGTGCCGACGGTGCCCGGACGCGTGAGGGTGACGAGGTTGTACAGCTCGCGCATGTCGTTCTGCACCGGCGTGGCGGTGAGGAGCAGCAGGTAGCGCGGGTTCAGATCGTTGACGAACTTCCACCCCAGCGTGAGGTGGTTGCGCAGGCGGTGCGCCTCGTCCACGACCACCATGTCGTAGTTGGCCCCGCGCACGCGGCGCCGGTGCCGCTCGTGGCGGGCCGTCTCGAGCGAGGAGATGACCAGGGGATGACGGCCCCACTGGCCGGCCGGGCCGCGCGACACCACGAAGTCCAGCTCGAACTTCTCCCACAGCTCGGCGCGCCACTGCTCGCACAGCGAGGCCGGCACCAGGACCAGCACGGTGCGCGCCGCCCCCCGCAGCAGGTACTCCTTGATGACGATCCCGGCCTCGATGGTCTTGCCGAGGCCCACCTCGTCCGCCAGGATCGCGCGTCCGTTCAGGTCGCGCATGACCTTGCTGCACGCCTGGATCTGGTGGGGGAAGCGCTCGACGCCGCGCAGCGAGTCGAGCGAGATGAGCCGCTCCGTGCCCGCCCAGCCGGCCCATCGCTCGGCCTCGGCGTGCAGGTCGAAGCGCGCGGCCGGGATCATCTGCCCGGCCTGCCAGCCCGCGAGCACCAGGTCCCCCTGCGGATGCCAGGTGCGGGTCGGCGGCGCCGACTCGCCCGCCAGCGGCGAGGGGGCGCCCGATTCGACGATCGGCCACTCGCGCTGCGCCGAGAGGCGCCGGAGCTGGCCGTCGAAGACGACCTCGAGCACCTCCCGCCCGCGATCGGTGTGGACCTCGACCACCAGCCCCTCGCCGAACTGCGGATGGCGCAGCCGCTGGCCCACCTCGTAGCGCGGAGCCTTCCTCAGCTCCACAGCGGCACCTCCTCCCCCGGCTGGGGGATGCCCACCTCGGCCCCCAGGCGCTCGCGCAGCAGGCCCGCCAGGGTCTCCGCCGCGGCGACGTCCCCGTGCACGAGATAGACCCGCCGCGGCGACGGCTCGAGCCGCCCCGCCCACTCCAGGATCTCGCCCTGGTCCGCGTGCGCGCTGAAGCCGTCCAGGGCGGCCACCTCGCAGCGGCGCTCCACCGGCTCGCCGAAGATGTTCACGACCTCCGCCCCCTCCTTCAGCTTCCGTCCCAGCGTCCCCTCCGCCTGGTAGCCGACGAAGAGCACGGTGTTGCGCGCGTCGCCGAGGCCGTGCTGCAGGTGGTGGAGGATGCGGCCGCCTTCGCACATGCCCGAGGCCGCGACGATGATGCAGGGCTCCCGGCGCTCGTTGAGCGCCTTGGACTCCTCCGGGGTGCTCACGTAGCGCAGCCGGGCGAAGCCGAAGGGCGCGCCGTTCTCGTTCACGAACGCCCGGCGGGTCTCCTCGTCGAAGCACTCGGGATGCTGCCGGTAGACGTCCGTCGCCACCCGGGCCAGCGGGCTGTCCACGAAGATCGGCGCCTCCGGCACCTGCCCGCTCTCGAACAGGTCGTGGAGCGTCGCCACCAGCTCCTGCGTGCGCTCCACCGCGAAGGACGGCACGATCAGCCGGCCGTGCCGGCCGAGGGTGCGGAGCACCACGTCCCGCAGCGCGACCACGGTCTCCGCCTCGGGCGGGTGCCGGCGGTCGCCGTAGGTGCTCTCCAGCACGAGCACGTCCACGCCGGGGAAGACCTCCGGGTCGCGCAGGATCGGCCGGCGCGGGCGGCCGAGGTCACCGCTCAGGCCGAGGCGCAGCCGCCGGCCGTTGGCGGAGAACTCGAACACGGTCAGGGCGGAGCCCAGGATGTGCCCCGCGTCCCAGTACTCCGCCCGCACGTTCTCCGCCAGCGCCCAGGGCGCGTGATAGGCGTGGGGCTCCAGCCGCTCGAGCGTGGGGACGACGTCCGCCGGGCGGTAGAGCGGGCGGCGCGGCGGCTGGCGCTTCGCCTGCCGCCGCCGGTTCACGTGCTCGAGATCGCGCTCCATCAGGAAGGCGCTGTCCGCCAGCATCGGCCGGGAGAGGTCGGCGGTCGCGGCGGTGGCGTGGATCGGCCCGCGGAATCCCTGGGCCACGAGGGTCGGGAGATTTCCCGTGTGGTCCAGGTGCGCGTGCGAGACCACCACGCCGTCCAGCTCGGCGGGCGGGAAGGCGAAGCTGCGGTTCACCTGGTCCGCCTCGTCGCGGTGACCCTGGTAGAGCCCGCAGTCGAAGAGCCACGCCTGCCCCCCGAAGCGCAGCCGGTGACGCGAGCCCGTCACCGTGCGCGCGGCGCCCTGGAAGCCGATGGAGAGCGGAAGGGCCATCAAAGGCTCGCGTAGAAGATCAGGCCGAGCGAGACCTGGATCTCGTGGTTCGTGGCGCCCTCGTGGAAGATCGCCTGGTAGCGCGCCCCCAGGTCCCAGGCCACGCCCTGCCAGAAGAAGCGCTCGACGCCCGCGCCCGCGCTGACGAAGTAGCCGTCGCCGTTGGGGAAGTCGGTCTCGCCGTCCACCAGCCGACGCGAGGCACGCGCCAGCCCGGCCCCCACGCTCAGCATCTTCGTGGTCTTCGTGCGCGTGCCGAACAACTGGTAGAAGTCGACCCCGTAGAGCCCGAGGTCCAGCCGCTTGGGCTCGAACTGCGGATCGGTGATGAGATCCCCGTTCGTGTCGTTGAACTGGATCCCCGAGCGGGCGTCCAGGTTGTGGGCCTCGAAGGTGAGGCCGAAGGCGCGCTCGTAGCGCATGCGGTAGCGCACGCGCACCGCGACCCCGGGCCCGGCTCCGAAACCGTCGCCGAAGTCGCCGGTCTTGGCCAGGCCTCCATAGAGCCCGCTGATCCCCAGGCCCACCTGCCCCGGCCGGGGCGGCACCACGATCGTGCCGGCCCGGGCTCCCGAGACGACGGCGGATCCCACGGCCAGCGCGAGGACGAGACCGGTCACCATCCAGCAGCTGCGGTTCCAGCGCATGCAACGACTCCTTCCTTCGGTTTCCCCTCAGGCGCGGGGATGGCAGGTGCGATGCACCTCCCGGAGGTATGCCCGGTCCAGATGCGTGTAGATCGCGGTCGTGACCACGGAGGCGTGGCCCAGCAGCTCCTGCACGACGCGCAGGTCCGCGCCGCGCAGCAGCAGCTCCGTGGCGAACGAATGCCGGAGCACGTGCGGGTGGACTCCGCCGGCGAGCCCGGCCGCCCGCGCGTGCCCGCGCAGGATCTTCCAGAAGCCCATGCGGGAGAGCTTGCGCCCGCGGGCGTTGGCGAAGACGAAGTCGTGCCGCTCGTGGCGCACGACGAGATCCCGGCCGCGGTCCAGCCAGGCGCGCAGCGCGTGCTCGGCGGGGCGGCCGAAGGGCACGGTCCGCTCCTTGCTGCGCTTGCCGAGGACGGTGAGGGTGCGCTCCTCGAGGTCGAGGTTCCGCCGCTCGAGCCCGCACAGCTCCGAGACGCGCAGTCCGCTCGCGTACGCCAGCTCGAGCATGGCCCGGTCGCGCAGGCCCAGGAGCGAGTCCTCCCGCGGCTGGGCGAGCAGCCGCTCCACGTCCTCGTGGGACAGCGCCCGCGGCAGGCGCCGCTCCTGCCGCGGCGCCGGCAGGTCGGCCAGGGGATCGGCGGCCTCGCCCGCGCGGCGGGCCAGATAGGCGTGGAAGCCGCGCAGCGCCGAGCGCCGGCGCGCCGTCGTCGCCCGGGCGAGGCCGCGCTCGGCGTGGATGTGGGCGAAGTAGGCGTCCACGAACACCCGCGTCGCCTCCTGCCAGCTCCGCAACCCGTGCCTCTCGGCGAAGCTCCGATAGTCGGCGAGGTCGCGGGCATAGGCGTCCACGGTGTTGTCGCTCAGCCGCCGGCCGTGGCTCAGCTCGTCGAGGAAGGCGTCGATGTCGCCCGCCAGCGCCGCCACCGGGGCGGCGGCGCGCCCCGCCTCGGCGGCGACCGCGCGCCGCGTCGTCGGGCGCCGGGGCCGCGTGACGGGCGCGCTCACG
>JAWOLC010000169.1:0-25765 GCA_033853925.1 Candidatus Eiseniibacteriota bacterium
ATCTCGTGGCCGAGCCGGACCTGAAGGAGCACGTGAACGAGGCGCTGGCCGAGGACGGCCTGTCGTTCTCCGGCCGCTCCGAGGTGCGCCACCTGCTCGACGTGCTCGTGCGGGACGTGGGTCTCGACGCGGTGAAGGCCCGGGTTCGGAAGCCGCTCGCCGGGCTCAAGGTCGCGACCTACTACGGCTGCCAGATCCTGCGGCCGCGGAAGGACCACGAGGACGTCGAGAACCCGCGGTTCTTCGAGGACCTGGTCGCGGCGATCGGTGCGGAGCCGGTGCGCTACCGCATGCGGCTGACCTGCTGCGGCGGCGCGCTGCTCATCACGAACCGCACCGCGGCGCTCGGCATGGTGCGCAACCTGCTCGAGGACGCGGTCCGCTCGGGGGCGGCGCTCATCGCGACCGCCTGCCCGCTCTGCCAGGTGAACCTGGAGTGCTACCAGAAGCAGGTGAACAGCGAGTTCGGCACGAGCCTGAACGTGCCGGTGCTCTACTTCACCCAGCTCGTCGGCCTCGCCCTGGGCGTGGCGCCGGGCCGGCTGGGGATCGGGTCGGAACTGGTCAACGTGACGCCGGCGCTCGCCAGCGTCGGGAACGGCGCGGGACGCTGAGCGCGGGCCGCGGGACGAAGGCGGCGGACACGCAGCCGGAGGAGAAGGCGAAGACATGAATCCAGCCACGGGTGGGAACGTCGCGCGACGCGTCACGATCGATCCGATCACGCGCCTCGAGGGGCACGGCAAGATCGACATCTTCCTGGACGCGCAGGGGGACGTCGAGCGGGCGTACCTGCAGATCCCCGAGCTGCGGGGCTTCGAGGTGTTCAGCATCGGGCGGCCGGCCGAGGAGATGCCGCAGATCACGAGCCGCATCTGCGGCGTGTGCCCGACCGCGCACCACATGGCGGCGACCAAGGCGCTGGACGACCTGTACCAGGTCGAGCCCACGCCCACCGCGCGCCTGATCCGCGAGCTGGTGTACAACACCTTCTTCTTCGAGGACCACGCGCTGCACGTCTACGTCCTCGGCGGCCCCGACTTCATCGTCGGCCCGGACGCGCCCGCCGCCGCCCGCAACGTGGTGGGCGTGATCGGCAAGGTCGGCGTCGAGGTGGGCAAGAAGGTGATCGGCATCCGCCGGCGCGCGCGCGAGCTGGTCTCCTACTTCGGCGGCAAGGTGATCCACCCCGTCCTGGGCCTGCCGGGCGGCGTCGCGAAGGGGCTCGATCCCGCCGAGCTGCCGAAGTTCAAGGCGCTGGCCAAGGACTCGCTCGACTTCGCGCAGTTCACGCTCGAGGTCTTCAAGGACATCGTCCTCAAGAACCCCGAGTACGTGAAGCTCATCACCTCCGACGCCTACACGCACCGCACCTACTACATGGGCCTCGTGGACGCGAACAACCGGGTCAGCTTCTACGACGGCCCGATCCGGGTCGTGGACCCGTCGGGCAAGGAGTTCGCCAAGTTCCCCGCGCAGAAGTACCGCGACTTCGTGGCCGAGCACGTGGAGCCCTGGAGCTACATCAAGTTCTGCTACCTGAAGCCGCTCGGCTGGCACGGCTTCGCGGACGGGCCCGAGAGCAGCGTCTACGCCGTGGCGCCGCTCGCGCGGCTGAACGCCGCGGAGGGCATGGCGACCCCGCTGGCGCAGAAGGCCTACGAGGAGTTCTTCGCCACCCTGGGCGGCAAGCCGGTCCACCACACGCTCGCCAACCACTGGGCGCGCGTGGTGGAGATCCTGCAGGCGGCCGAGACCATGGTCGAGCTGCTCGACGACCCGCGCATCACGGGCACCGACCTGCGCACGCTCCCGTCGCAGAAACCCTCGGTGGGGATCGGCGTGGTCGAGGCCCCGCGCGGCACGCTGTTCCACCACTACGAGACCGACGAAAACGGCCTGATCCAGATGGCCAACCTCATCGTCGCCACCCAGAACAACGCGGCCCGCATCGCCATGAGCGTGGACAAGGCGGCCAAGGGCCTGATCAAGAAGGGCCACGTGTCGGACGGCCTGCTCAACATGGTCGAGATGGCGTTCCGCGCCTACGATCCATGCTTCGGCTGCGCCACGCACTCGCTGCCCGGGAGCATGCCGCTGCGGGTGCGGCTGTACGATCCGGAGCACCGGCTGGTGAAGGAGCTGCGGAGAGACTGAGGTCGTCGGCGACAAGGCTTCCCGCGGGTCTTGCTGGCCCCTGGCCGGCGGGTTGGAAGAGAGCCGTCGCGTGGCAGCCGCGCTCGACTACCAGCGCGGATGCGTGGCGGCTCTCGAATCTTTGGCGGGAGAGGGAGCGCGGCGCCTGCGCATGAAGCTGCTCGTCCTGGGACTGGGAAACGACCTGCTGGCCGACGACGCGATCGGGCCCCTGGCGGCGCGCGAGCTGGAGCCGCGCCTGGCCGGGCGGGCCGACGTGGCCGCCTCGGCGCTGCACGGCCTCGCGCTGCTCGACATCCTGATGGGCTACGACGCCGCGGTCGTGGTCGACGCCATCTGCACCGGCCGGCATCCCCCGGGCGAGGTCTTCGAGATCGACCCCGCCGCGCTCTCGCCCGTGGAGGTCCCCTCGCCGCACTTCGCCGGCCTGCCGGAGATGGTGGACCTCGCCCGGCGGCTGGACGTGCCCTTCCCCGCGCGGCTGCGGATCGTGGCCGTGGAGGTGCGGGACGCGCTCACCGTGGGCGGCGCGATGACGCCGGAGGTCGCGGCGGCCCTGCCGGCCCTGTGCGCCCGGGTGGAAGCGATCGTGGGGGAACTGGCGGGCGCCTGAGGGGTGTCTCCCCTCCGGCTCGGGGCCGCGCCCGCGGCGCGTCCTCGGCCCACGCCGCGGCTCGAGGCTGAGCCCGCGGCGCGTCCTCGGCCCGCGCCGCGGCTGGAGGCTGAGCCCGCCCGGGGATATCCTCGCCCCGGCCCGTGATCCGTGCGCACCGGGTCCCCACTCACGAGGAGGTCCCATGAGAGCGATCGTTGCCACAGCCGCCGTGGCGCTCGCCTGCGTGAGCGCGAGCGCCCGAGGGGCGGACGCGCCCGCGCCCGCCGCGCCCGGCCCCTGGACGTACGCCTGGGTGGCCGGCCTCAACCTCTCGCAGAGCGCGTTCAGCGAGAACTGGCAGGGAGGCGACCAGGGCTCGCTGGTGTGGGTCCTGACCTCCGACGCCAAGGCCGAGCGGCAGTTCACCACCCGCTACAACCTCTCCAACCATCTCCAGCTCGCGTACGGCCAGTCCGCCCAGCAGAAGCGCGATCCCGCCGACCCGAGCCGGCAGGTGTGGGGACATCCGCAGAAGTCGAACGACCTGATCCTCTTCGAGTCCGTGAGCCGGTTCACGCTCGGCGGCTGGGTGGATCCCTACGCGGCGCTGCGGCTCGACTCCCAGTTCCGCGACGAGAGCAATCCCACCGGCGTGATCCCCTTCAGCCCGGCGAAGCTCACGGAGTCCGCGGGCATCGCCAGGGTGCTGCAGAAGACCGCGGAGCGCGAGCTGATCACGCGCCTCGGCTTCGGCGTCGTCGAGATCTTCGCCCGGCAGTTCGACCCGGCGACGGGCGAGCGGGTGCGGATCTCCACCAACGACGGCGGCCTCGAGTGGCAGACGAACGCGACCCAGCCGCTCCTCGGCAAGCAGGTGCTCTACAAGGGCCAGCTGCGGGCGTTCTGGCCCCTCTACTTCAGCCGCTCGCGGGCTCTGGAGCAGTTCGACCGCGACGCGCGCGCGTTCGCGCCCGGCCGGGAAGCCGTCGCCGACTTCTGGAAGACGCCCAGCGTGGACTTCCAGAACCTCTTCACGGCGCAGATCACCAAGCTCCTGTCGGTGAACCTCGCCGTGCAGTGGGTCTACCTCGAGTTCGATCCCGCGACCGACGTGGACAACTCGAAGCCGATCGCCGATCGGATCCTGGCGGTGGACCACGGCGTGCGGAAGGCGGGCCAGCTCCGCGAGGTGCTCTCGGTCGGACTCACGTACCGGCTGTTCTGACCGCCCTGGCGGCGGGATCGGCCGGGGTCCTCCGTGCGGTCCGCGACGGCGGGCTCGCGGCGCGCGGGCCGGCGGCGGCCACCGTTCCGGATGCAGCGGGGGCCGGCCGCCGCGTCAGTACAGGAACGGCAGGAGCCTCCGCACCCGGCGCCTGTAGCCCGCGTACGCCGCGAACTTCTCCTCCAGCCATCTCTCCTCGCGCCGCGACTTGTAGTCCACGAACGCGAAGAGAAGGGCGGCGTAGCCGAGGGTGAGCCACGCGCGGACGAACAGCGCCCAGCCCAGGGCGAGGAGGACCCCGCCCGCGTACATCGGGTGGCGCACGAGCGCGTACGGGCCGGTCCGGACCAGGTCGGCCCCATCCCGCGGATAGGGGAGAGGCGTCAACGCGCGCCGCAGGCTCGCGATCCCCGACACGAGCAGGAGCCCGCCCGCCGCCATCAGCAGGCCGCCCACGACCGGGCAGGCGCGCGCGAACGGGAACGGCCACGCGGGCCATCCCGCCACTCGGCGCGGGCCGAAGAAGACCAAGGCGATCAGTGCGACCTGCGCGACGACGAGCCACTCGCCGCGGGAGCCCCTCCACCAGGGGGCGCGCCGGCGATCGGCCGGGGGCGTCACGGCGACGGGGTCAGCCATCGTGGACCTCCTTCGAGGGCTCGCCCGCGATCACCTTCGCCCCGCACGCCGGGCACCTGGCGTGGAGGGCCTCGAGCGCGTGCCCGTTGGGGCACCCCCAGGCGAGCCCACGGAGTGCTCGTCGATGGGCCGCCAGGGTGACCTCGAGCGCGTTGGCGTGGAAGCCCAGGCAGATCCCCGTGAAGGCCCGCTCGAACCCCGGGCTCCCCATGGAGATCTCCGTGGTGAAGGTCCGGGCGGCCAGGAAGAAGTTGACGATCGCATAGGCGATGGCGGCGCGAGCGAGCAGCTTCGCCCACGTGGGCGCGCCCTCGGACACCAGGCGCCAGCCACCCGGTTCCTGGAGCGCGTAGCCGAAGGGGATCAGCTGCGTCAGGGCGAGACCGTAGATCACGATGGAGGCCGCCAGGACGTGGATCACGAACGCGCGCGGTACGGGCTCTCCCAGGATCTGGGAGACGTTCACCGCGGAGCACACGATCAGCCCGAGGACGGTGACGACGATCAGAGTGATGCGAGCCAGGTTCATGCTGGGCGCTTCGCCTCCACTCCCTACGCCTGCTCCCACCTCCGCGCGAACAGGCGCGCGAGCGCGAGGAAGGCGATCATGAAGCCGAGCAGCACGGCCACGTGCGGCAGCAGGTCCGGGAGGGGCGCGTTGCGCCAGAAGACCTTGATGTAGCCGTCCAGCGCCCAGCCGTTGAAAGTCAGGAACCCCAGCTTCTGCATGGTCGGAGTCATGAGGAAGCGGGGGAACATGCTGCCCCCCACGGCGGACATCGCCAGGATCAGGAGGAGCGAGACGCCGCCGAGCTGCGCTCGCGAGCGGCAGAGCGACGCCAGGAACAGGCCGAAGGCCGAGGTGGTCCCCGCCATGAGGATCGTCATCACCGCGAACCCGGGCAGGTGGTGGAGCAGATCGAGGTGGAAGACCAGCATCGCGTAGACGAACATCACCACGACCTGGGCCACGCCGAGGAGGGTGAGGTAGGTCCACTTGCCGGCGAGCAGTCCGGTCATGCCCACGCGGCTGGAGAGCACGCGGTCGAGCGTGCCCGAGTCCACCTCGTCGAGCAGCGTGCCCGCCACGGCGCTGGCGGTGAAGAGCAGGAACATGACGACGATGCCCGCGGCGTAGTAGGAGATGAAGCTGGTGTCCTCCTTGCGCCCGAGGACGGGCTTGACCTCGACCTGGACGATCCCCGAGAGGCCGGCGGAGCCGTTGTCCGAGGTCGTGCCCGTGCCGGCCCCCGTGTCGCGCTCGGCGCGCGCCTTGAGGAGCGGCAGCCACCGGTCGATGCCCTGGCGCTGCCGTGGGGTGAGCGGCCCGGTGTAGCGCTCGAACTGCCCGAGGCCGCGCGTCATGAACAGGTCGGGCGTCGCGGTCATGACCAGCTTCTGCAGGAGTCCGCCCACGACCTGGGGCGCGACCGGATCCGAGGGGTCGGAGAGCAGCTCGATCGCCGGGCCACCCCCGCCGCCCGGGCCGGACCGCGCGAGCGAGGTGTCGATCCCGGCCGGCAGCACGATGGCCACGGGCACGGTGCCGCCGCGCACCAGCTCCTCGGCGCGCCGGCGGTCGATCGGCACCCGCGTCGTGTCGCCGGCTGCGGCGCGCGCGCGGGTGAGGACGACGAGGCCCTTCTCGCGCTGGAGCGCCTTCACGAGCCGGTCGCTCACGGCGGTGTGGCTCTCGTCCACGACCGCCACGTGGACGCGCTGCGTTCCGCCCCGGTTCTGGCTGCCGAAGACCAGACCGAAGATGGTGAAGAACGCCACGGGCACGACGAAGCTCAGCATCTGGCCCGCGCGATCGCGGCTGAGGTTGAGCCAGTGGATGCGCAGCAGCGTGCCGATCATCGTGGGTTCCTCGCCGCCTGGCTCCTCCCGGGCCGCCGGCTCATTCGCGCAGCTCCCGGCCGGTGAGGTGCAGGAACACCGACTGCAGGCTCGGGCGCCGCACCTCGAGGTCCTCCACGGCGCAGCCGGCCCCCGCGACCCCCGCGAGCAGGGCGGGCAGGTCCACGTCCACGTCCCGCACCTGCCCGCGGAAGACGCGCGCCTCGTCGGTCGGCGCCAGGCCCGCGACGGCCTCGGCCGGCGGGCGATCCAGCCGGAGCGTCACCGCGCGCTCGGCGCCCACCGTGGCGCCCACCAGCTCGGGCACCGTCCCGGCGGCGATCACGCGCCCGTGATCGATGATGACGACGCGCTCGCAGCGGGCCTCGGCCTCGTCGAGCTGGTGGGTGGTGAGGAGCAGCGAGACGCCGCCCGCGCGCAGGCGCCCGAGCATCTCGTAGATCCGCTCGCGGCTCTGCGGATCCACGCCCACCGTGGGCTCGTCGAGCAGGATCACGCGCGGGTCGTGCAGCACGCCGCAGGCGATGTTGAGGCGGCGGCGCATACCGCCGGAGAAGCGACGCACCGGCTCG
Source organism: Candidatus Eiseniibacteriota bacterium (assembly GCA_033853925.1). GTDB lineage: Bacteria > Eisenbacteria > RBG-16-71-46 > RBG-16-71-46 > RBG-16-71-46 > JANXPZ01. The sequence goes on from JAWOLC010000169.1 coordinate 7,049, forward strand.
CGGGAGCGCTCGGTGAGTCCGGTCCATTCCAGCGCCCAGGCGACCTTGGCGCGCAGCCCTGCGCCCCCGAGGCCGTTCAGGCTGCCGAACGCCTCGAGGTTCTCCCGCGCGGTGAGCAGGGGGTAGAGGGCGATCTCCTGGGGAACGGTCCCCAGACCCTCGCGCCGGTCGGCGGGGGAGAGCGGCCGACCGAACAGCTCGAGCGCGCCGCCGTCGAGGCGCAGGCGGCCGGCCAGGGCGCGCACGAGCGTGGTCTTGCCGGCGCCGTTGGGGCCGAGGAGGCCGAGCAGCTCGCCCTCGCGCAGCTCGAGCGAAGCGTCCGCGAGCGCCTGCGTCCTGCCGAACGCCTTCTTGGCGTGTTCCACCCGGAGGACGGCCATGGCCCGCCAGGATAGGCCGGTCGCGCGCCCGAGGGAAGCGGCGGCCGTTGACACGTCGGCCGCGACTGGTGAAAGTGCTGGCGGCCGCGCGTCGGCGAGCGGCCGGTCGCGGTCCCGGAGGGACTCCCCATGAAGGTGCTTCAGACCATCGTCATCGTCGTCTTCGTCGTCATCGTCGTCCTGCTGGGCGTGGCCTTGCTGATGCCCGCGGAATTCTCCGTCGAGGATTCGGCCGTGATCCCCGCGCCACCCGATTCCCTCTACGCGCGCTTCGCCTCGCCTCGCACCTGGGCGCGCTGGTCCTCCTGGACCGATCGGCGGGATCCGACGCTCGTCTACGGCTACGCGGGACCCGACTCGGGCGTCGGCGCCGTCATGACCTGGACCAGCGCCAAGATGGGGAGCGGCCGATTCGAGATCGCGGAGGCCCGGCCGGTGAGCCTGGTGCGCTACGAGCTGAGGATGGCGGGCGGCGCGGTGGCGATCCACGGTCGCGTCGCGCTGGCGCCCGAGGCGGGGGGCACGCGGGTGACATGGCGCGACACCGGGAGCCTGGGCCAGAACCCGATCGCCCGGCTCCTCTATCCTCTCCTGTCCAGGCAGATGCACGGGGCGTACGAGGAGTCGTTCGCCGGCCTGCGGCGCGACCTGGCAGGGAGCTGAGCGAAGGGCCGGCGGTGATCCTGGATCCGCGCAGCGTCTCGTCCGGGAGCTTCTATCGCTTCATGACCAGCACGATCGTCCCGCGGCCGATCGCCTTCGTCACCACGGTCGATCCGGCGGGGCGCGTCAACGCCGCGCCGTTCTCCTTCTACTGCGGGATCACCAGCGCGCCGCCCCTGCTGGGCATCTCCCTGAATCTGCGCGACGGCGAGCCCAAGGACACGCTGCGCAACGTGCGCGCGACCGGCGAGTTCGTGGTGAACGTGGTCACGGAGGCGATGGCCGAGGCCATCGTGCGCGCTTCGGGCGACTGGCCGGCGGAGGTGGACGAGCTGGCCCTCGTCGGGCTCACCCCGCTCCCGGCCCAGCGCGTACGGGCTCCGCTGGTGGCCGAGTCGCCCGTGTGCCTGGAGTGCCGGCTGGCCCGCGAGGTCCCGCTGGGCGACACCGTCTTCGTGGTCGGCGAGATCCTGCTCGCCCACGTGCGGGACGAGGTGCTCAGCGAGGGGCGCGTGGACGTGACGAAGCTCCGGCCCCTCGCCCGCCTGGGCGGCGACCAGTACGCGACCCTGAGCGAGGTGCTGCACTACCCGCGGCCCCGAGTCGAGAGGAAGCCACGGCCGGAGTGAGGGGGGGCCGCGATCGCGTCCCGGTCGTTGCGCGCGGCCTTCGCGCGCCGGTAGAGTGAGGCGTTGCCCGCGATTCCCCGCCGCTCCTGGAGGTGCCGCATGCCGTCGCTTCGCCCCACCGCTCTCGCGCTCCTGATCGTCGCGCTGTCGCTCCCGGCGGCCGCCCGTGCCCTGGGCATCGAGAAGGGGGTGAAGCTGGGGGCCAACTTCGCCGACTTCCGCGGAGAGTTCGCGGACCTGGCCGGCACCAAGGGCAAGCTGGGCTTCGTGGGCGGGCCCTTCCTCGCGCTCGCGTTCGCGCCCGATCTGGCCGTCGAGGTCGAGGTGCTCTACAGCATGAAGGGCGCGGCGTACACCTCCGAGGCCGTGGACGAGGCGGGCAACCCTCTGGGCGAGTTCGACACGTTCATCAACGTGAACTACCTCGAGGTTCCGCTCCTGCTCCGCGGCAGCCTGCCGCCGGTGCGGCACGTCAGGCCGATGATCTACGTGGGACCGACCTTCGGCTTCACCCTGGGCGGCAGCCTGACGAGCCAGGGTCCGGGGATCGGCGACGTGGAGCTCACGAATCTCGAGGCCGTGGACTCGGGCGCGGCCTTCGGAGTCGGCGCCGGCTTCCCGCTCTCGGGGCGGCGGGTGCTCGCCGACCTGCGCTACACCACGGGCTTCTCGGGCATCTTCGAGCCCGCCGTCATCGGCCCCCAGGCGGAGTCGATCAACAGCGTGTTCTCGCTCACGCTGGGGGTGGAGTTCTAGTGTCCTGGCCCGGGAGCAACTCGACAGATCTCGGGACCCTCGCGGCCCTGGCGGCGTTGCGCCTCCTCCGAATCCGGAACCGGTTGCGTCGTCGGCGCGCCTGGCCAGGACCGCTGCGGGCCTCCGACCCAGGTCAACCTACCCCCGGGAGAGGACACTAGATGGCGGGCCGGTCGCGGGCCGCCCTCGTCGCCGGCGCGATCCTCTGCCTCGCGACCGCCGGGGCCGCTCGCGCCATGGCCACGCCTCCGGCGGCGGCTCCCGCCGACACGTTCCTGCGGCAGTACGCCTCGACCTACCGCTTCCGCCTCGGGCGCCCCACCTCGCTCACCGTGACGCCGGCGGGCGACGAGGTGCTCTTCCTGCGCTCGGGTCCGCGCAGCTTCGTCCAGGATCTCTACGCCTTCGACCCGAAGAGCGGCCGCGAGCGCGTGCTGCTGACCGCCGCGCAGATCCTGCAGGGCGTGGCCGAGGAGCTGACTCCCGAGGAGCGCGCGCGCCGGGAGCGCCAGCGCCTCGCGGCGCGCGGCATCGCCTCGTTCCAGCTCTCGAAGGACGGCCGGCGTCTGCTCGTGCCGCTCGCCGAGCACCTGTTCGTGATGGACCGCTCGGGTGGCGGCCTGAACGAGCTGGAGACCGAGGCGGGGCCGGCGATCGACCCCCAGCTCTCGCCCGACGGGCGGCGCATGGCCTGCGTGCGCGACGGCGATCTCTACGTGACGGATCTCGCCTCCGGCGAGGAGCGGCGCCTCACCCGGCGCGAGAGCGAGGAGGTCTCGTACGGCGAGGCCGAGTTCGTGGCCCAGGAGGAGATGGACCGCGACCACGGCTTCTGGTGGTCGCCCGACAGCCGGACGATCGCCTTTCAGCGCACCGACGTGTCCAAGGTGGACCGGCTCCACATCGCCGATCCGCGACATCCCGAGGAGGAGCCGGCGAGCTGGCCCTATCCGCGCCCCGGGAGAGCGAACGCCGACGTGCGCCTCGGCCTGCTGCCCGACACGGGCGGCGTCACGACCTGGGTGAGCTGGGACCGCCAGCGCTACCCCTACCTGGCGCGGGTCGTCTGGTGGGAGAACTCGCCGCTCACGATCCTCGTCCAGGATCGCGCGCAGCAGGAGGAGGCGCTGCTGGCCGTGGACCGGGCCAGCGGCGCCACGACGGCGCTCCTGGTGGAGCGCGATCCGGCCTGGCTCGACCTCGACCCGCAGATGCCCCGCTGGCTCGACGACGGCAGCGGCTTCCTGTGGACGAGCGAGCGCGACGGCGAGTGGCGACTCGAGCTGCGCGGGCGCGACGGGGCCCGGCGCTGGGCGATCACGCCCGCGGGGATCGGCTACCGCGCGCTCGCCCACGTGGACGAGAGGCACGGCGACGTGTGGGTGATCGCCGCCGCCGATCCGACGCAGCGGCAGATCGCGCGCCTGCCGCTGGACCCGCGCCGCGGGCGCCTGCGCTGGATCACGCGCGAGCCCGGGGTGCACGGCGCGGTCTTCGGCGAGGGGGACGAGGTCTGGGTGCACACCTTCGAGGGGCTGGCGGGCGAGCGACCGCTGCGGGTGACGAGCCGGGAGGGCCGCGCCCTGGGCGAGCTGCGCTCGCGCGCCGAGACGCCCGCCCTCGAGCCGCGGCTCGGCTTCGAGACGACCCGCGACTCGCTGCGCTTCCGCGCCGTGATCGTGCGGCCGCGCGACTTCGACCCGCGCCGCCGCTATCCGGTGCTGGTGGACGTGTACGCGGGCCCCGACGCGCAGATGGTCCAGAGCACGCGGTGGCGCTATCTGCTCGACCAGTGGTACGCGGACCGCGGCTTCGTGGTCGTCTCGCTCGACGGGCGGGGCACCCCGGCCCGCGGCCGCGCCTGGGAGCGGGCGCTGCGCGGGAGCTTCATCGACGTGCCGCTCGCCGATCAGGTGACGGGGCTGCGCTCGCTGGGCGCGCGCCACCCCGAGATGGACCTGGAGCGGGTGGGCCTCATGGGCTGGTCGTACGGCGGCTACTTCTCGGCGCTGGCGCTGATGCGGCGGCCCGACGTCTTCCGCGCCGCGGTCGCCGGCGCGCCGGTCACCGACTGGTACGACTACGACTCGTACTACACGGAGCGCTACCTCGGGCTCCCCGCCGAGAACCCGCGCGCGTACGAGGCCAGCTCCGTGCTCTCGAGCGCCGCCCGCCTCGAGCGGCCGCTCCTCCTCGTCCACGGGACCGACGACGACAACGTCTACTTCGTGCACAGCCTCGAGCTGTGCGACGCGCTCTTCCGCGCCGGGAAGGAGTTCGAGTTCCTGCCGCTCTCGGGCTTCACCCACATGGTGACCGACCCGCTCGTGACCGAGCGGCTCTACGGGCGCATCGCGGCGTTCATGCGGGAAGAGCTGGGGGAGCCGAGGTAGGGGGGAGGCCGCGTCCTCCCCCCGGCGCGCGGGCTTCGGCGACTCAGTTGGCCAATCCGCTCGGCAGGGGATCGACGAACCGCAGCTCGACGGCGGCCTGGCCGAGGATGTCGCTGCAGTCGGAGAAGTCGTCGGCGATCGTCTCGTAGGCGCGCCCCTCCGGATCGCTGGCCCGCAGGGTCCCGGCGGCGCAGCGGTAGCAGGCGCGGCTGACGAAGGCCAGTCGCTGGTACGCGGACGGCACGCCGTCCCGGCCCAACAGGTGCAGTCCGTGCAGGAAGAGCGCGGACGTGGCGCCGTGCAAGGCGGCGGCACGCCGCTGCGCCCGGCCGTCGGCGAGCCGCAGCCGCTCGAAGACGGTCCACGGGCCGTGCGCCACCCCCGCCAGCGCCTCCCGGTCGGGATGGAGCCCGACCATGAGCACCTGGCCGAGGTGCACGCCGACGACGTTGTCGATCACCGTCGGATGGTCGAGCGAGAGTTGGAGCGAGCTTCGCGCGATGAGGACGGCCTCGATGCACTGGCTCAGGAACCCTTGCCGGGCGTCGGGGGAATCGGCGATCACGAGCCGCCGGTTGCGGACCTCGTACTTCGTGGTGGGGATGTCCACGACCACCTCAGTCACCGGCCAAGGGAGACGACCGAGGGTGCCATTAGCGTATGGAGTCTCGGGACGTCGGTCAAAGCCTCGGCGCGCAGGCCAGTCGCTCTCGGCCGTGGCGATCCGCGCGGGCAAGGTCCGGCACGGGGCACGGCGTCGGCCCCGCCCGTCCACGAGACACCCGAGCCCGCCGCCAGAGGGCAGCGGGCTCGGCGAGCGGAGGGGCTTCGGTCAGCGCGGGATCGTCAGCTGGTTCAAGATCTCGTCGGCCTCGGGGAAGCGCCCGACCGCCTTCTTCGAGAAGATGAGCTTGCCGTCGAGCACGACCTCGAAGACGCCGCCCGACCCGCGAATCAGAGTCGCGTCAATGCCCTTCACTTTCCTGATCTCGGCCGCCAGACTGGCGGCCCGGGGCAGGTACCCTCACTGACCGCAATAGGTGATCTCGACCTTGCTCATGCGTGTTCCCCCGGGTGCTCGCGAGTGGGCCCAAGGCACTATAGCGGCGGCCGGGCCCGCTGCCAAACCCTTGGCGCGCGCCGCGGCGGTCCGCGCCCTGTTCCCCGGCGCCGCTCGTCGGGTGGCCCGCCTCGAGCCCGGGTTCCGCGCCCGGCGGGCGAGGCCGCGTGGCGTCGCGCCTTGCGCCTTCCCTTGCACCGCCCGCGTCGAGCCGTGGCTTTCCGCCGCCCCTGACGACCGTCTAAGATGCGATCTCACCCTCGCCGGTTCCCGGGGCGGGCCGAGCGAGAGAACCTGGACCGACCATTTGACTGACCGTCTCCTGACCACCGCGGAGCGCCTGCAGAGCCTGCTGGGCGAGGGCCTGCACACCGGCGTGCCCATGCGCCTGCACACCACCTTCCGCATCGGCGGCCCCGCCGACTTCTTCTATTCGGCGCGCACGCCCGAGCGGCTCGTGGCTGCGCTCCGCGCCGGCCACGCGCTGGGGCTCCCCGTCTTCCTCCTCGGCGGGGGCAGCAACCTGCTGGTCGCGGACGAGGGCCTGCGCGGGCTCGTGGTCCACGACGCCTGCGACGCGGTCGAGTTCGACGGCGGCGAGGCCCGCGTGGGCTCGGGCGCCGACTTCCTGGAGTTCATCGAGCAGTGTCGCGACCGCGCCCTCTCCGGGCTCGAGTTCGCGGCCGGCATCCCGGGCAGCGTGGGTGGCGCGCTCTACGGCAACGCCGGCTGCTACGGCAAGGACATCGGCTCGCGGGTGATCGATTGCACGCAGGTCACCCCCGACGGCGCCGAGGTGGAGACGCGGCCCGCGGCCTGGTACGAGTTCGCCTACCGCGATTCGCGCCTGAAGCGCGACCCGCGCGTGCTGCTCTCGTGCCGGCTCCGCCTCGAGCGCGGCGAGCGCGCGGCGATCCAGCGCGAGATCGACGAGAAGCTCGAGATCCGCCGCGTGAAGCACCCGGACTGGCGGGTCGAGCCCACCGCCGGCTCCTACTTCAAGAACCTGCCGGCCGACTGGCGCATGCCCGGCGCGAAGCTCTCGCCGGGCACGCGCCGCGTGGCCGCCGGGCAGCTCCTCGACCAGTGCGGCTGCCGCGGCCTGCGCGTGGGGGATGCCCTGGTCTTCGCCAAGCACGCGAACATCATCGTCAACGCGGGGCGGGCCACGGCGCGCGACGTGCTCGCCCTGGCCGAGATCATGAAGGCGCGCGTGCGCGAGCGCTTCGGCGTGACTCTCGAGGAGGAGGTGATGTTCCTGGGCGAGCGGCCGGAGCCCACCGGGCGGGTCGCGGGCCCGGAATAGGAAGGCGACGGCCGCGGCGGAGCCGGGCGGCGGCCGCTGCGGCGCCTCTCTCGCCCCTAGCCGCCGATCGCGCTCATGCCGCGCGCGGGCTGCACGAACCCGGGGTTGTTGATGAGGTGCCCCGGCTTCTTGCGCCACCAGGCAGCCGAGAGGATGGCGGCGATCTCCGCGTCGCTGGCGCCGCCGCGCAGCGCGCCGCGGACGTCCTGCTCCTCGAGCGCGAACAGGCAGGTGCGAATCTGCCCGTCGGCGGTGAGGCGGACGCGGTCGCAGCGGTCGCAGAAGGGGCGCGTCACGGACGCCACCACCCCCACCGTGCCGCCGCCGTCGAGATAGCGATAGCGCTCGGCCGGCGCGCTGGGATCCGCGCCGAGCAGGGGCTCGAGCGGGAAGGCGGCGTGCAGCCGCTCGAGGATCTCGGCGGCGGGGACCAGCTTCTCGCGCGACCAGGAGTGCTGGAAGTCGAGCGGCATCCATTCGATGTAGCGCAGCTCGAAGCCCTGCTCGCGCGCCCAGCGCGCGAGGGGCACGATCTCGTCGTCGTTGAAGCCGCGCATGAGCACCGCGTTCACCTTGATGGGGGCGAAGCCCACGCGTTTCGCGGCCGCCAGTCCGGCGAGCACGTCGAGGATGCGGTCGCGCCGCGCGATCCGGTGGAAGCGCTCCCGGTCGAGCGTGTCGAGGCTCACGTTGACCCGCGTGAGCCCGGCCGCGCGCAGCTCGTCGGCCAGAGCCGCGAGCTTGAGTCCGTTGGTGGTCAGCGACAGATCGAGCCCGGGCTTCAGCTCGTGAAGCGCGCGCACCAGCACCCCGAGGTCCGCGCGCACGGTGGGTTCGCCGCCCGTCAGCCGGATGGCCGTCACTCCGAGGCCGAGGCAGATGTGCGCGATCCGTGCGATCTCCTCGTAGGTGAGCAGGTCCTCCTTGGGCAGCCAAGGCATGCCCTCGGCGGGCATGCAGTAGACGCAGCGCAGGTTGCAGCGATCGGTGACCGAGATCCGAAGATCTCGGACGACGCGGCCCTGCGTGTCGGTGAGGCTGCCGGTGCGGGTCATGCGGTTGCTCCCACCCGGGTCACGAGGGCCCGGGCTCGAGGCACCAGCATAAGCGGCTTGCCGGCGCCGGCTCAAGCGGCACTCGGGCCCGGCGGCCTCGGCCGGGCCCGCTTTCGCCGGGCCGCCGCCAGCGTGTATCCTTGGCGTGCTCCTCGTCCTCCGGCTCCCCGTCCAGACGATCGCTCCTCATGTCCGAACGCCTGCAAGCCCTCCAGGGCGACATCACGAAGCTCGAGGTGGATGCCATCGTCAACGCCGCGAACTCCTCGCTGCTCGGGGGAGGCGGGGTGGATGGCGCGATCCACCGCGCCGCCGGACCCGAGCTGTTGGCCTTCTGCCGCACGCTGGGCGGCTGCCCCCCGGGCGAGGCCCGCATCACCCCCGGCTTCCGCCTGCCCGCGAAGTGGATCGTCCACACCGTCGGCCCCATCTGGGGAGGCGGCACCCGAGGCGAGGAGCGGACGCTGGCCCGCTGCTACCGGAGCAGCCTGGACCTGGCCGCCGCCCACGGCGCGGAGACCGTGGCCTTTCCCGCGATCGGCACCGGCGCCTACGGCTATCCGCTCGAGCCCGCCTTTCGCGTCGCGGTGCGCGAGGTGCGCGCCGGCCTCGAGCGCCATCCCTTTCGCCGCGTGATCCTGGTCTGCTTCGGTGCCGAGGCCCACGCGGCCTGCCGCGCCGCCATGGAGACGACCCCCCCATGAGACGCCTGCTGCCGCTCGGCCTCGTCATCGCCGTGCTCTTCGCCGCCTCCGCCCGTGCCCAGCAGGAGCAGGACTCGACCTACGTGCCCCGGGTCGCGAAGCCCGCCTTCACCGGCCGACGCCTCAGCGTGATGATCGACCAGAAGCACAACAACTACTTCACCATGAGCGGGCGCTACCGCGCGTTCGCCGAGCTGCTCCGGCAGGATGGGCTCTTCGTGATGCCCGGCGTGCAGCGCTTCAGCTCCACGCTCGCCCGCAGCTGCCAGCTCCTCGTCGTGGCCGACGCCAGCGGGTCCCCGCGGTGGAACTCCACGGCCGCGAGCGGGCCGGCGTTCTTCCCGGACGAGAGCGACATCCTGGCCAAGTGGGTGGAAGGGGGAGGCGCGCTGCTCCTGATCGTGGACAACGCTCCCTTCTCGCTGGCGATGAACGAGCTGGTCGGGCGCTTCGGCGTCGACATGGGGTATGGGGTGACGGTGGACACCCTCCACGAGGACCCCGAGACGAAGAACCCCGGCTGCCTCCTGTTCACCCGCGAGGACGGCCTCATCGCCGACCACCCGATCACGCTCGGGCGCGACTCCAGCGAGCGCATCCGCCGCGTGGTCGTCTTCACCGGGCAGTCGCTGGGGGGGCCGCGCGGCAGCAAGGGTTTCCTCGTGCTGAGCCCCACCGCGGCCGACATCCCGGCGGGCGCGGGCATGGCGCGGCCGGTGGATCCCGAAGCCGCGCGGCGGAGCCGGATCGGCGCGGACCTCAGGGCCGCCGGCGCCCTCCCCGCGGTGGGCCGCTACCAGGGCCTGGCCTTCGAATTCGGCAAGGGCCGGGTCGTCGTGCTGGGCGACGGCGCGATCTTCGGCGCCCAGAAGGTGGTGGGCGAGCAGGCCCGCGCCCTGGGGAAGCCCGTCCTGCGCCTCGGCCTGAATCGCCCCGACCTCGACAACCAGCAGCTCGCGCTGAACGTCGTGCACTGGCTGCTGCGCGTGCTCGACTGAGGAGTGACGCGGGCGCCGGGCCGCTCCGGGGAGCGGGGCCGCGCGCCGGCGGGCGCGTGGCGTTTCGGCTATGATGGCACCGGGCGCGGGCCGCGTCGGGGCTGCGGGCGCCGCCAACACACGATGGGAGTCGACCGATGCCTCTCTGCGTCTACCTCTGCTACACGCCCGGCTGCCAGGTGAAGGTGGAGCGCTGGATGCCCAGCGCCGAGGAAGGGGCGGCCGAGCAGATCCCCTGTCCGCGCTGCGGCAACCCGCTGACCTGCGCCTGGACGGGGTCGCAGGTCGCGACCCCGAATCTGCGGGACGTGTCCGGAGGATTGCCCCCCCAGCCGTGAGGCGCGCGCTCCGGCGGCGGTCAGTTCAGGCTGGCGAGCAGGTAGCGCAGCGTGGCGACGTGGGTCTCGACGGTCTCGCGATCCGGAGCCTGGGGCCGGCGCTCGAGGTAGGCGAGGAGGCAGTCCAGGGCCGGCCTCCAGCGGCCCAGGCGGAAGAGCAGGAGCCCGCGATCCCGCAGCTCGCCGGCGTCGTCCGGCGACATCACCAGGAGCCGATCCACGGCGGCGAGGGCGCCCTCGTCGTTTCCTTCCCGCAGGTAGGCCCCCTTCAGATTGCGCAGCAGCCGCCCGATCATGTCGCGCTTGCCCACCGAGACGACCAGCTCCGCGCCGAACTCCAGCCTCCCGCCGGTGGTCTCCTGCAGGATGCGGCGGCAGTCCTCCTCGTGCATCGTCCGGCCGTCGATGTAGGGATCGAGCAGCAGGTCGCGTGGCTCGCCGGCGAGCCGGACGAGGAAGTGCCCGGGGAAGCCGACGCCCTCGAGGGGCATGCCCAGGCGCCAGCCCAGCTCCATCATCACGATCGCCATGGTGAGCGGGATGCCGCGCCGCCGCCGCAGCACCTCGTGGAGCAGGGAGTTCCTCGGGCTGTAGTAGTCGCGCTGGTCGCCGCGGAAGCCCAGGTGCTCGTAGAGGAAGGCCCGCAGCCGCGCGAGCTTCTGCAGGTTGTTCCACTCCGGCCGCACGAGGCCGCGCAGCTCCTCGCCCCAGGCTTCGAGCTGGCGCAGCTCGACGTCGACGTCCACGCCCGGGTCCGACTCCGCCGCGATCAGCAGCGCCGCCCGCGCCAGGTCGATGGCCGGCTCCGGCTGCTGCACGAGGCGCACGAAGTCCGCCCGGGCTCGTTCGGGTGCGAGCATGTCGCCTGAGCCTCCTCCGTCGCCGCGCCTCGCCGCTCCCGCGCGCCGGGGCGCGGCCTCACCGCCGCCGGCCGCCGCGGCGCTCCGCCGCCAACTGCTCCGCTGGTACGACCGGCATCGGCGTTCGCTGCCCTGGCGAGGGCAGCGGGATCCCTACCGGGTGTGGCTCTCCGAGGTCATGCTCCAGCAGACCCGGATCGCCACCGTGTACCCCTATTATCGGTCCTTTCTCGCGCGCTTTCCCACCCTCGCGGCCCTGGCGAGCGCCCGCGAGGCCGACGTGCTGGCCGCCTGGGCCGGGCTCGGCTACTACGCGCGCGCCCGCCATCTGCGCGAGGCGGCCCGCCTCCTCGTGCGCGAGCACGCGGGGCACGTGCCCGACGATCCCGACGTCTTCTCCCGGCTGCCCGGAGTCGGCCGCTACACCACCGGCGCCGTCCTCTCGATCGCCTTCGCCCGGCCGCTGCCGGCCGTGGACGGCAACGCCGCGCGCGTCCTCTCGCGACTCTTCGCCCTGCCGACCTCGCTTCGCGATCCGCGCGGCGCCAGGACCCTGTGGGCCCTGGCCGCATCGCTCGTTCCGATGCGACGACCCGGGGACTGGAACCAGGCTCTGATGGAGCTGGGCGCGACGGTTTGTGGACCGCGGGCCCCGCGCTGCACGCTCTGCCCGCTGCGCGGAGAGTGCCGCGCGCTCGCCCGCGGCCGGGTGCGCGACTTCCCGCCGCCGCGGCCTGCCCGCGCGGGGGCGAGGGTGTGGCAGGCCGTGGCGCTCGTCGTGCGCCGCGGGCGCCTGCTCGTCGTTCGCCGGGAGGGAGCGCGGCTCGCGGGCCTGTGGGAGCCGCCGGCCGTCGAGTTCACCGGGCCCCGGCCGCCCGGCGCGGCGGCCGAGCGCCGCGCCCTGCACGCTCGGCTCGCGGGCCTCGGCCTCCGCGCCCGCCTCGCGGTCACGCCGGCCACGGTCCGCTGCACGATCGCCCGGGACGACATCGAGGCTCGCGTGTGGGAGGGAGAGATCGCGGGGAGCGTGCCGCGCTCGGCGCGCCTGCGCTGGGTCGATCCGCGGGCGCCACGCCTCGCTCTGACGGCTCTGGCCCGGAAGGCGGCGAGGCTGATCGAGCCCCGCGTCAGCGGAGGTTGAGGCCGCTGCCGAGCTGCGGCAGCAGGACGAGGACGTTCCAGGCGAAGTGGGCCGCGTACGCGCCCCACAGGCTCTTCGTGCGCACGACGAGCCACGTCCACCAGAGCGTCACCGCCAGGGTGACGGCCAGCGCGGCCACGTCCCCGCTCCACAGGCGATGGACGTGCGCCAGCGTGTGGGTCAGGGCCACGAGCGGGATCGCCCGCCAGGGCCGGACGCCGCGGCGCGTGAGCCAGCCCAGGAAGAACCCGCGGAACTCCAGCTCCTCCACCGCGGAGAAGAAGAGGTTGTTGGCGAGCGGCGGGAGGAGCTGGCCCGGCCCGGGCCAGAGGAGCGCGTGAAACCGGAGATACGCCAGCGCCGCACCGCCCGCGAGCCCCAGCGGCACGGCCCAGAGAGCGCCGCGCAGGGAGGCGCGAAGATCGCCTCCCGCGAGGAAGACGCGCTCGCGGCGGGGCCACAGGAGGGCGAGGCCGAGAGCGAGGAACGCCGCCTGGGCGAGCTGGTAGGGAAGCGGGCCGCCGCGGGGGAAGAGCCAGTCGCTCGCCATCCGCAGGAGGACGGCGACTCCGCCCAGAGCGAAGCCGAAGGTCTCGCGCCCCGCGGGCCAGGGGCGCGCCACCTGGGCGCCGGAGACTGCGGGGCCGATCGCTGGCGGCATGGGACTCTCCCCGTGGCCTGCCGCGGAGCCCGACCCGCCCGCGAGAGGCGAGGGCCCGCGGCGAGGGAGGCGAAGCGCGGCGTGCCGAGAGCAAGGTCCCGGCGCGCCGCGCCGCCTCCGCGCGACTATCTCTCTTCGGCCCCCGCGAAGGGCAAGGCCGTCGCCGGGGCGGGCGTTCCCGCCCGCGCCGAGCCCGCGACCGGCTCGGGCACGCCCAGCGGCTCCTCCACTCCCTCCGGCTCGGGCGCGCGCGCGGGCCTGGGCCTCTGCGCCGCCCGGCGCTTCGCCAGGTACTCGGCGTATTCGGCCGGCGACTTCGTGTACTTCATCACCAGCGCGCCGAACCAGGCGCTGAAGTCGTCGAGGAACGTGTAGGCCACCGGCACCACGACGAGCGTGAGCAGCGTCGAGGTGATGAGCCCGCCGATCACGGCGTACGCCATGGGGGCGCGGAACTCCGACCCGGCGCCCAGGGCCAGGGCCGTGGGCAGCATGCCGAAGATCATGGCCAGCGTGGTCATCACGATGGGCCGCAGCCGGAGCTGGCCCGCGTCCACCAGCGCCTGCGTGCGGTCGCTGCCGCGGGCGCGGGCCTGGTTCGCGAAGTCCACGAGCAGGATGGCGTTCTTCGTGACGAGCCCCATCAGCATGATGATGCCGACCATGCTCATCATGTTGAACGAGCTGCGGCCGAGGAACAGTCCCAGCGTCACGCCGATCAGCGACAGCGGCAGCGAGAACATGATCGCCAGCGGCTGCGTGAACGAGCCGAACTGCGAGGCCAGGATCAGGTAGATGAACACGATGGCGACGAGCAGCGACTCGCCCATGTACTGCACGGTCTCGGCGAAGTCCTCCTGCTCGCCCGCGAAGTTGAAGCGGTAGCCCGGCGGCAGCTTCATGCGCGCCACGCGGGCCTGGACCTCGCGCACCACGTCGGTGAGCGGGCGGCCCTGGTAGTTGCCCTCGATGGTGGCGACGCGCTCCAGGTTGCGGCGGTCGATCTGGTTGGGGGCCCCGCCGTAACGGAACGAGGCCACCTGTCCGAGCGGCACCATGACCGGCTGCCCGGTCCGCGCGTCCACCTGCCCGGTGGCGACGGGGATGCGCGCCAGGTCCGGCTCGGAGGTGCGGAACTCCGGCGCCAGGCGCACGACCACGTCGTGAGCCAGGCCGGTCTCGTCCTCCCAGTTGCCCGCCTTCTCGCCCGCCAGCACCGGGCGCAGCGCGGCGCCCACCTGGCCGATCGAGAGGCCGACGTTGGCGGCCAGGTCGCGATCCACGTTCACGACGTACTCCGGCTTCTTCGCCTCGAGCGTGGACTTGAGCTCCACCAGTCCCGGCACGTCCCGCACCCGGGCCATGACCTGCTCCGACAGCCGCTGCAGCTCCGCCAGGTTCGGGCCCTGCAGGTTGAGCTGCACCGGCGCGTAGCCGCCCTGCCCGAACATGCCGAGCAGCATCACGCGAGCGGTGACGCCCTGGAAGCGCGGCAGCTGCGTGCGGACATCGGCCTCGAACTGCTGCTGGTTGAGCTTGCGCTCGTGCCGCGGCACCAGCTTCACGAAGATGAGGCCCTTGTTGACCGAGTTGTTGTTCGCCTCGCCGCCGATGGTCGTGTAGCAGTACTTCACCTCGGACCGCGACCGGAGGTAGCGCACGATCTCGAGCGCCTTGCCCTCGGTGTAGGCCAGGGACGAGCCCACGGGCGTGTCGATGCCCACGCCGGTCTGCTCGTCGTCGGAGTCGGGCATGAACTTGCCGCCCACCAGGCCCACGATGGGCATGGCCAGCGCGATCACGAACGTGGCCGTGGCGACGGCCACCACGCGGCCGCGGTGCGCGAGCGACCAGCGGATGAGCCCGCGGTAGCGCATGCCCAGGCCGGTGAACCAGTCGTTGAAGCGCTTGAGCCCCGCCCCGACGAGGCCGTGGTGGTTGCGGCCCTCGGCGTCGGGGTCGTACCAGCGCGACGACAGCCTGGGGTCGAGGGTGAACGAGGTGAACAGCGACACGAGCACGGCGAAGCCGATCTCCGACGTGCCCTTGCGCGCGGCGGTGAAGTGGTCCTCGCCGCGCTCCAGGTGCCGGACGATGTTTTCTCGCACCACGATGGCATCATCGATGAGGATGCCGATCACCAGCGACAGCGCCATCAGCGTCATCATGTTCAGGGTGAAGCCGAAGGCGTAGATCGCCAGGAACGCCGAGATCACCGACACCGGCAGCGTGAGCCCGGTGATCACGGTGGAGCGCCAGGAGTTGAGGAAGAGGAAGACGATGAGGATGGTCAGGATGCCACCCTCGAGCAGCGTCTTCTGCACGTCCTCCACCGAGTGGCGGATCCACTTGGAGTTGTCGTTGATCACCTCGAGCTGGACGCCCTCGGGCAACGAGCGGTTCAGCTCGTCGACGTTCCTCTGGACCTCGTCCGCGATCTGCACGGTGTTGCCGCCCGAGACCTTGCGCACCTCGACGGCGACGGCCCGCTCGCCGTTCAGGTAGGCGACGTCCCGCTCCTCCTCCTGGGCGTCCTCGATACGGGCGACGTCGTCCAGGTGGATGGGGACGCCCCCGCGCACGGTCACGACGACGTTGGCGAAGTCGCGCGGGTCGACGATGCGTCCCTTGAGGCGCACCAGGTCCTCGCGGCCGCCCTTCTCCACGCGGCCGGCCGGCACGTCGGCGTTCTCGCGCTGCAGCGCCGCCACGACCATGTCGGGCGAGACGCCCAGCGCGTTCATCCGGTCGGGGAGCAGCAGGGCGTGGATCTCGCGGCGCAGGCCGCCCACCACGGACACGCTGCCCACGCCCTGCACGTTCTCGATCCGCCGGCTGATCGTCTCCTCGGCGAGCCGGGTGAGGTCCCGCAGGGCCCAGCCCTTGCCGCGCACCGAGAAGGTCATGATGGGCAGGCCGGTCAGGCTGTAGCGGCTGATGACCGGGGGATCGATCTCCTTGGGCAGGTCCTGGCGGATGCCGTCCACCTTGGAGCGCACGTCGGCGAGGGCGTCCATGACCTTCACGCCCAGCTTGAACTGGATGAAGATGGCCGAGTAGCCCTCGGTGGAGACGGACTGGATGGTCTTGATGCCCTCGGTCGAGTTGACGGCCTCCTCGACCTTCTTGGTGACCTCGCGCTCCACGGCCTCGGGGGAAGCGCCGGGGTAGTAGGTCTGGATGCCGACGAAGGGCAGCTCGACGTTGGGCCACTGGTCGATGGCGAGGCGCCGGTACGAGGTGATGCCCAGCGTGATCAGCGCCAGGATCGCCATCGTGGCCAGCACCGGCCGCTTGATGGAAAGGTCGCTGAGGAACAAGGCTACTTCTCCGCCGTCCGGCCGCCGGCGGTGGCGGGGGACGCGGCCTTGTCCGGCGTCTTCGCCGGGCCCGCCGGCTGGATGACCTGGACGAGCTGCCCCGACGTCAGCCCCTCGATGGGGCTGACGATCACGGAGTCGCCCTCCCTGAGCCCGCTCTTCACCTCGACGAGGTCGCGCAGCTCGTCACGCACGCCCGTGGTGACGGTCCGTGCCTCGGCCTTGCCGCCGGCGATCACCCACACCGCCTGCGCGCCGCCCGCCGCGGGCCGCACCGCCGCCGTGGGCACGGCCAGGCCGCCGCGCGCCTCGCTCAGGGCGATGCGGCCGGTGGCGAACATGTCCCCCGCCAGCCGATGGTCGCGGTTGGGCACGGTGACGTAGATCTTCACCTGGCGCGTCGCCGCGTCCACGGTGGAGTTCACGCGCGCCACCCGACCCGCGATCGCGCCCCCGTCGAAACCGCTGACGGTGAGCGACACGGGCACGCCGGGCCGCACCGCGCCGAGCGCCTCGGTGGGCACGCTGGCCGAGAACTCCAGCTCGGTCGTGTTGACCACACGGAACAGCCGGTCGCCGTCGCTCACGCGGTCGCCACTCTGCACGAAGCGCTGCGCGACGACGCCGTCGAAGGGCGCGCGCACCGTCGCCTCGTCGAAGCGCTTGCGGGCCAGCGCCGCGCCGGCCTCGGCGGCCTTGAAGGCCGCTTCCGCGTTCTCGAGGTCGCGGGGCGCCACGGCGCCCTCCTTGAGCAGGTTCTGCATGCGCGTGAGGTCCGCGGCCGCCATGCGGCGCTGGGCCTCGGCGCTGGCCTCGGCGGGGCCGATGCTCTCGAGCCGGAAGCGGGCGAGCACCTGCCCCTTGTGCACGGCCTGGCCTTCCTTCACCAGCACCGACTCCAGGATCTCGGGGAAGGGTGCGATCATGTGCACGTCCACCGTGGGCTCCAGCGTGCCCTGGACGGGCACGCCGCTTGCCAGGTCCGTGCGCACGGTGGTGGCCAGGTCCTGGGCGGAGACCAGCGCCGCCTCCTGCACGACGGCCGCGCGCTTGCCCCCGCAGCCCGCCACCATCGCGGCCACCGCGACGGCGGCCAGCAGTCCGTTGATCGATCGGGTATTCATCAGCGCCTTCCTTCCGGGTTGGGGGACGGAGCGACTTCGGCCAGCGGCTGGCGGGTGATCGGCAACGGGTGCCCGACCGCCCGCTCGAGCTGGGCGATGGCGACCAGATAGTCGCGCATCGCCTGCACCTGATTGACCTCGGAGGTCTGGAGCTGGAGCCGCGCGTCCGAGACCTCCACCTGCGTGGACATGCCGTTCGTGAAGCGCACGCGCGCCAGCTCCCAGGCGCGCTGCGCCTGGCGCACCGTCTCGCGCCTCGCCAGCAGCGCCGAGAGCGAGCGCTCCAGCTCGGCCCGGGCCTGCGCCGCCTCGACGGCCGCGCCGTCGCGCAGGGCGTCGCGGTTGGCCCTGGCCGTCTCGTACTCGCCGCGCGCCTGCGCCACCTGTCCCTCGGTGCGCAGGCCCGTGAAGATGGGCAGATCCAGGCGCAGCGAGACGTCCCAGTTGCGGTGGAACAGGTCGCGGTTGGGCACGAGCTCGCGGGGGAAGGCCTGGTGCGAAAGCGTGGTCGCGGCGTAGAGGTCGGGCCAGCGCTGGCCGCGATAGACGTTCATGGCGTTGCGGCGCGCCTCCACCTCGAGGTTCGCCGCCGAGACGGCCGGACGCTGGTCCACGGCGGTGGACAGGTCGGTCACCACCGGCACCGTGCCGTCCGCGGATTCCAGAGCCGAGGTCAGGGCGATGGGCCGGTCGAGGGGCGTCTGGATCAGGCGCTTGAGCGCCAGCAGGGCCACGTCGTAGCCGTTCTTCGCCGCCACGACCGCCGGCTCCTGGTTGGCCGCGTCCACCTCGGCCCGCAGCTCCTCGTACTCGGAGCGGCTGCCCTCGCGGCGCCCGGCCCGCACCTGGTCGAGGTGAGCGCGGGCCTGGGCCAGCGCGCTCTCCGCGATCTCGACCAGGCGGCGAGCGTAGACCGCGTCGTAGTAGGCCTGCCGCACCTGGAAGGTCAGATCCGAAGCCGCCTCACGCTCCGAGAAGTGGGCCGACTCGTTCGCGGCCCGCGCCGCGTGCAGGGCCGACGAGACCTTGCCGCCCGACCACAGGAGCTGCTGGGCCGTGAGGCTCGCGTTCCAGGAGTTCTTGGCGGCGAAGGGGCTGTTCTCGAGGAGCGAGCCGAAGTCGCCCGTGTCGCCCCCGGCCGAGAACATGCCCTGGTAGATGCTCTGCAGCGTGCGGTCGTAGATCACCGTGGCCGAGACCTGGGGCAAAGCGCGCGACAGCTCCTGGAGCACGCGGCCGTCGGTCGCCGTCACGTTCGCACGCGCCACGCGAACCTGGTCGCCGCGCGCAAGCGCCTGCGCGACCGCGTCGTCCAGGCCGAGACGCAGC
>JAWOLC010000170.1:0-16857 GCA_033853925.1 Candidatus Eiseniibacteriota bacterium
CGTGCGCCGTGAACGTCCAATGGGCGGTGTTGCAGGCGCAGTAATAGTCCCCCGGCGGGTCCACCGTGATCTCCCCCGCCGGGTTCAGGCACTGCAGCCCCTTGTAGGACACCTGCCACGTCTTCACCGTCGCGCCGCCCGCCATCTGCCAGGTGTCGCTCAGCGACCCGTAGATGATGTACCCTGCCGACCCCGTCGTCGGGTCGATCGCGATCCACCCCGTGCCGCTGTACTTGAAGTAGCTCAGCGGCGCCCGCGGGATGATCACGTCGTACCCCGCCGCCAAGTACTCGTGTACCGAGGCCAGCACGTCCGCCGGCTGCGCGATCCCCGGGCACTCTCCCGAGATGTTCCCCGTGATCTTGCACAACCCGATCCCCAGGTCGTTCGCCAGCCCCAGCAGCTTGATCGTCGAGATCGCCTCCTCCCCGAACACCGTCTCGAACAACCGGTGCTCCAGCACCGAGCCGTTCGCCCCACCCAGCCGCATGTACTCCCGCCGCACCTCCTCCCCGTACACCGAGTACGGTCGGCTCACGCTCCGGTCCGCGTCCACCAGCATCCCCACCCACTCCCACTCCACCGGCAGCCCGAACAACAGCCGTACCGTCACCGAGTTCTCCACGATCGCCTCGGACACGTCCTCCGTCCGCTGCACGTGCAGCAGCGCCGCCAGCGAGTCGTCCGCGCTCTCCACGCGGTGCAGGTACGTCAGCACCGTCTGGTGCATCACCTGCCCCAGGTACTCCTCCCCGCACCCCGTCCCCACCTCCCCCAGCAGCGCCGGCTTCACCCCCCGCGGGTTCAGCCCGATCCCCTGATAGTCTCCCGCCAGGATGTTGTTCTGCACCAGCGTCGCCACCTGCGGCGCTCCCGCCGGCGGCAGGAACTCGAGGTCCGAGTTCTGATACAGCCCCGCCCGGATCGCTCCCGTGCCCCGCGCCACCTGGCAGCCGTCCACCTTCAGCACCGGCTGCAGGTGCACCAGGTACGGATCCGGCAGGTACCACATCCCCCCGGCGTCGGCGATCTTCTGCGAGTCCGCCGGCGTCTCCCCCACGTAGCTCAGCGTCACCTGCTTGCCGGCCAGCTCCGGCAGGCTCGTCGTGTAGTCCAGCTCTGCCCGCGTCCACAGGTGGAAGCGCACCCGGTAGCGCGACTCCGGCGGGATCGCCGCGAACGTGCCCGCATACGAGAGCAGCTCCCACGGCAGCGTGCCGGGAAGCAGGCCGTCCGACTCGGCGACCACGGTGCGTGTCCAGACCATGTCGCCGTAGCTCGCTCCCGGGTGGTTCTTCGCCAGGGCGCCCAGCATCTGCTGCTGGAACATCTCCACGGGCGTCGCCGTGCGCACTGTCGAGTAGTAGTTCCTGATGAACTGCTCCGCCGGGTCGCCTCGTTGCTCGATCGGTCGTGGCTGCAGGCAGGCAGGCACGAAGTGCCCGTACGCACCGATCGGTGGTCGCCGGGCTGCTATTTCTATCGCCTCGAGAGCGCTGGAGCCAGGCTGACGCGGAAGCTTCTGGTTCTGAGGTGAGCTTCGGCGAGCGTGCCCGGCACCCTCCGAGTGCCGGGCGCGCTTGATCTCGTAGAACGAGTCCTGCGGGGCCCCTCGCCCACCCTCGACGGCCCCCCCGGCCCCCCTTCCCTTGCTGCTGACACTCTGACAGAATGGGCGCCGCTTTGGCCGGTCGGGCGGATGATCGTCGCCGCAGAACCGCCGACGCGCGGGGCCAGGCTGGTCGCTTGCCGGGTTCGCCGTATGTCGTTCAGCCACAGGAACTCGGCTGCGAGCGGCCGGATAGTCAGCGCTCCGGAGGAGAGGGAGGCACCCGCGTCGCCGAGCCGGAAGCTTCCCGGCGCCGCGGGTCGGCCCATGGTCCCGTCCGGCATGAGTGCTGCATGATGTCCGCCAATCGCCGGCGCGCAAGGTGGTTGCGCCACTCGCACGGCTCTGGAGAAAGGTCGTCCCCATGCTCATCGGAGTCCCACGAGAAGTCGCTCCTGGCGAGACTCGCGTCGCCCTCGTCCCGGAGACCGTCGGCAAGCTGGTGAAAGCCGGCATGCAGGTGGTCATCGAGACGGGCGCCGGGGATCGCGCCTACTTCACCGACGAGGCCTACCGCACGGCGGGCGCCACCATCGCCCCCAACGCGCGCGAGGTCTTCGCCAAGGCCGACGTGGTCCTCAAGGTCCGCGAGCCCATGATGAGCCAGGCTCTGGGCGCCCACGAGGCGGACGCGATCCGCGAAGGCGCCGTCTACGTCTCCTTCCTGGGCCGGGACCCGAAGAGCGAGCCGGCGAGGAAGCTCGAGGCCCGCAAGGTCACCGCCCTCTCGATGGAGATGATTCCGCGCACCTCGCGCGCGCAGAAGATGGACGCGCTCTCCTCCATGGCGTCGTGCGCGGGCTACAAGGCGGCCCTGATCGGCGCCGGGCGGCTGGGCAAGTTCTTCCCGCTCATGATGACCGCCGCCGGCACGATCGCCCCTTCACGCGTCTTCGTGTTCGGCGCGGGAGTGGCGGGGCTGCAGGTCATCGCCACCTGCCGCCGCCTGGGCGCGGTGGTGGAGGCCACCGACATCCGTCCCGCCGTGCGCGAGGAGGTGCAGAGCCTGGGCGCCACCTTCGTGGGCGCCGAGCTGCTCGACGCGTCGCTCGTCGCCGCCGGCGGCTACGCCAAGGAGCTGACGCCCGAGCAGCAGGCGAAGCAGCGCCAGATGGTGGCCGACAAGCTTAAGCAGGCCGACCTCGTGGTCTGCACCGCCGCGGTGCCCGGGCGCAAGGCCCCGGTGCTGGTGACGGCCCAGATGGTCCGGGACATGAAGCCGGGCACGGTGATCGTGGACATGGCCGCGGAGTCCGGCGGCAACTGCGAGCTGACGAAGCCCGGCGCCGAGGCGACCGAGGGCGGGGTGACCATCCTGGGGCCCCTGAACCTGGCGGCCCAGCTCCCCCTGCACGCGAGCCAGATGTACTCCCGCAACCTGCACGCGCTGGTGATGAACTTCGTCACGAAGGACGGCCAGCTCAACCTCGACTTCGCGGACGACATCAACCGCGAGTCCTGTCTGGTCAAGGGGCCGGCGGTGAAGGAACCCGCCGCGGCGGCGGAGAAAGTGTCATGAACGAAGCCACGCTGATCCTGTACTCGATCTACATCTTCGTGCTCGCGGTGTTCGTGGGCTTCGAGGTGATCTCGAAAGTGCCGGTCCAGCTCCACACGCCGCTCATGTCGGGCACGAACTTCATCCACGGCATCGTCATGCTCGGGGGCATGCTGGTGCTCACCGAGGCCCACGGCGGGCTGCTCACGACCCTCGGCTTCGTGGCGGTCGTGCTGGGCGCGATGAACCTCTTCGGCGGCTGGGTGGTGACCGACCGCATGCTGGAGATGTTCAAGACCAAGAAGCCGGCGGGGAGGAAGGCATGAGCCCCAAGCTGCTGTCCGACCTGGCCTACCTGGTCTCGGCCTTCCTCTTCATCATCGGCCTCAAGTTCCTCAGCCACCCCAAGCGCGCCCGGCGGGGCAACCAGCTCGCCGGCATCGGCATGGCCTTCGCCATCGTCGCCTCGTTCATCTTCATCTTCGGCGGCGGCGTGCTCCGGGCGGCCTCGCCGGCCGGCATCCTCATCTTCGTCGGCATCGTCGTGGGCGGCCTGGTGGGCACGCTGGCCGCCCGTTTCGTCGGCATGACCGAGATGCCGCAGATGGTGGCGCTGTTGAACGGCTGCGGCGGCGGCGCCGCGGCGCTCATCTCGACCGTGGAGTTCGCCAACTTCGCCGCCGGCCGCGGCGAGAGCAACCCGCTCGCCTTCGGCGCCACGCTCTTCGGCGGCGTGATCGGCTCGCTCTCGTTCTGGGGATCGCTGGTGGCGTTCGGCAAGCTGAGCGGCTTCCTGGAGCGGGCCATCACCTCGGGCTTCCAGAAGGCGCTCAACGCCCTGCTCTTCGTGGGGCTGATCGCCGTGATCGTCTGGATCGGCCTGGGCGGCGGACCGGTCGCCTTCTACGTGCTGCTCGGCATCTCCCTGGTGTTCGCCATCCTCATGGTGATCCCCATCGGCGGCGCCGACATGCCCGTGGTCATCTCGCTGCTGAACTCGTTCACCGGCCTGGCGGTGGCGGCCACCGGCTTCTCGCTCAAGGAGCCGGCGCTGATCATCAGCGGAACCCTGGTCGGAGCGTCGGGCACGCTGCTCACGCTGCTCATGTGCAAGGCGATGAACCGCTCGATCACCAACGTGCTGTTCGCCGGCGTGGGCGGCGGCCCGGTGGCGACGCCCGGGGCCGCCAAGGCGGGAGGCCCGGCGAAGACCCACCGCGAGATCTCCGCGGACGACCTGGCCATGCTGCTCGAGAACGTGCAGTCGGTGATCATCATCCCCGGCTACGGCATGGCCGTGGCCCAGGCCCAGCACGTGACCCGCGAGCTGGCCGACCTGCTCGGGGCGAAGGGCGTGGACGTGAAGTACGCGGTGCATCCGGTGGCGGGACGCATGCCCGGCCACATGAACGTCCTGCTGGCCGAGGCGAACGTGCCCTACGAGCAGCTCTACGACCTCGACCAGATCAACCCCGAGTTCGAGCGCTGCGACGTGGCGCTGGTGATCGGGGCGAACGACGTGGTGAACCCGGCCGCGCGCTACGACAAGGCGAGCCCGATCTACGGCATGCCGATCCTGGACGCCGACAAGGCCCAGCACATCATCGTGGTGAAGCGCAGCCTGCGGCCGGGCTTCGCCGGCATCGACAACGAGATCTACTACAATCCGAAGACCTACATGTACTTCGGCGACGCGAAGAACGCCCTGCAGAAGCTCGTGGAGGCGGTGAAGGCGGCGGCGTAACCAGACGTCGCGCGGGATTCGCTCGCGGGACCGCGAGCCGGAGGCGGGCGGGGCACGGCGCCCCGCCCGCCTATTCGCTTTCC
This sequence comes from Candidatus Eiseniibacteriota bacterium, assembly GCA_033853925.1. GTDB lineage: Bacteria > Eisenbacteria > RBG-16-71-46 > RBG-16-71-46 > RBG-16-71-46 > JANXPZ01. Next base: position 4,935 of record JAWOLC010000170.1, read on the forward strand.
GGCGCGGGGCGCGGCGGGCGCCCGCGCACCCGGTCCCAGACCGCCACGAGCGGGACCGCGGCGAGCAGGACGAGCAACGGCTCGATCGGCAGCCGCATGCGGAGCGAGCCCCAGAAGGCCACCGCCAGCAGATTGAAGTAGAGGATCACCCAGAGGACGAGCGAGCGCAGCCAGCGCCGCGGCGCGGCGAGGAGCAGGACCCCGCCGGCGAGCGCCAGCGGGAAGACGAGCAGGGACCACACGGGCAGCGGATCGACTCGGCGCAGCACCCCGGCCAGCGGCGAGCCCGGACGCTGCCAGGTCCCCGTGCCGCCGCCCTCGGCCGAGATCCGCCAGAAGCGCCTGAGCTTGACGGCGGCCATCTCGGGCCACAGGGCGCGGTGCTCGAGCAGGAACTGCAGCGCGCGCCGCCGGGCCAGGGCGTCGCGCTGGATCTCGTCGAGCCCGCGGAACTGCTCCTCGGCGTAGTCGTAGAAGGAGCGCTCGGCGCCGCCCCCCCGCCGCAGCAGGTCGGCCCACACCTGCGGATTGTTGCCCACCCACAGCGCCCCACCGCCACGGGTCGCCACGGGGACGAAGGCGTGCAGGAGGCGCGCGTTGCGCACGGTCCAGGGGGCGAGCGTGATCGCCAGGCCGAGAAGCAGCAGAGCGGCCTGGCCCAGACGCCGTCGCGGAGTGAGGCGCGGGGGCAGCGCTCCCCACGCCCAGCCCACGACCACGAGCGGGAGCGGCAGGGCGGTCGGGCGCGCCAGGCTGGCGAGGCCCCAGCCCACGCCGGCGCCGAAGGCCCAGCCGCCCCGCCCCCGTCGGGCCCACAGCGCGCTCAACCACAGGGCGAGAAGCGTGGCCGGGAGGAGCAGGTTCTCGGTGAGGAGGTAGGCGGAGAAGAAGACGAGGAGCGGATGCACGGCGCAGAGCCAGCCGGAGACGATCCCCACCCGGCGGTCGAGGAGGGAGGCGGCGAGGGCCGCGAGCAGCAGGGGCACGCAGGCGCCGAGCACGCACTGCAGGAGCAGGGCGGCGAAGTAGCGATGGCCCGCCACGGCATAGAGCAGGCTGACGATGGCCGGCAGGAGCGGGGGCGTGACGGCCGTGGGATACGGCGAGCCTCCCGGGGGCGCCAGGGAGAAGCCGAGCCCGCGCGTCAGGTTCCAGGCCACGGCGTCGTACTCCGCCGGGTCCGAGAAGGGCCGGCCGTGGACACCCACGGCCACGATCGCGTAGGCGACCCGCAGGGCCAGCCCCACCACGAACAGCGGAAGCCAGATCCGCCAGAGCGCGGTGGCGCCATGGCGAGCCCGAGGCGCCAGCGGTTCGGCCGCCTGTGCCATCATCGGCCCACTCTACCACGAGCCTCCGAGCCGACGCGTTGCCAGCCGCCGAGTTGCGGGGCCGCTCGCCGGCCTTCGTTCCGGCGGGAGGCCGCCGCATCCGAAGAAGACAGGGGCCCTCGAGAGGGCTGGCCCGCCGCGGGCAAGCGGACTAGACTGGAAGCGAGGATCTCCCGGCCTGCTGGCCCGCAGCGCAGAGGTCTGAAGTGACATCGAAGGACAATCTGCTGGATCGCCAGATCCGCAAGTGGGAGCTGGAGCGAGCGGCGAAAGCCCGCGAGGACGGGCTCCTCTCGCGGCCGGGCTCGCTCGTGGAGCCCGTCCTCACCGTATCGCGCGACCGCGGCTCCGGAGGCACCATCCTCGCCGAGAGGCTGGCCGAGCGCTTCGGCTACACCCTCCTCCACCGGGACATCATCGACCGCATCTGCGAATCGTCGGGCTACAAGCGCCGCATCGTCGAGTCGCTCGACGGTCACGCGAAATCGCAGCTCCAGCTCTGGTTCGAGTCCATGCTCCAGGGCACGTACGTGGACGCCAGCGACTACGTGAAGGCTTTGCTCGAGGTCATCTACTCCATCTCGCACCTGGGAGGCGTGGTCGTGGTGGGGCGCGGCGCCAACTTCATCCTGGGGCCGGAGCGCGGCTTCCATCTGCGCATCGTGGCGCCGCGCGACGTGCGGGTGAGGAACCTGATGACGCGCGAGGGCTACTCGGAGCCCGAGGCCCTGCGCGAGATCGAGCATCGGGACCGCGAGCGGGCCGAGTTCATCCGCAAGGTCTACGGGCGGGAGATCGACGATCCCCTGGGCTACGACCTGATCATCAACAACCTCTCGATCTCGATGGAAGCCGTGACCAGCCTCGTCGCGGCGGCGGCGCAGGAGAAGTTCGAGAAGCTGCGCCGGCACACGCGCGAGCCGGTCCATCGCTGAGGCGCGGGCGAGCCCGCCCCGCCCCCACGAGCCCTCGACTCGGCCCCGAACCACGCACTGCCGTCGCTCACCGCGCGAAGAAACCACGTGCGCGGGGACGCAGTGCGCAGGCGTCGGGCACTGCGAGCGCCGGCCGTGAGGAAGGCCAGCGCCGAGCGCGGAAACGGCCACGGGACAGCGAGCCCCATGGCCGGCGCAAGGCGCGAGAGTGCGCGGTTGGGGCGCGACACGGTGCGTGATCACCGCTTCGCTGACTGCCCGACACGCGCGGTTCCGCGCCGCGCCCCGTGGACTCAGTATACATGCACCGGCCTCGACGGCTAAGCTCCTCGTCGGGCCCTGTGCCTGCCGCCGCTACCGGGACGAACGAAAAGCGGAAGCCGGCGCGCACCGGGCCGATCGCCCAGCCCCCCGGTGCGCGGGAAGCCTCAGGACCTCCGGCTTTCCTGATGTCCCGTCGCGCGGCCGGGTCACGGCGGACGGGCTCACGGGAAGGCTGTGCAGGGGGTCGCGATTGCCCGGGCGGCCGTGCCGAGGCATGATGCGAACTCCGCCGGGCGTGGCAGTAGGCGCGTCTCCACGAAGCGTTCACGGAGGATCGCATGACCCTGGCCAGGCCGTTCACCCTGCTGGCGCTCCTCGTCCTGCTCTGCCTCGGCGCCCCTCCGGTCACCGCCTCCGGACGGGCGGAGCTGGACTCCCTGGTCGCGAGCGAGCGCGCCTTCGCCGCCCTGTCCGTCGAGAAGGGCATGCGGGAGGCGTTCCTCACCTATCTCGCCGCCGACGGCGTGCTCCTTCGCCCGCGGGCCGTGAACGGCCGGCAGGTGTGGGAGGCGCGAGGGCCCGTGCCGGCCACGCTGCTCTGGGAGCCGTCCGCGGCGGAAGTCTCGGCGGCCGGCGATCTGGGGTGGACGACGGGACCTTCCGAGCTGAGGCCGTACGACGCGACGCAGCCGGTCGGCTATGGCCACTTCGTCTCGATCTGGCAGAAGCAGGCCGACGGAAGCTGGCGGGTGGCGCTCGACGTGGGCATCTCCCACGACCGACCGGGGCGCGGGGTCGGCAGCCACGCGTTCGTGGTCGGGCCCGAGCACCGGCGCGCCTACGCGAAGGACCTGGATCTCGAGGCCCTGGATCGCGACTGGACCAGCGACGCCCGCACCTTGGGCGCCGAGGTGGCCTTCACGCGCTGGACCACGAGCGATGTCCGGCTCTACCGCGAGGGAGCGGAGCCCGTGGGCGGAGCGCGCGCGGCTCGCGACAGCTACTCGGCCATTCCCGGAGCCGCCGCCTGGCACCCCGACTCGCAGCGAGTGGCGCGCTCGGGCGATCTGGGTTGCACCTACGGCGTGGTCGAGCGCGTGCAGCCGGGAGACGCGCGCCCCGACTCGAGCGCCTACCTGCACATCTGGCGCCGCGTCGGCCCCGCTCGCTGGCGGGCGGCGCTGGTGCTCGAGAAGCCGCTGCCGAGGACGGCGAAGCCGTAGCACCCCGTTCGTCGAGGAGCCGGACCCGACGGCCGCCCTCCGCTCCGGGTCAGGCGATGCGTCCCATCTCGGTGGCGCCGGTCGGCGTCGGCATGGGTGCGCGGCTCGGGCTGCGGGACAGGTACCGCCCGCTTCCGGGCTCGACCCGCAGCCTTCCGTCGGCGAAGGCGACGCGCCCGTTCACGATGACGTGGCTCGGGCTGCCCTTCACGGGGAAGCCCTCGTAGGGGTTGCGGTCGCATCGGGAATGGTGGGTGCGGGCGCTGCGCACCGACGTGGTCGTGGGGTCGTAGAGCACGAGGTCGGCGTCGCTGCCCACCGCGATCGTCCCCTTGCGCGGGTACAGCCCGAAGATCCGCGCCGGGTTCGTGCTGCCGATGGCCACCATCCGCTGCAGGTCGAAGCGCCCTTCGCAGACGCCGTAGGTGTAGAGAAGCTGGAGGCGGTCCTCGATCCCCGGCAGCCCGCCGGGGATCTTCGTGAAGTCGTCCTTGCCGAGGAGCTTCTGCGCCATGGTGAAGGGACAGTGGTCGGTGCCCACGGCGTCGAGGATGCCGCTGGCGAGCCCGCGCCACAGCGCGTCGTGGTGTCCGCGGTGCGCCGGCCGGATGGGCGGGCTGCACACGTAGGCCGCCGCCTCGAAGCCGGGCTTGGCGAAGACGCTGTCGTCGAGCAGCAGGTACTGCGGACAGGTCTCCCCGAAGCAGCGCTGCCCCGCCAGGCGGGCGCGCTGCAGCTCCTCGACCGCCTCCCGGCAGGTCATGTGGACGATGTAGACCGAGGTCCCGTGCAGCCGAGCCATGACGAGGGCCCGGTGCGTGGCCTCGCCCTCCAGGCTGCTGGGCCGCGAGAGGGCGTGGAACTCGGGGCCCAGGTCGCCCTTCGCCCGCAGCTCCTGCTGCAGCGCCGCCACCGCGTCGCCGTTCTCCGCGTGCACGAGCACCGTGGCGTCCAGCTTCGCCGCGTGCTTCATGACCTGATAGAGCTCGCTGTCGTCCACCATGAGCGTGCCCTTGTACGCCATGAGCACCTTGAAGGAGGTGAGGCCGTGCGCCTGGATCAGCTCGCGCATCTCGCCAGCCGTGTGCTCCTCCCAGCCCGAGATCCCCATGTGGAAGGCGTAGTCGGTCACCGAGGAGCGCGCGCGCTCCTGCCACAGGCGAAGCGCCGCCAGCAGCGACTGGCCGCGCTCCGGCACCACGAAGTCGATGATCGTGGTCGTGCCGCCCGCCACGCCCGAGGCCGTGCCGGTCGCGAAGTCGTCGGCCGAGACGGTGCCGGCCACGGGCAGCGCCAGGTGCACGTGCGGGTCCACGAAGCCCGGCAGCACGAGCCGTCCGGCGGCGTCGAGCACCTCGTCTCCCGGCGAGCGCCTCGCCAGCTCCGCGCCGATGGCGGCGATCCGCCCGTTCTCCACGAAGAGGTCGGCGACGTAGCGGTCCGCGGCCGTGACGATCTCGCCCTGCTTGATCAAGAGGCCCATGGGGCTCCTTCCTGCGGGCTGCGCCCGTACTCCACGAGCCGCATCCACGAGCGGGAGGTGTCGGGTCCCTCGTACGACTCGAGCACGAAGCCCGCGTCGTCGGTCCAGATCGTCCAGCCCTCGGCCGCCGTGCTCGCGGGCAGGCTCACGACGAAGCGCCGGCCCTGCACCGGCCCGATGGGGGTCTCGCGGACGCCTTCCTCGGCCAGACGGTAGCGCATCTGCTCGGTCGTCACCGTCTGCCAGGCGGGCCCGATCCTGAGCACCGGGAACTCGTGCTCCGTCCCCAGCCGGAATTCCCGGCGCGCCAGGACGAACAGGCTGGCCACGCGGGTCCCGTACTCCACCTCGCAGGCATCGGAGAACTCGCCGTCCTGCTCGCGGACCTGGCCGCCGTACTCGATCCGCGCGTGCCAGCGTCCGCCCTCGACCGCGTGCCGCGCGCGCAGCACGCGCGGTCTCGACCAGCGCACCTCGAGCCCCGTCAGCCGGCCGCGCCGGCTGAGCGTGGCGCGCCACTCCTGGCGCAGGGGACGGGGATGGGGCGCGAACAGCTCCTGCTCGCCGGTGAGCACGAAGCCCTCGCCCGCCGCGCGCAGCTCCCAGCGCTCCTCGCCGCACTCGCGCTCGGCGTGCAGGACCAGGTAGCGGCCGGAGGCCACGAGGCCTTCTCCTCCGCCGCCAAGGCTCACGGGCTCCCCGAAGCCGGCGCCGGATACACGGTCTCCCAGTGCTGGATGCCGGCGCCGAACACCACGCCGACGGCCGCGCCGGGCACGGCGAAGAACGAGATCGCGGGGGCGCGCGGCACGTCCGCCCTCCCCAGCGCCTGGACGAAGGGCATGGACACCAGGGCGCCGAGCAGCCCGCCGATCACGAATCCCCGCGCCATGCTCCCTGGATTCATGCTCCTCTTCACCTGCACGGCCTCGATCGCGCTCCAGGGCACGAAGTCGGGGGGCGGGGGCGGCTTGGGCACGTCGCCGATCTCGACGAGCGCCAGACGCGGCGCGCGGTAGGGCTCGCGCATGTGGAGGCCGTCGTCGCGCACGACGGGCTTGAGCAGCAGCGTGGCACGGCCCGCGCCGAGGATCTGCACGCTGCCCAGGTGCCCGATGCTCTCCTGCAGGCGCGCGCGCTGCGCGGAGTCGGGCACGTCCATGGCCTTGGCCGTGCCGAGCGACACGATCAAGGGCAGCGCGACAGCGAGCAGGCAGACGGGCGTCCGCATGGGTCCAGCATACCTTCCGTCCGGGCGGAAGGACAGCCTCAGCTGGCGGCTCGCTTCCCCCGCGCCAGCATCGCCTTGAGGTCGCGGAAGATCACCCGCATGTGCTTCCACGCGTAGCGGGCGTCATCGCCTCCGAGCCGCGCCACCGGCACCCACTCGGCGCTGGCCGCGTCGTCGGCGGCGCGCGGCACACCGGCGCGCCAGCGACCGACGAAGTAAAAGTTCATCGTCGGGAAGTAGCCGAAGCCCCGCACGTAGTAGCGGTCCCAATAGAGCCCGAGCGGCCGCAGGCTTCCGACGGTGAGGCCGGTCTCCTCCTCCAGCTCGCGCCGCGCCGCCCCCTCGACCGCCTCGTCGGCCTCGAGGAAGCCGCCGGGCACGTCCAGGCAGCCCTTGCGGGGAGGATGAGCGCGCCGCAGGAGGAGCACGTCTCGGCCCCGCAGCACCAGCACGCCGGCGCAGGGCCGCGGGTAGTCGAAGAGGAGGAAGCGGCAGCGCGGGCAGCGGATCCGGCGCGGGCGCCCGCGCGCACTGCGGCCGAGCGGCCGGCCGCAGCGCGGGCAGGGAAACCGCGAGCCGGAACTCACGGCGCGCTCACCGTGACGACCGCGGGGAGCCCCACCGGCGGCCGCGGAGCCGGAGCGGCCGTCCGGCCCTCCTCCCACTGCCCGTAGCTCGCGTAGCGGAAGCTCCCCGCCGACACCACCATCTCCGCCTCGAGGCCTCCGTCCATCGCCATGGCCTGCGCCAGCCCGAGCGGCAGGGACCTCAGCACTCGGGCGAAGTCCCAGAGGGTGTAGCCGCCCTCGCTCGTGACCACCACCAGCCGGCCGGCGTGGTCTTCCGCGACGGCGGTGCGAGCCGCCACCTGGTCGCTCTGCCGCACGCGCACGCCGCCGTCGCGGTCGAAGAGCATGAAGGACTGAGCCACCTCGGCCCAGGGCAGCGAATCGCGGCCCAGCGGCTCGCGAGCCAGGTCGAGCACGCGGGCGCGCGGCCCGCGAGCGCGGGGGCCGGCGACGAGCGCCGCCTGGAAGGTCGGGTGCCGCCGCGCCGAGATCACCTGCCCGCCGCTGACCAGCAGGCCCATGTACGAGTAGTCCGGGTAGTACTGACCCGCGTTGAAGACCGCCAGGGCGCCGGTGCGCTGCTGCCAGGCGGCGATGTCGGGCGGCACCTGCTCGCCCTCGCTCCGGAAGTAGCGCACGCGGATGCGCACCCGCGCCGGATCGAGGCGGAGGACGGCGAGGGTGGCGGAGCCGTAGCGACACCAGGGCTCGCCGTGCAGCGTCGTGAACTCGACCCCGGCGCGCAGCGCGCGCCAGCGCGGCCCCCTCTCGTGCTCGGCGACGAGGAGGACCGCGACGAGGAGCGCTGCCAGCGCGCTCACCCTGCCGATGGGGAAGCGACGGCGCATCGTGCGGGTCAGTCTGAGGCCCGCTCGCAGGGGAGTCAACGCGGCGGGCGCGCGCGGATCTCGGGGGCTAGTGCCCCGTCCCGGGACAGGGCACTACCCGCTCGCCGCGTAGCGCCGGAGCGCCTCGCGCACGCGCAGCAGATCGTCCACGTTGTCCACGGTCACGAGCCCGACGAGCCGGCCGTGGTCGAGCACGGGCACGGAGGCGTGGTCGCGGCCGCGCATGCGCGAGACCACCGAGTCGAGAGGCTCGGTCGCGTCCGCGAAGGCCGGCTCGCAGTTCATGGCCTCGCCCACCAGGGCGTCCATCCCCAGCTTCTCCAGGGCCGAGATCAGCGCGGAGCGGGTGAGCAGCCCGCACAGCTCCTCGCCGTTCATCACCGGGAAGTCCTGCTGGCTCCCCGTCATCAGGTACTCGACGGCCCGACGCAGGGGTTCGTGCACGTCGAGGCGCCGGAAGTCGGTGAGCATCGCGGCGCGCACCGGCAGGCCGGTGAGCGAGGTGCGCGTCTGCACCAGCGCACGCTCCTCGCCGGCGGCCAGGAATACGAACAGGGCCACGAAGGCCAGCATCCAGTTGTTGAAGTAGAAGAGCCCCGCGACGCCCAGCAGCAGCGCGGCGCCCTGGCCGACCGCCGAGGCGATGCGCGTCGCCTCCACGTACGGCAGGCGCAGGGCGAGGAGGGCACGCAGCACGCGGCCGCCATCCATGGGAAAGGCGGGGATCAGGTTGAAGAGCACCATGACCACGTTCACGAGGAGCAGGGTCTCGAGCAGGCCGCCCTGCACCAGCTCCCGCAGTCCCGTCGGGTGCTGGGCGATCCGCATGAGCGCGTACAGCACCGCCGCGATGCCCACGTTCACCGCGGGGCCCGCGATGGCGACCAGGACCTCCTGCTGGGGCTGATCGGGCATGCGCTCGAGCCGCGCCACCCCGCCGATCGGCAGGAGGACGATGTCGCGGGTGGTGATGCCGAAGCGCCGCGCCGTCAGGGCGTGGCCCAGCTCGTGCAGGAGCACGCAGAAGAACACGAGCAGGAGCAGTGCCACGGCCGCGACGGCCCGGCCGGCGTCGCCGGTGAGCAGCCCCTGGTTGATGGCGATCCAGCCGATGAAGAGCAGGAAGGTGACGTGCAGCTCGACCCGGATCCCGAACAGACTGCCGATGTTCACCGACCAGCGCATGCGGAGTCTCCCGACCGGGCGGAGTCTGGCATAGGGACGCAGGCCGCGCCAGCCACGCGCGAACCGAGTGGGGATGTCACGGAAGGTCGAAAGCGGCGCGTCAGGCCGCGCGCTCGTCCTCGCCGCTCTCCTCGTCCTCGCGCGTATCCTCGACGCGGAAGTCCTCGGTCGGGATGTCCTCGCCCTGGTCGAAGAAGCCGGTGAGCGCCTCCAGGTCCCGGCGGGCGGCCGGATACCCCGGGTGGATCCAGAGGGCGTGCCAGAGCAGGCGCATCGCGATCTCGAGACTGCCTACTTCGATGCACGCCGCCCCGGCGAGGTACCAGAGCACCGGATCGTGCGGTGAGCACGAGAGGCCGCGGAGCGCGTAGGAGAGCGCCTCGCGCTCGTCGCCGTTGTGCAGCGCCACCTGGGCCGCCTCCGCGAAGGCGCGCGCCGCCTCGGCGTTGGGCGGCGGCTCCAGCCCCGGGATCAGCAGCTCGAGCTCGCTCATCACGAGCTTGAGCGTGTGCGTCACGTAGGGCTCGAGGCCCAGCGGCTTGCGCACCAGGACCCGGTCGGCCAGGTGGGCCAGCGCACGGGTCACGTCGGTCAGAGCGGGGCGAGGCGAATCGGTCACGCGAGTCTCCGGAGGACCGGTGCCACGCCCGCCGTCCGGGCCCGCCTTCGCGGGCATTGCGGGACGGGCGCGGCCCCTCACGGTCCTGGTGCCGTTATCGGCTCGCCTTCGCCGGACTTGAATGGAATAGAGCCGGCGAGGGGAACGCCGGCTAGGCCCGCGCGAAACGGGGCTCCGTGGCGCGCAGGAATTGCTCGAGCACGTTGCCCGAGACGAGGAGGCGGTAGTCCCGCTCCGAGCGGATGTCGTCGATGGGCGTCACCTCCTCCAGCAGGGCGGCCCGGGCGGCCGCCGCGACCGCGGCCGACGGCCGGGCGCCGAGCAGGATCTGCTCGGCCCGGCGCGCGCGGAGGGTGACGGGCGCCACGCTGCCCAGGGCCAGGCGCGCCAGGCCCACGCGGCCGTCGCCTCCCAGGCCGAGCAGGCCGCAGAACACCACCTTCGAGATGCTCTGCGCCCGGCGCGTCCCCACCTTGCGGAAGAACTGCCGCGCGCGGGGCGGCGGCGGCAGGGTGACGGCGGTGATCAGCTCGTCGCGCTCGAGCGCGAGGTCGCGGTAGCCGCGGAACAGGTCCGTGCAGGGCACGTCGCGCGGGCCCCGCACGGAGCGCGCGTGCACGACCGCCTCGAGCGCCAGGAGCACGGGCAGGGAGTCCCCGGCCGGCGAGGCGTTGGCGATGTTGCCGCCCAAGGTCGCGCGGTTCTGGATCTGCCAGCCCCCGATCTCGGCCGCCGCCGCGGCGAGGGCGGGGTAGCGCCGGCGCACGACCGGATGCTCGCGAATCTCGGCGAACGTGGTCAGCGCCCCGAGGGTGAGGGCGCCGTCCCGCCCGCGCACGCCCTTCAGCTCGCGCAGCTCGCCGAGGTCGAGGAAGCGCCGGCCGGGCAGGACGCCCGCGTTGAGCGAGACGTAGATGTCCGTGCCCCCGGCCAGCGGCACCGGCCGTTCCCCGTTGCGCGCGGCGTGGAGGAGCCCGAGCGCCTGACCGAGATCGCGCGGGCGCGCGACCTCCAGGGCCGAGAGCGGGGCCCTCACCGGAGGCCTCGCGGGCCCCGCGCCGCGGCCCCGCGGGCGCGCGCGGACCTTCCGGCCCGCGCCCCGGGGGTACGGCGGCCCGGGCGGGAGGAACGGGCGCGGGACGCGCGCGCCGCCGCGCGCACGGCGTCCACGATCTTCTGGTAGCCGGTGCAGCGGCAGAGATTGCCCGCCAGCGCCTCGCGCACCTCGTCCTCGCCCGGCACGCGCCCCTTCGCGCGCGCGAGCAGCTCCCAGGCCGAGACCAGCATGCCCGGGGTGCAGATGCCGCACTGGGCGCCGCCCATGTCGACGAACGCGCGCTGGAGCGCCGTGAGGCGCGGACCCGGCGCCAGGCCCTCGACCGTGACCACGCGCGCGCCCGCGGCGTGGATCGCGGGCACCAGGCACGAGTTCACCGGGCGGCCGTCGAGCAGCACGGTGCAGGCCCCGCACTCGCCCTCGCCGCAGCCCTCCTTGGTGCCGGTGTAGCCCAGCCGCCTCAGGGCGTCCAAGAGGCGGATGCCCGGAGGCATGGGCGACTTGCGCACCGTGCCGTTGACCTTCAGGGTGATCTCGATGGCGCTCACGGCAGGCTCCTCGTCAGGCGGCGGCTCGCGCTCGCGCCAGGGCCTCTTCCAGCGCGTCCTCGGTGGCGTTGACCGCCAGCGCCGCCTTGTAGCGGGCCGAGCCGCGCACGTCGTCGATGGGCCGGATCTCCCCTCGCACCACCTCGCCCACCCCCGCGACCAGCGAGGGCAACAGCGGCTTGCCCTCGAGCCAGGCCTCCACGCTCCGCGCCCTCAGCGGCGTCGGGGCGCAGCAGCCGTAGGCCACCCGCGCGCCCGAGATCGCCCCGCCCTTCAAGTCGAAGCACAGGGCCATGTTGATCACGGCGATGACGTTCGCCCCCCGCGAGCCGAACTTGGCGAAGGCCTGGAAGGCGCTCTTGCGCCGCGGCACCCTCACGCCCACGAGCAGCTCGTCCTCTCCAAGCCGCGTGCGCCCCGGCCCGGTGAAGAGCTCCTCCAGGGGCAGCGAGCGCTCGCCCGCCTTGGAGGCGAGGAGCGCCTGGGCCCCCAGGGCGATGAGCGGCGGGACGAGGTCCGCGGCGGGCGAGGCGTTGGCCAGGTTGCCCCCCACCGTGGCCCGGTTGCGGATCTGCGGGCTGGCGAACTCCCGCGCCGCCCTGGCCAGGCAGGAGAGCTCGCTCTTGACCA
>JAWOLC010000171.1:0-12211 GCA_033853925.1 Candidatus Eiseniibacteriota bacterium
AGGTGGCCGATGATCACGTTCTCCTTCAGCCCGCGCAGGTAGTCCAGCTTGCCCTGGATCGCCGCCTCGGTCAGCACGCGCGTGGTCTCCTGGAAGGAGGCCGCCGAGATGAAGCTGTCCGTGGACAGCGAGGCCTTCGTGATCCCCAGCAGCAGCGGCTGGAAGGTCGCGGGCGACTGGCCTTCGCGCAGCATGCGCTCGTTCTCCTCGAGCACCGCCAGCCGGTCCACGTGCTCGCCCTCGAGGAACGCGGTGTTGCCCGGATCCTCGATGCGCACCTTCTGCAGCATCTGGCGCACGATCACCTCGATGTGCTTGTCGTCGATGCGCACGCCCTGCAGCCGGTAGACCTCCTGGATCTCGTTGACCAGGTACTCCTGGACCTCCTCGATGCCCTTGATCTTGAGGATGTCGTGCGGGTTGATGGGCCCCTCGGTCAGCCGGTCGCCCGCGCGCACCTGGCTGCCCTCCTGCACGTAGAGGTGGCGACCCTGCGGGATCTGCACCTCCTGGGCCTCGCCGTCCTCGCCCCGGATGATGAGCTTGCGCAGTCCGCGCGACACGCTGCCGAACTCCACGCGCCCGTCGATCTCGGCGACGATGGCCGCCTCCTTCGGGCGGCGCGCCTCGAACAGCTCGGCCACGCGCGGCAGGCCGCCCGTGATGTCGCGGACCTTGCCTGCCTCGCGCCGGACCTTCACGAGCACCTCGCCGGCGCCCACCACCTGGCCGTCACGCACCTCGAGCCGCGCGCCGGTCGGCAGCGGATAGTGCGCCACCTTCCCGCCCTCCGGGTCGACGATGTCGATGGCCGGCTGCAGCTCCTTGTTGCGGTCCTCCATGATGACGAGCAGCTTGAGGCCCGAGGTGTCGTCCACCTCGTCGCGCACCGTGACCCTCTCCTTGATGTCCACGAAACGCACGGTGCCCGACTTCTCCGTGACGATCGGCTTGTTGTACAGGTCCCACTCGAAGAGCGGCTGGTCGGCCTCGACGGACTGCCCGTCGCCGACGAACACGTGCGCGCCGTACGGCACCGTGAAGCGCTGGCGCACGCGCCCCGACGCGTCCAGCAGCTCGATCTCACCCGTGTAGCCCACGCAGACGCGCGTGCCGGGGCGGTAGTCCACGACGTCGAGGGCCACGTAGCGGGCCGCGCCCGCCTCCTTGGCGACCGTGCGCGATTCCTCGACGATGCGCCCCGCCACGCCGCCGATGTGGAACGTGCGCAGGGTGAGCTGCGTGCCCGGCTCGCCGATGGACTGGGCGGCGATGACGCCGGTGGCCTCCCCGAGGTCCACGGGGCGGCCCGTGGCGAGGTTGCGTCCGTAGCACTTCGCGCACACCCCGCGCCGCGCGTCGCAGGTCAGCACCGAGCGGATCTTGATCTTGTCGAGCCCCGCCTTCGCCGCCTCGTCGAGGCGACGGGTCAGGCTCTCGTCGATGAGCTGCCCGGCCTCGACCAGCACGTCGCCGGTGATCGGGTGGACGACGTCCTCCGCCACCACGCGTCCCAGCACGCGGTCCGCCAGCGCCTCGATGATGTCCTCGCCGTCCTTCAGCGCTCCGACCGACAGCCCGCGGATCGTCCCGCAGTCGGGCTCGTTGATGATCACGTCCTGAGCCACGTCCACGAGGCGGCGGGTGAGGTAGCCGGCGTCCGCCGTCTTGAGGGCGGTGTCGGCCAGGCCCTTGCGCGCGCCGTGCGTCGAGATGAAGTACTCGAGCACGGTCAGCCCTTCCTTGAAGTTGTGCGTGACCGGCGACTCGATGATCTCGCCCAGCCCGCCGGTCAGCTTCTTCTGCGGCTTCGCCATGAGGCCGCGCATGCCGGCGAGCTGCCGGACCTGCTCGCGGTTTCCGCGCGACCCCGAGTCCGCCATCATGAAGATGGGGTTGAAGCCCTCGTGGTCCCCCGACAGCCCGTCGAAGGTGACCTGCTCCACCTCCGTCGTGGTGAGCGTCCAGGTGTTGATCACCTTGTTGTAGCGCTCGCTCTCGGTGATCACGCCGTTGCGGTAGTTCGAGTTGATCTGGTCGACCTCCCGCCGGGCGCGGGCGATGATCTCGTGCTTCTCGGGCGGGATGCGCACGTCGTCGATGCCGACGGTGAACCCCGCCTGCGTCGCGTAGTGGAAGCCCAGGTCCTTGAGGGCGTCGAGCAGGTCCGACGTCACCTCGGAGCCCAGCCGCCCGTAGCAGTCGCCGACCAGGTTCTCCAGCCGCTTCTTGTCCATCGTCTCGTTGATGAAGCCGAGCTGGGGCGGCACGACCTCGTTGAAGAGCACGCGGCCCGGCGTCGTGCACAGGTACGGGCCGTCCGCCGGCCGCGCCGAGGCCACGCTGCCGGCGCGCAGGGCGATCAGCCCGTGCAGCGGCACCGCTCCGTCGTCGAAGGCCGCGCGCACCTCGGCCGGGGTGTTGAAGGTGCGCAGCCGCCGGGGATCGTCGGCGGCGAGGCCCGCCTCGCCGGCCTGGGGATTCAGCGTCTCGCCGCGCGGCTTCGTCAGGTAGTGGCAGCCCAGCACGATGTCCTGGTTGGGCGTCGCGAGCGGGCGTCCGTTGGCGGGCGAGAGGATGTTGTTGGTCGACAGCATGAGCAGGCTGGTCTCGATCTGCGCCTCGAACGAGAGGGGCACGTGGACCGCCATCTGGTCGCCGTCGAAGTCGGCGTTGAACGCCTGGCAGACGAGGGGATGGATGCGAATCGCCTTGCCTTCGACGAGCACGGGCTCGAAGCCCTGGATGCCCAGGCGGTGCAGGGTCGGCGCGCGGTTCAGCAGAACCGGGTGATTCTCGATGATCTCGCCCAGGATGTCCCACACCTCGGGCTTCTCGCGCTCGACCAGCCGCTTGGCGCTCTTCACCGTCTGCACGAAGCCGCGGTCCTCGAGCTTGCGGATGATGAAGGGCTTGAACAGCTCGAGGGCCATGTTCTTCGGCAGGCCGCACTGGTTCAGCTTGAGCTCCGGGCCCACCACGATCACCGAGCGTCCCGAGTAGTCCACGCGCTTGCCGAGCAGGTTCTGGCGGAAGCGGCCCTGCTTGCCCTTGAGCATGTCGGACAGCGACTTCAGCGGCCGGTTGCCCTGTCCGCGCACCGCCCGGCTGCGGCGGCCGTTGTCGAAGAGCGCGTCCACCGCCTCCTGGAGCATGCGCTTCTCGTTGCGCAGGATGACCTCGGGCGCCTTGATGTCGATCAGCTTCTTCAGCCGGTTGTTGCGGTTGATGACGCGCCGATAGAGGTCGTTCAGGTCCGAGGTGGCGAAGCGGCCGCCCTCGAGCGGCACCAGGGGACGCAGGTCCGGCGGCAGCACCGGGATGCACTCGAGGATCATCCACTCCGGGCGGTTTCCGCTGTGGCGGAACGCCTCGACGATGCGGAGCCGCTTCAGCAGCTCCTTCTTCCGCTGCACCGAGGTCTCCATCTTGGCCTGGGCGCGCAGCTCGGTGGACAGCTCCTCGAGGTCCAGCTCGGCGAGCAGGTCACGGATGGCCTCGGCTCCCATCTTGGCCTTGAGCCCGGAGTCCGGCTGCTCGTCCATCACCTCGCTGTACTGCTCCTCGGTGATGATCTCCCGCTTCTTGAACCCGGTCGTGCCCGGCTCGATGACCACGAACGACTCGTAGTAGAGGATGCGCTCGAGGTCGCGGATGCTCATGTCCAGCAGGTGGCCGATGCGCGAGGGCACGCCCTTGAAGAACCAGATGTGCGAGACCGGCACGGCCAGCTCGATGTGCCCCATCCGCTCGCGCCGCACCTTGGCCTGCGTCACTTCCACGCCGCAGCGGTCGCAGATCACGCCGCGGTAGCGAATGCGCTTGTACTTGCCGCAGTTGCACTCCCAGTCCTTGACCGGGCCGAAGATCTTCTCGCAGAAGAGCCCGTCCTTCTCCGGCTTGAAGGAGCGGTAATTGATGGTCTCGGGCTTGGTCACCTCGCCGTGCGACCAGCTCCGGATGACGTCGGGCGACGCCAGTCGGATCCGCATCGTGTTGAAGGCCGCCCGCCGGCGCTGCTCGCGTTCGTCGGGCCGGGTCAGCCCCAGACTGCCTCCGGCCAGGTTGAGCGGCGACTGCAGTTCCGTTTCCAGGCTCATTCCACTCTCCTCGAACGGCCCCCTCCCGCGGAGCGGCGGCTCCGCGCCGCAGGACCGGGACCGGATGCATTCACGACCGCTTCAGACTTCCTCGAACTGCATTTCCAGGCAGAGGCTCTGCAGCTCCTTCACGAGCACGTTGAACGACTCGGGCACGCCCGGCTCGGGCGGATTCTCGCCCTTGACGATGGCCTCGTAGATGCGCGAGCGCCCGGCGACGTCGTCGCTCTTCACGGTGAGCAGCTCTTGCAGCGTGTACGCGGCGCCGTAGGCCTCGAGCGCCCAGACCTCCATCTCGCCGAAGCGCTGGCCGCCGAACTGGGCCTTGCCGCCCAGGGGCTGCTGCGTGACGAGGGAGTACGGACCGGTGGAGCGGGCGTGGATCTTGTCGTCCACGAGGTGGGAGAGCTTCAGCATGTAGATGTAGCCGACGGTGACCCGGTTGTCGAAGGGCTCGCCCGTGCGGCCGTCGTAGAGCAGGCTCTTGCCGTCCTCGGGCAGCCCGGCCTGGCGCAGCTCGGCCTTGATCTCGTCGACCGTCGCCCCCGCGAAGACCGGCGTGGCCACCATGTCGCCGAGGGCCTGCGCCGCCCAGCCCAGGTGCGTCTCCAGCACCTGGCCGATGTTCATGCGCGAGGGCACGCCCAGGGGGTTCAGCACGACCTCGACCGGCGTGCCGTCCGGCAGATAGGGGATGTCCTCCTCCGGGAGGATCTTCGCCACCACGCCCTTGTTGCCGTGGCGGCCCGCCATCTTGTCGCCCACCGAGAGCTTGCGCTTCTTGGCGATGTACACCTTCACCAGCTTCACCACGCCCGGCGGCAGCTCGTCCCCGCGGGTGACCTTCTCGATCTCCTTCTCCAGCTCGCGCTCGCAGCGGGTGAAGGCGTTCTGGGCGCCTTCCATCGCCGCCCAGAAGCGCTCGTTGACCCGCTCGTCCTCGGTCACCGGCACGCCCCAGGCGATGTCGTCCAGATCCACCTCCTGGAGGAACTCGGGGGCGAACTTGCGCCCCTTGCGGGCGATGGCCTCCCCGGTGGCGGCGCTCTTGAGCACGTTCACCGACTGCTCGGCCAGGATCTCGGTGACGCTCGAGAGGCGGACGTCGGCGATCCGCTCGCGCTCCTTCTTGGACTCGCGGCGCAGCTTCTCGATCTTCTTCTTCTCCTGCTGCTTCGTGCTCTCGTCCTTCTCCCGGCGCGAGAACACCTTGATGTCGATGACGATGCCGTCCATCCCCGGTGGCGCCTTGAGGGAGGCGTCGCGCACGTCGCCGGCCTTGTCGCCGAAGATCGCCTTGAGGAGGCGCTCCTCGGGGCTGAGCTCCTGCTCGCCCTTCGGCGTGACCTTGCCCACCAGGATGTCGCCCTGGCGCACCCGGGCGCCGATGCGGATGATGCCTTCCTCGTCCAGGTTCTTGACCGCCTCCTCGGAGACGTTGGGGATCTCGCGGGTGATCTCCTCCACGCCGCGCTTGGTGTCCCGCACCTGGAGCTCGAACTCCTCGATGTGGATCGAGGTGAAGATGTCGTCCTTGATGAGCCGCTCGCTCACCAGGATCGCGTCCTCGAAGTTGTAGCCGCCCCAGGGCATGAAGGCGGCGAGCACGTTCCGCCCGAGGGCCAGCTCGCCCTCGCGGGTCGCGGGTCCGTCGGCGATGACCTGCCCCTTCTTCACCTTCTGCCCCTCGACCACGATGGGCCGCTGGTTGAGGCACGTGTCCTGGTTCGACCGGCGGAACTTGACCAGCCGGTAGATGTCGAGATTGGGCTGCTCGCTGTAGTCGACGGGCGCGTCGTCGGGGTCGCGCTCGAAGCGGATGGCGATCATCTCGCCCGAGACGAACTCCACCACGCCGGAGCGACGCGCCAGCACCAGCGCCCCCGAGTCCTCGGCCACCTTGTCCTCGAGCCCCGTGCCCACCAGCGGCGACTCCGTGATGAGCAGGGGCACCGCCTGGCGCTGCATGTTGGAGCCCATCAGCGCGCGGTTGGCGTCGTCGTGCTCCAGGAACGGGATCAGCGCCGCCGCCGGGGAGACGAGCTGGATCGGGGACACGTCCATGTAGTCGACGCGCGTGTTCTCGATGGACGGGTACTCGCCGCGCGACCGCACGGTCAGCGTGTCCTCGAGGAGCTGCCCGCTCTTCTTGTCGAACGGGGTGTTGGCGGGCGCGATGTAGCAGCGATCCTCGACGTCGGCCGCGAGGAACTCGGGCCGCTTGCGATCCACCACGCCGTCCCGCACGCGGAAGTAGGGCGTCTCGAGGAAGCCGAACTCGTTGACCTTGGCGTAGGTCGAGAGCGAGGAGATCAGGCCGATGTTCGGCCCTTCCGGGGTCTCGATCGGGCACATGCGCCCGTAGTGCGTGTAGTGGACGTCCCGCACCTCGAACCCCGCCCGGTCCCGCGTGAGCCCGCCCGGCCCGAGGGCCGAGAGGCGCCGCTTGTTCGTGAGCTCCGCCAGCGGGTTCGTCTGGTCCATGAACTGCGAGAGCTGCGACGAGCCGAAGAAGCTCTGGATCACCGCCGAGATGGTGCGCGAATTCACCAGGTCGGTGGGGGTGATCTGCTCCTGGTCCTGGAGCGACATGCGCTCGCGGATGATGCGGGCCATGCGCGCCAGGCCGATGTTGA
Source organism: Candidatus Eiseniibacteriota bacterium (assembly GCA_033853925.1). GTDB lineage: Bacteria > Eisenbacteria > RBG-16-71-46 > RBG-16-71-46 > RBG-16-71-46 > JANXPZ01. The sequence goes on from JAWOLC010000171.1 coordinate 6,737, forward strand.
ACTGGTTCGCCAGCAGCTCGCCCACCGAGCGCACCCGGCGGTTGCCGAGATGGTCGATGTCGTCGGTGATCGCCGACTCGGGGCCACGATCGCTGACCAGCTCGCCGCTCGTGCGCAGCAGCAGCAGGTACTTGATGATGACGATGAAGTCCTCGCGGCAGAGGGTCGAGTGGTTGAGGTCGGGGATGCCGAGCCCGAGGCGCTTGCGGACGTCACGGCCCGGCAGCAGGTACTCGTGCGGGAGCTTCTGGTTGAGCTTGTAGCGCCCCACGCGCGCCAGGTCGTAGCGCTTCGGATTGAAGAAGAGCTTGTTGAGGATCTCGCGCGCCGAGTCGGCGCGCGGCGGCTCGCCGGGACGCAGGAGGTTGTAGATGCGGTTGAGCGCCTCCTCCTGCGAGTGGGTCGGGTCCTTGCGCAGCGTGTTCCGCACGACGTCGGCTTCGTCCTGCATCGGGATCACGAAGACCTCGAGGGTCTCCAGGTCCGCCTTGCGCAGGATCTCGAGCTTCTCCGGAGTCACCTCGTCGTTGGCCTCGATGAGGATCTCGCCCGTGGACTCGTCGACGATGTCCTGGGCGCAGACCCGGGCCAGCGCCAGGTCCCCCCGCTTGCCCTTCACCTCGACCGACTCCCGCTCGTAGAACAGCTCGAGGATCTCGCGGTCGCCGACGAAGCCCAGGGCCCGCAGCAGGACGGTCACCGGGAGCTTCCGCTTGCGGTCGATGTGGACGTGCATCACGTCGTTCACGTCCAGGCTGAACTCCACCCAGGAGCCGCGATAGGGGATGATCCGCGCGGTGAAGAGCAGCTTGCCGTTCGGGTGCGTCAGCTCGTCGAAGAACACGCCGGGCGAGCGGTGGAGCTGGGAGACGATGACGCGCTCCGCGCCGTTGATGATGAAGGTGCCGCTGTCCGTGATCAGGGGCAGCTCGCCGAGGTAGACCTCCTGCTCGATCACGTCCTTGTCCCGCTTCACCCCGTCCACTTCCTCGCGGGTGATGAGGCGCATGCGCGCCTTGAGCGGGGCGGAGAAGGTCAGATCCCGCTCCACGCACTCGTCCATCGAGTACTTGGGCTCGCCGATGTCGTAGGACACGAACTCCAGCGAGTAGAGCTCGCGGGCGTCCGAGATGGGGAACACCCCCGTGAACACCTCCTGCAGCCCTTCGTTGCGGCGCCGGAGGGGATCGACATCCATCTGCAGGAAGTCTCGGAAGCTCTTGAGCTGGACCTCGAGCAGGTTGGGGATCTGCAGGTTCCACTCGCGGTCGATCTTCGAGAAGCTCTTCCGCTCTTTGCGACGTACGGTCTTCAAGGCCTTCCCGCCTTTCTCAATGGGGAAGCGTGTCGCGGCCGGCGCCGAGGACCGGTGCGAGCGCCACGGCGGGACGCCCCACTCCCCGCCGCCCGCTGCGTGCCCGCAGGCGGATGGCGGATCGCGTGAGGTGGCTCCCGGGCCGTGGCCCCGGACTCACACCGGACTCGTCGCTGGCGATCAACTTCAGGAGAGAGCGGTCCGTGGCTACTTGATCTCGACGGTCGCGCCCTGCTCCTCGAGCTTCGCCTTGATCTCCTGCGCTTCGGCCTTCTGGATCTTCTCCTTCACGGTCTTCGGGGCGCCGTCCACCAGGTCCTTCGCCTCCTTGAGCCCGAGGCCGGTCAGCTCGCGCACGACCTTGATGACCTGGATCTTCTTCTCCCCGGCGGCGGCGAGGACCACGTCGAACTCCGTCTGCTCCTCGACCACGGGGGCTGCTCCGCCCGCGACGGGGCCCGCATAGGCCACGGGGGCCGCCGCGGTGACGCCGAACTTCTCCTCGTACTTCTTCTTCAGCTCGGCCAGCTCCATCACGGACATGTTGGCAATGAGGTCGAGCACCTGGTCGATGGCGGTGGACATCGTTCGGATCTCCTTCTGCGGTTGCATGGTTTGCGTCTTGAAATCGGGCACGCGGGCGGCGCCCGCGCATCGTTCGCTCAAGAAGCCTTGCTCTTCTCGCGCTCGAGCACGTCGGCCATCGTGGCCGGCAGGCGCAACGTGGCATCGATCGCCGCGAGGAAGCTCGTCAGCGGGGCGATGAACGTGGCCAGGACCTGCGACAGCATCACTTCGTAGCTGGGCAGCGTGGCCAATACGGCAATCGCCTTGTGGTCGTACAGGCGTCCATCCACGACCGCCGCCTTGAGCCGCGGCTTCTCCTTCTCCTTCGCGAAGTCCGTCAGGATCTTCGCCGGGCTCACCTCGCTCGCCGGGCTGAACACGAGCCCCGTCGGGCCTTCGAGGAACGGGTCCAGCGCCGTGATTCCGTGCTCGTGGAACACACGCTTCAGCAGCGTGTTCTTCACGACGCGGAACTGGACCTTCTGTTCGCGGCACTTCTTGCGCAGGAGGGAGAGCGTCTCGACGTCCATTCCGCTGAAGTCGGCCAGGTACAAGCCCCGCACGCCCTGCAGCCGCTCGCTCGTTTCCTCGAGGATCTTGATCTTCTGGGGTGTCGGCATCGGTCGGTCCTCCTAGTGCCCGAGGTCGGCCGTGACGGTCGCCGGGTCCAGAACGATGCCGGGTCCCATCGTGGCGCTGATGGTCAGGGACTTGATGTAGGCGCCCTTGGCCGCGGCCGGCCGGGCGCGCACGAGCTCGCGCAAGAAGGTCCGCGCGTTCTCGAGCAGCTTCTCCTCGCTGAACGAGGCCTTGCCCACGGGGGCATGCACGTTGGAGCCCTTGTCCACGCGGAACTCGATCTTGCCCGCCTTGAGCTCCTTCACGGCCCGCGCGACGTCGAAGGTCACCGTGCCGCTCTTGGGGTTGGGCATCAGCCCGCGCGGCCCGAGCACGCGTCCGAGCTTGCCCACCTCGCCCATCATGTCCGGCGTCGCGACGATCGCGTCCACGTCCAGCCAGCCCTGCTGGATCTTGGGGATGTACTCGTCCGCGCCGACGTGATCCGCCCCGGCGCTCTCGGCCTCCTTCGCCTTGTCCCCCCTCGCCAGGACGAGCACCCGCAGGCTCTTGCCCGTGCCGTGCGGCAGCACGACCGTGCCCCGGACGAGCTGGTCCGAGTGCCGCGGGTCCACCCCGAGATGGGACGAGACGACGATGGTCTCGTCGAACTTCGCGCGCGCCGTCTCCTTCACGAGCCGCACCGCCTGGGCCAGATCGCGCACCTGTCCCGCCTGCTGCGCGAGCCCCGCTGCGGCTCGATACCGCTTGCCATGTCGTGTCATGAATCCTCCGGTGGTGCCAGCGTGGCGGTCCTTCCGCCACTCCCACGCATTCGCCCCGGCGTCGCCCCCATTCGGGAGACCCGGGCTCCTTCCATCGCGCCCGCTCACGGACCCGCGCCCACCTTCGCCCGCCCGCTTACGCCCGCCCGGCGCCCATCGGGCAGCCGATGGACGGGCAAGGGTTCTTCCCCCCGGCTCCCACGCCGCGGCACGAGGCGCACGCACGGCCCGCGGCGCGGTCGCGAATCCCGCGGTCTAGCTCGTGAACTCCTCTTCCACCGCGTCCAGCTCCGCCTCGGTGGCGTACCCCTCCTTCACCACCCAGTCGAGCGTCTCGTTCAGGTCCTTGATGGCGTGCTCGCCGTTCGCCACCCGAGCCCGCACGATCTCGTAGATCTCACGCGGGGTCTTGCCTTTGAGGAGCTGCTCCGCTTCTTCCTTGGTCAGCGTCACCATCCGGTCTCTTCCCTTCTCAGTCGGCGACCTCGATGCCCATGCTGCGGGCGGTCCCCATCACCATCCGCTCGGCGGCTTCGACGGTCGCGGAATTCAGGTCGGGCGCCTTGAGCTCGGCAATCTCGCGGACCTGAGCGCGAGTGACCTTGCCGACCTTGGTCCGGTTCGGGACACCGGAGCCTTTGGCCAGTCCGGCCGCCCGCTTGAGCAGGATGGCCGCTGGCGGCGTCTTCGTCACGAACGTGAACGACCGATCGTTGTAGATCGTGATCACGACCGGAATCACGAGCCCCGCCTGGTGTTGCGTCCGGGCGTTGAATTGCTTGCAGAACTCCATGATGTTGATGCCGTGCTGCCCGAGCGCCGGGCCGACCGGCGGCGCAGGCGTGGCGCTGCCGGCGTTGCACTGCAGCTTCACCACGGCCTGAATCGGCTTCGCCATGCTGTTCCTCCCGGGCGGCCAACGCCCCCCGTCCACGCCCCGCCGGCCGCGTCGCGCTAGACCGGCTGAACCTGCAGGAAGTCGAGCTCCACGGGCGTCGCGCGTCCGAAGATGCTCACCATCACCTTGATCTTGCCCCGCTCGTTGTTGACCTCGTCCACGACGCCCGTGAACGCGCTGAACGGGCCGTCCACCACGCGGACGTGGTCACCCACGCGGAACGTCACGCTCGGAGCGGGCCTGGACTTCGTCTGCTCCATCTGCCCGAGCACGCGCCTGACCTCGTTCTCCTTGAGCGCCACCGCGGCGTTCCCGGAGCCGATGAAGCGCGTCACGCCCGGCACGTTCTGGACGAGATGGCGCGTCTCGTCGTTGAGGTCCATCTCGATCATCACGTAGGAGGGGAAGGTCTTGCGCTTCGACGTCTTGCGCTTCCCGTCCTTCATCTCCACGTACTCTTCCTTGGCCACCAAGATGTCGCCGAAGTGCTCCTCCAGGCCCGCCGAGTGGATGGCCTTGAGGAGGTTCGTCTTCACCTTGTCCTCGTGGCCCGAATAGGTGTGGACCACGTACCACTTCTTGCTCATGTGCCTTCCCGTTGCCCGGGTGCCGTCCCGACTCCGCCCGACGTGGCGGGCGCCGGACGCCCCGCAGGCGTCCGCCTCAGCGGAACAACAGCCCGACCGCGAACGCAAGGATGCGATCCACGACTCCCACGAAGGCCGAGATCAAGAGAACCGCGACGATCACGACGATGGTCGAGTCGCGCAGCTCGACGCGCGTCGGCCAGCTGACCTTGGTGGATTCGACCTGTACGTCCTTGACGAAATCCCGGACCTGCGTGGTCCACGCCATCTGAGCGTCCTCTCCGAGCCCGTCGCGCGCCCGCGCCCCACGGCCACCGTGCCGGCTCCCGCTCGGCCGGGCTGGCAGGCCTGGAGGGATTCGAACCCCCGACACCCGGTTTTGGAGACCGGTGCTCTAGCCGGACTGAGCTACAGGCCTGCCCCGTGCTTGGGCTGCCGACACCGATTCCCTACCGCGTCTCCTTGTGGGCCGTGTGCTTCCTGCAAGCCGGACAGTACTTCTTCTGCTCCACACGGTCCGGGTGCAGGCGCTTGTTCTTCGTCGTGATGTAGTTGCGCCGCTTGCAGTCGTTGCAGGCGAGCACGACCTGGTCTCTCATGATCCTTCACCCCGTTTCGGCCGCCGGGCCGGCTCGCTCACTGGACGATCTCGGTGACGACGCCGGCGCCGACCGTGCGGCCGCCCTCGCGGATGGCGAAGCGCAGCTCCTTCTCCATCGCGATCGGCGTGATCAGCTCCACCGTCATCCCGTCCACGTTGTCCCC
>JAWOLC010000172.1:0-7487 GCA_033853925.1 Candidatus Eiseniibacteriota bacterium
TCAAGGTCCCTGTGGAGAAAGGGCGGCAAGGGGCTCCATGGGATCCGGCTTTGCGACAGGGTGGGGTCGCACCAGGAGGGACACGCCGTGGTTGTGGTGAGCTATTCGGGCAAGGAGATCAACGCCAAGCTCGTGTACTACGGAGCGGGCTTGAGCGGGAAGACCACGAACCTCGAGGCCATCTACGAGGCGGTGCCCGAGACCAGCCGCGGCAAGATGGTCAGCATGAAGACCCAGTCCGATCGGACGCTGTTCTTCGACCTGCTTCCGCTCGACCTGGGCGAGATCATGGGCTTCAAGACCCGCTTCCTCCTCTACACCGTGCCGGGTCAGGTCTTCTACAACGCCACGCGCAAGCTCGTCCTCAAGGGCGCGGACGCGATCGTCTTCGTCGCCGACAGCGAAGTCGGCAAGATGGAAGAGAACAAGGAGAGCCTGGCGAACCTGAAGGCCAACCTGGCGGAGTACGGCCTGAGCCTGGACGAGATTCCCTGGGTGATCCAGCACAACAAGCGGGATCTGCCCAACGTGTACTCGGTGGAGGAGCTGAACGCCGAGCTGAACCCCGGCGGGAAGGTACCGAGCTTCGAGGCCGTGGCCACGACCGGCAAGGGTGTCTTCGAGACGTTTCGCGGCGTGTCCCACCTGCTCATGGAGAAGGTGACGCGCGATCTGCGCCGCACTCCGTTCGCCAGCGCGGCGGCGCGGGCGGCCGCGAGCCCCGAAGAGGCGCCCGCCCGGAGCGAGCCCCCGCGGGTCTCCGCTCCCGCTCCCGTCTCGCCCGCGATGTCCATCGCCCGTGAGGTCCAGGAGACGGTCGCTCGCGAGAGCGAGGCGAGGGAGGGGCTCGACTACGGACGAGAGATCTCGCTGCCGGGAGAGAGCGTTCCCCGCGTGACGGCCGTGGCCGCCGCGGCGGGGATCCCGGCGGCTCGCCGCCCGGCTCCCCCGGCCGCGCCGGCGCCCGTCAGCGCGCCGGCGGCGGTCGAGCCCGCCGTGGCGACGGCCGAGTCCGCAGCGAAGGCGGACGGGGCCATCACCGTGCCCGTCTCGATTCCGCGCGGCACGACGCGGGAGATCGTGCTGCGCATCGTTCTCAAGCTGGAAGGCTGACCAAGCCCTGACGCGGCGCGGCCGGCCGCCCGGCGAGCGCGCCGATTCCGCATTGACAAGGCGGGCCGGGGTTTCTAACGTTGCAGGCATGAAGCCACGCCGGATTGCCGTACTCGCCCCGTTGGCCGTTCTGCTCGTCTCGCTGGCCGCCCATCCCGTGTCCGCGGATCCCTTCGGCGCGGGCTCGCTCTTCAGCCCGCGCGTTCCGGTGAGCGGTCTTGCCATCCCCCACTGGTTCGATCCTTCGCGGCTGCACGTCTCCACGATGGTGAGCATGGGGACCTCGGGCTGGGGCGCCCCGGGCATGAACGCCATGCAGGTCACGACGCTCAGCTACAGCTTCAAGGCTCCACTGGCGATGAGCGTGAGCGTCGGGAACGCGTGGGGGCCCAACACGGCTCCCGGAAGCCAGAGCTTCTTCCTCGAGGGTTTCCGGCTCGCGTACCAGCCGAGTCCGTCGTTCCTGTTCCAGGTGCAGTACCAGGATCTGCGCTCGCCGCTCCAATTCCAGCAGTACGGCTTCCGCGGCCGCGGGCCCTGGGGCTTTTGATCCCCGGCTGGATCGGCCCGCAGACGAATCGCCCGCACCCACGCGGCCGTTCCCGCCCTCCTCGTCCGCTGCCCTAGCATGAGCCGCCTGGCTGCCGCCTTTGCCTCCTCGCGGGGGCGCACGGGTCTGATCCCGTACCTCACGGCGGGCTATCCGTCGCTCGCCGCCTCGCTGGAGATGCTGCGCGGGGTGGCGGGGCTCGGCGCGCTGGCCGTGGAGCTGGGGATCCCGTTCTCCGATCCGATCGCGGACGGCCCGGAGATCCAGCGCGCCTCGGAGTGGGCGGTGCGCGAGGGCGTGGGGCCCGCCCAGGTGCTGGCGCTGGCGGCGGCCCTGCGCGGCGACTGCTCGCTGCCCATCGTGGTGATGACGTACGCCAACCCGATCCTGCGCTTCGGCGCCGAGAAGTTCGCCGCGCGGGCACGCGAAGCGGGCGTGGACGGCCTCATCGTCTCGGACCTCCCGCCGGAGGAGGCGCCGGAAGTCTGGGACACCTTCGATCGCGCGGGCCTCGATACCGTGACGCTCGTGGCTCCCACGACGCCGGACGCGCGGCTGCCGCTCGTGCTCTCGCGCTCACGAGGATTCGTCTACTGCCTGTCGCGGACTGGCGTGACGGGGCGATCGGCCGGCTACTCCGGCTCGCTGCGCGAGCGCGTGGCCGCGCTGCGCGCCCACACGACCCTGCCCATCGCCGTGGGCTTCGGCATCTCGACCGTGGCTCAGGCGCGCGAGCTGCGCGGCCTCCCCGACGCCATCGTGGTCGGCGCAGCCTTCATGCGGGCGGCGGGCGAGGATGGCGCCGCGGGCGCGGTGGAGCGGGTGCTCGGGTTGACACGGGAGCTGATGGGGGGCCTCGCCTGACGGGCGCTGCCGCCGCAGGTCAGGCGGACCGCGAGCCACGGGCTCTAATGCCATGGCCCGCATGGAAATGGCCGCCTCGGCCACGTGCCCGGCCCATCGCCCGCGGAGGCACCCGAGGCCGCGGCGTGCCCCCCGAATCGGCCCGAAACGGCATTCAGGGCTTGGAGGGCGCGGCCGGTCTGGCTATTCTCGCGTAAAGTTGCTTGCGGTCCAAGCCGATACGCTGGATGACAGTGGGACGGCGGCTGTCCAGGACGGATGCGGAGGTGGCTCCAAGATGCTGGTCCTGACAAGGAAGTTGGGCGAGAACATTCGGATCGGGGACTCGGTCAAGATCACCGTGCTCGAGGTGCGCTCGGGCCAGGTGAAGCTTGGCATTGAAGCGCCACCCGAGGTGAAGGTTCATCGCGAAGAGATCTATGCCCGCATCCAGGAAGAGAACCGTCGCGCGCAGCGCTGGAAGTCGGGGGAGCCGGAGCCGCCGCCTCCGAAGCCCGGTGACGAGTCGGGCAAGGCGAACGGATCCAAGTAACGCTCTCGCGGGTGGAGTCCAGGCGGACCGCGAGGACCGTGCTCGCCGCCTCGCTCGCGACGGAGAAGACGACGGGCCCCCCGTCGGCGTTCCCCACCTGCGGCTCGTTCCCAAGGCTCGTGATCTCGACGTCGTGCGCCCGGCGCGGGTCCGGCGCGCGCGTGAGCGGGTCGCCTCGGGCTTCTACGATCGCCAGCGGGTTCGCGAGACGCTCCTGGACGTGCTCCTCGAGGAGTTGACGCGCCGCTAGGTCGCCCCGGAGGCTCTCCCGGACGGCGCTCGCTCCGGAGCGCCCCCGCGTTTCGCCGGCCTCCCGCGCTTTTCGTTTCGGGCCGTCCTCTGCGATACTGCGCGCCCGATGGAGCGTCCATGCCGGTGAAGCGTGCCGCCCGGGCACGCGCCGAGGGATCGGCGCCTTACGCGGCCGTCGGCCGTCTGCTCATGGCCGAGACGGAGCACGGCGTGCTGCTGCTGGATCGCCGCGGCCGCGTGGCCGGAGCCAATCCGGCGGCGCTGCGCCTCCTGGGGCTCCGGGAGTCGGCGGCGCGCGGCCGGGCCGCCTCGGAGCTTCTGCGAACCGAGGTGCCGGGAGACGACCCGGCCGCCGAGGCGTTTCGCTCGCCCGCCACCGAGCGCGAGACCCTGCTCGCCACGCGCGGCGGGGGAGACGTGCCCGTGCTCCTGCGCAGCTTCCGCTTCGGGCGGCCGCCGCGCGTGCTCCTCGTGCTCCGCGACCTCACGCAGCCGCGGCGGATGCAGCAGGAGCTGCACCGGCACGAGCGGCTGGCCACGCTCGGACAGCTCTCGGCGGGCGTGGCGCACGAGATCCGCAACCCGCTGGCGGGGATCGGGACGAGCGCCCAGGTGCTGTTGCGGCGCTTCGAGCCGCGCGACGAGCGCGCGCGCTTCGTGCGGGTCATCCTCGACGAGGTGGCGCGCCTGGATCGCCTGGTCACCAACCTGCTCCAGTACGCGCGCCCGCGGACGCCCGAGCTGGCGCCGGGGCGTCTCGCGGATTGCGTGCAACGCGTGATCGAGCTCTCCGGCGACTCGTTCGCCCGCGCCGGCGTGCGCGCGGAGGTCGACACCGCGGCCGGGCTCGAGCCGCTGTGGATCGATGCCGACCTGGTGACCCAGGTGATCCTGAACGTGACGCTCAACGCGGTGCAGGCGATGCCGGAGGGAGGGGGGCTCCGCTACGAGGTGCGCGCCACGCGGCGCCGCCCGGCCCCACGCGGCCCGGGGCGGCGCGCGGGGGACGCGCCCCGGCCGGCGGCGGCGGGGCGACGCGTGGCCGGGGACGAGCGGGTGCCCATCCAGCAGGTGCGGGTGACCGACACCGGCACGGGCATCCCGCGGCGGGTGCTGGGCAAGCTCTTCGATCCGTTCTTCTCGACCAAGCCCAGGGGCACCGGGCTGGGTCTGTCGATCTGCCAGACCATCATGCAGGAGCACGGCGGCTGGATCGAGGTGGCGAGCCGCGAGGGCCGTGGCACCACCGTGCTCCTCGACTTCCCCGTGGAGAAGCGACATGGCGAGAGGCGACGCGGCGGAGCGGGCGCAGAGCCCGCACACGCTGCTCATCGTTGACGACGAGCGCTCCCTTCGCTTCAGCATCGGCGAGTGGGCGCGCGACGCGGGCTACCGGCCGCTCGAGGCCGAGGACGGCACCGCGGCGCTGGAGCAGGTACGCGGGCAATCCGTGGACGCGGTCCTGCTCGATCTGCGGCTCGGCGCCGAGGACGGCCTCGAGGTGCTCCGGCGGCTGCGGGGCGAGGAGCCGGCGCTCCCGGTCATCGTGCTCACGGGCCACGGGACGATCGAGCATGCGGTGCAGGCGACCAGGCTGGGGGCCTTCGACTTCATGTTGAAGCCTCCGGATCTGGATCACCTCGGGATCGTGCTCGAGCGCGCCCTCGAGCACACGCGGCTGCGCCGCGAGGTGGACGACGCGCGCCGGGAGAAGCTGCCGCCCATCATCGGCGAGAGCCCGGGCCTGCGCGGGGCCCTGCGCCGCCTGGAGAAGGCGGGCAAGAGCGGCACGGCGACGATCCTGATCCACGGGGAGACCGGATCGGGCAAGGGGCTGCTCGCCCGCTACCTGCACGCGCACAGCGCGCGCGCCCTCGGCCCCTTCGTGGAGCTGAACTGCAGCGCGATCCCCGAGCAGCTCCTCGAGAGCGAGCTGTACGGGCACGAGAAGGGTGCGTTCACCGACGCCAAGCGCTTCAAGCGGGGTCTCTTCGAGCTGGCCGACGGCGGCGCGCTCTTCCTCGACGAGATCGGCGAGATGACGCCGGGCTTGCAGGCCAAGCTCCTCCACGTGCTCGAGACCCGCACCTTCCGCCGGGTGGGCGGCGGCAGCGACATCACCGTGGACGTGCGCGTGATCGCGGCGACGCACCGCGACCTGCAGAAGGCGGTGGCCGAAGGACGCTTCCGCGAGGATCTCTACTTCCGCCTCAACGTCGTGCCCATCGAGGTCCCGCCCCTGCGCGAGCGCCCCGAGGACGTGCGGCTCATGGCCGAGCACTTCATCGCCCAGTTCTGCCGGGAGCTGGGGCGCCCGCCTGCGCGCCTGCATTCGGATGCCCTGCGCGTCCTGCTCGACTACGCCTGGCCCGGCAACGTGCGCGAGCTGCGGAACCTGATGGAGCGCGTGGTCCTGCTCGAGGCCGAGGACGAGATCCGGGCGGAGCACCTGCCGCCCGAGGTGACCGGGGCGCGGGCGGGGGCGCGCCACCCCTCGCCGGCCGCCAGCGTGTTCCCGCCCGGTGTCGTGCGCCCGCTCGTCGAGGTCGAGAAGTTGGCGATCGAGCACGCCCTCTCCGTGTGCGGAGGGAACAAGACCCTGGCCGCCAGGCAGCTCGGCATTTCGCGACAAACCCTGCGCACCAAGCTCAAGGAGTACGCGCTGGGCGAGGACGAGGAGGAGGCCGGGGAGTCGGGCTGATCCCGAGCGCCGCCCGGCCGCGCCCCGCGTAGCGGCGGCCCGGGTGGCGCCCGGCCCGCCGCGAGTCTTCTTGCCCGGCCCTCCCGCTGCCCTGCGGCGGGCCAGTGGCGGCCAGGAAGCGGTCGCGCTGCGCGCGCGGGCGGAACGAGGTTGGGCGTGCATTCCGCACGAGGGCTCGCGGCGAATGCGCACGACCCCTGCGTGCCCCGCCTGCCGCCGGCTCCTGCGGGGGCTCGCGGGCCTCAGGTCGAAGCCGCTAATCCAGCGCCTCGAAACGAGGTGTGGGCCCTTCCCCTTCGCCCGCCGGGCCTCCGGGATCCTCCCCCGCGCGCGCCCCCTGCGCGCGATGCCCCACTGGCACACAGGCTGCAAACCGTGGCTCCCGACCCTGGAGAGCCACGCCCATGCCCCACATACTGATCATCGACGACGAGCCCGGCACCTCGTGGGCCCTGGCCGAAGGTCTGGCGGACGACGGCTTCACGCTCGACACCTTCGCCACCGCCGAGGAGGCATGGCGCTGGCTCCGGACCGGCCGCAGCGACCTGGTGATCTCCGATCTGCGGCTCCCGGGGATGAGCGGTCTGGACTTCGCGCGCCGGCTCGCCCGGAGCCGGCATCAGCAGCCGGTCATCATCGTCACCGCCTACGGCAGCCCCGACACGCTGCGCGAGCTGCGCGCGGCCGGCGTCTTCGAGTGCTTCTCGAAGCCCTTCCCCATGGACCAGCTCCGGCGGGCCGTGCACCAGGCACTCGTCGGGCAGGCGCGCCGGGCGCAGGCCTCGCGGATCGCCCGGCCGCGGCGGAAGGCCGCCTGATGCGCGCTCGCCCCGCCCTGCGGCTCGACCCGCGCCGCCCGATCGCGGCGCCGCGGCTCGATCCGCGCGCCGCGGTCGCCCGCGCCTTGAGCCGCTGCGCCGCGCACGACCGCGTGCTCCTCGCCCTGTTGCTCTTCGAGCGCCTGACGCCGGCGGAGGCCGCGCGCGTCCTGCACGTCCCGCCCGCGCGCATCGAGCGGGCCTACGCCACCCTCCTCGGCGAGCTGCGCGAGACCCTGGGCGCCGGTGGACCCTATCCCGCGACGCCCGCCGGCCTCACCCGTGCGGACGCCTCCTGGCGGAGGGCATCGTGACCCGCCATCCCGCGTTCACTTCCAGCTCCGACGTGCAGCGCGCCATGCCCGCCTCGGCCGGGACCCGGCTCGACCAGGCGCACGCCGCCCTCGCCTCGCTGCGCGAGGAGGAGAGGCGGCTCGAGCGCCTGGGCCTGGACGAGGCGCTGCGTCGCTGCCGCGAGCAGCTCCGCTACTGGGAGTTCCTGGCGGCGCTCTTCTCCCTCGACGGAGCGCCGTCGCGGCGAATCCGCCTGACGGGGCGGGGCCACTGATGGGCCGCGCCTCGCGCAAGCCGAGCCGCGACCCGTCGCGCTCGCGCGAGCCACGCGCCGGCCGGGGCCGCCCCGCGGCCGCCCGGCAG
>JAWOLC010000173.1:0-2597 GCA_033853925.1 Candidatus Eiseniibacteriota bacterium
GCGAGGCCGCCCTCGCAGGCGACGATCAGGCGCGGGCTCCCGCTGCCCTGCCGGGCTGCGGCAACCACGGCACTCGGCTCCAGACCGGCCAGCTCGAGATCCACGAGGACCACATCGGGACCCTCACACTCGATCGCCCCCGCCACCCCCGCGGGGTCGTCCGCCTCGGCGACTTCGTACCCCTCGCCTTCCAGGAGCCGGGCCAGCGCACGCCGCACCCGTTCGTCGCCGTAGGCGAGGAGGAGCCTGGCCCGCGGCTGTTCGACCCCTGGCTCGGCGATCTCCTCGTCGTAGCAGGGCTCGGGCGAGATCGGCTCTCCGCTCTCGGGCGGCGCCACGCGTCCGCTCCAGCGGCTCTCGGCAACGCGCGTGATCGGCAGCACGTTTTCCCCGTCGCGGGGCTCGCCGGAGTTCGTCGTCAGCGCGTACATGGTTCGGCCCCTTCCTCGGACGCGGTTCCCTCCCCACCGTTCCCCTCGACCGTTCTCGCATCACATGGCGTGCTCCGGATCGAAACCACGACATTGGTACCGAAGAGATTGACGGTGCTCAATGAATCACAAAGAGAATCGGCCGATCGCATCGACGGCGTTGTGCTGGCAGAAGCGCGACACCATCCTTCAGGTTGCAGCCGCGCTCGGTAGATTCGAAGCATCATCGGCCAGAGCCGGAGGGCTTGCCCATGAGCACCGCGGCGGCGCCTGAGGTGACTCGCCTCCTGCGGGACTTCCGGCCGGGTGACGACGAAGCCACGTCGCGCCTGGTGGAGCTCGTCTACCCCGAGCTGAAGAAGCTGGCGCAGGCCCAGTTCCGGGGCGAACGGGCCGGCCACGACCTGCAGCCCACCGCCCTCGTGCACGAGGCCTACCTGCGGCTTGTCGCCCACGAGCACCACACCTGGGAGAACCGCGCGCACTTCTATGCCGCGTGCGCCACCATCATGCGCCGGATCCTCATCGATCACGCGCGGGCGCGGCGTGCGCAGAAGCGGGAGGGCGAACGGACCGCGCTCTCGCTCGACGAGGCCCTGACGCTCAGCGACGAACAGTCGGCGGAGCTGCTGGAGCTGGACGAGGCGCTCAGCGAGCTCGAGCGGCTCTCGCCGCGCCAGGCTCGGGTCGTGGAGCTGCGCTACTTCATGGGTCTCCCCGTCCCTGAAGTCGCACAGGCGCTGGGCGTGAATGCCAGGACCGTGGACCGGGATTGGGCCGCTGCACGCGCCTGGCTGCGCGCCGCACTGAAGGCATGAAGGAGAACACGAAGGATCGGTGGGAGCGGGCGTGTGCCCTCTTCACGGCGGCGCGGGCGCTGGACGCCCGCGCGCGCGACTCCTTCCTGACCGTCGCCTGCGATGGCGACGGCGCGCTGCGAGCCGAGGTGGAGCGGCTGCTCGCGGCCGACGCGCCCGACGACGACTTCCTCGAGAATCCTCCCTGGGCAGACCTCGCCGAATCGGTGGCGGTCGGTCTCTCGAACCCGGTCCGGCTGGCGAGCGGCGAGGTCGTGAACGAGCGCTATCTCATCGAAAGGGAGCTGGCCAGGGGCGGGCAGGCGGAGGTCTACCTGGCGCATGACCAGCACCTGATGAACCGTCCGGTCGTGCTCAAGGTCATGCGGGCGGACAGTCACGGCAATCGCTGGTTGAAGTCGCGATTCCAGAAGGAGATGCAGGCGCTGGCCCGCATCGATCATCCGGGGGTGGTGGGCATCCTGGACGTGGGCGAGCTGGAGGACGGCTCGCCCTACCTGATCATTCAGTACATCCCGGGGGTGAGCCTGCGGGAGCTGCTGGCGCAGGGGGCGGTCCCGCCGGCGCGCGCCGCGGAGATCCTGCGGCAGATGGGAGGCGCACTGCGGGCCGCGCACCTTCTCGGCATCGCCCACCGGGACCTGAAGCCCGAGAACGTCATGCTGGAGCAGCGCAACGATGGCACGGACGTCGTGCGCCTCATCGATTTCGGGATCGCCAAGCTCGACCGGTCGGGCCCGGACACCGGCACCTCGGCCGTGATGGTGGCCGGAACGGTGCGCTACATGGCTCCGGAGCAGTTCGAGGGCAGGCACTCGCCCGCATGCGACGTCTATACGATGGCGCTGGTGGCCTGCGAGATGATCGGGGGCCACCCGCACATCCGTGCTCTGCCGGCCAAGACGAGCCGCGGGACGCGTCAGGCGCTGGAGGCCGCACTGGCCTACCGCCCCGAGGACCGGCCTGCCGATGTCAAGCTGTGGAGCGACTGGCTCGCCCGTACGCTCGTGCCGCGGGGTCGACGTGTGCGCCGGATCGCCGCGGGCGTCGTGCTCGCGGTGCTGGCCCTGGGAGCGGCGGCAGCGATCGAGCGAAAGGTCCTGCTCGACTCAGCGGAGCCGGTGCGGGTCGTGGAAGCAGCCGGCGCGCTCGATCCGCTGACCGAGGGCTTCCGGGCGCTCGACGACGTCGCCGGCAGCGGCGTGGCCGACAACCCGACACGCACCGGCTACGATGGCTGGCATATCCAGACGCGGAGCCGGGGGGTGTACCTGCGTCGCTTCAGCGGGTCCCAGGAGCGGCGCGCATTGCAGCGAGGCTGGAAGCTTACCTCGGAGCTACGGGCCGA
>JAWOLC010000174.1:0-29173 GCA_033853925.1 Candidatus Eiseniibacteriota bacterium
GCTCCCTGGCGACGCCGCGCTCCGCCCCGAGCCGGGGGCGACGCCCGCCGACTCGTTCTCGGTCCCGATTCCTCCCACGGCCTGGCAGGAGGAGGCCCCGGCGAGCCGCGGGGCCGCACTCGCGCCGACCGAGGCGCCGGGGGCCGAGCCCCGCTCGCTGGAGCAGCTCGTCGGCGGGCTCTGGCTCCAGAACGCGGGCTCGGTGCTCCTGCTCCTGGGCAGCTTCTTCCTGATCCTGTGGGGCTACACCACGGGACGCCTGGGACCCTGGGTGCTCGTGGTCGCGGGCGTGCTCCTCGGCCTCGCCCTGGCGTGGCGCGGCGACCGCGCGGCGCGGGGGCTGCCCGCCTTCGGGCACGCCCTGATCGGCGTGGGCCTGGGCGTCGTCTACCTCACGCTCTACCTCGGCCACTTCACCCTCCACGTGCTGGACGGGCGGGCGGCGTTCGCGCTCCTCGCGCTCACCTCGCTCGTGACCGTGGCGGCCGGGCTGCGCTACCGCTCGGAGGCCGTGGCCGCGCTCGGGGTGATCGGCGCGTTCCTGCCGCAGGTCGTGCCCCACTGGACGCCGGTTCGCGGCTTCGATCTGGCGCCGGCGCCGCGGCTTCTCTACCTCGCGGTCGTGGATCTGGCGGTGTTCCTCCTCGCGGCCCGCGCGGCCTGGGCGCGACTGGACCTGGCGGCGCTGCTCCTCACCACGCTCGTGTGGATCGTGCCGCACGAGGTGGGGCGATGGAGCTGGGGCGTGCAGGCCGGCCTCTCCGCGCTCTACGCGGGGCTCGGGCTCGCCGCCGTGCCGCGGCTCGCGCGCGGCGAAGGACGAGTGGCGGCGTCCGCCCTGGCCGTGGTGGGGGTCGCGCCCCTCGGCCTGCTGGGCGCCTCCTGGCCGTTCCTGGCGTTCGTCAGCCCGCCGGCGAGCGGCCTGCTCCTGCTGGGCCTGTCGCTCGTCTGGATGATCGCGGCCGCCTGGATCGAGCGGCGACGAGCGGAGGAGGATCTCTGGCGCGCGCTCGTCGCGGCCGCCGTGCTCTTCCTCACCGCGGCCCTCGAGCGCGGGCTCGGCACCGAGTGGACCTCGATGGCCTGGTGCCTCGAGGCGGTCGCGCTGGTCTGGCTCGGTCTGCGGGGAAGGGCCTGGCTGCGCGGCTGCGGCTACGTCGTCGGGGTGCTGGGCGCCGCCTGGCTCCTCGTCAGGCTGGCCGGGGACCAGGGCTGGAGCAATGGGCAGATCCCCATCCTCAATCCGGACGGCGTGCGCAACCTCGTCGCCCTCGCGGCGCTGGTCGCGATCGCCGCCCTGCTCGGACGGGCGAGGGAGCGAGGGGACGGGGCGCGAGCCGTCGTCGCCAGGCTCTGGACGGGAGGCGCCAACCTGCTCGCGCTCGTGTGGTCGGCCGTGGAGGCGAGCCACGTCGCGCGCGCCCTGCACGGCCCGGGCGGCCGTTGGGCCCAACCGCCCTCGCTCGCCGATCTCTCCGCCGCCCGGCAGACGCTCATGCTGGCCGCGGTGCTCACGAGCCTGACCTGGCTCGTGCAGGCGGTCCTCCTGCTGGCGCTCGGCTGGCGCAAGGCGGAAGCGTTCCTGCGCTGGCTCGGGCTCGGGCTCTTCGGCTTCACGGTCGCCAAGTTCCTCCTCTTCGACCTGGCCGCGGTGGACGTGTTCTGGCGGTTCCTGATCGCGATCCTCGTGGGCGTGGCGCTGCTCGGCGTCTCGTACCTCTACCAGCGCCGGGCGCGCGGGCGGGAAGCGGGGCCGGCCCCGCTTCTGTAGTACAGTCCCCCACCATGGCCCCGGGTGATCTCGACTTTCCCCTGCCCAGCCTGCGTTTCGTGCCGGCGGACGCGCTCGTGCTCCACGAGCGCTTCGACCCCCAGCGCACGCGGCCCCTGGTGGAGTGCTTTCGCCGCGAGGGCGTGCTGCGCAATCCCCCCGTCGTGGCCGAGCTGTTCCCGGGGACGGGCGGGCCGCTGCGCTACGTGGTGCTGGACGGCGCGAACCGCGCCAGCGCCGCCCGCGAGGCGGGCCTCGTGCACATGGTGGTCCAGCTCGTGCGCTACGAGGAGCCCGACGTGCGCCTGCTCACCTGGACGCACGCGCTCGCCGAGTTCCCGCGCGCGGAGCTGGAGGGCGTCTGCGCCGACGTCGCGCACATCGAGTGCCGCGCCGGCAACCTGGTCCGGGCCCGCGCGCTGGTCGCGCGGCGCGAGGCCCTGGCCTACGCCGCCTACGCCGGCGGGGCGGTCTCCACCTTCCACGGCGGCGAGACGCTGCACGAGAAGAACGCGCTGTTGAACGCTCTCGTGGACGCGTACCGCGGACGGCATCGCTACTACCGGCTCACCACCACCTCCGTCGAGACGGCGCGGGCGCGGCACAAGGAGGTGACGGCGCTCGTCGTCTTCCCGCAGTTCGAGCCCGCCGAGGTGCTCGAGCTGGCCGCCGACGGCGACCCCCTGCCCGCGGGCATCACGCGCCACCTCATCCGCTGGCGCGCCCTGCGCGTGGACGTGCCGCTGGAGCGGCTGGCCGACCGCCGGGAGCCCATCGAGCAGAAGAACCTCTGGCTGTGGAGCTGGATCGAGAAGAAGCAGGCCGCCCGGCAGGTGCGCTTCTACGAGGAGTCCACGGTCCTCTTCGACGAGTGAGGGAGGCAATGCGCGCGATCGTCTTCGACCGGTGCGGCGGCCCGGAGGTGCTCGAGCCGCGCGAGGTGCCGGAGCCCGCGCTCGGGCCCGACGAGGTGCTGGTCGAGGTGCGGGCCTGCGGCCTGAACCACCTCGACCTGTGGGTGCGCGCCGGCCTGCCGGGGCTCGCGCCCGAGATGCCGCACATCCTGGGCAGCGACGTGGCGGGCGTCGTGGCCGCGGCGGGCGCCGCCGTGCGGCACGTGAAGCCGGGCGACCGCGTGCTCGTGCTGCCCACGCTCTCCTGCGGCGTGTGCCCGGCCTGCCTCGCGGGCGACGACAACCTCTGCCGCGACCACGACGTGCTCGGCCGGCGCCGCAACGGCGGCTACGCCGAGAAGGTGTCCGTGCCCGGAGTGAACTGCCTGCCCCATCCGGCGAACCTCTCCTTCGAGCAGGCGGCGGCCGTGCCGCGCGTGTTCCTCACCGCCTGGCACATGCTGGCCGGACGCGCCCGCGTCCGGCCCGGCGAGGACGTGCTCGTGGTCGGGGCGAGCGGCGGCGTGGGCTCGGCCGCCGTGCAGATCGCCAAGCTCCTCGGGGCGCGCGTGCTCGCCACGGCCGGCGGGGCCGAGCGCGCCCGCCGCGCGCGGGAGCTGGGCGCCGACGAGATCATCGACCACGCGAGCGAGGACCTGGGCGCCCGCGTCCGCGCGCTCACCGGGCGCAAGGGCGCGGACGTGGTGATCGAGCACGTGGGCGGGCCGGTCTTCGAGGCGGCCGTGGGCGCGCTCGCGCGCAACGGCCGCCTCGTGACCTGCGGGGCGACGATCGGCCCGCGCGCCACCCTCGATCTCAACCTCCTTTTCGGCCGGCATCTCTCCCTGCTCGGCTCGTGGATGGGCCGCCGGGCGGAGCTGGTCGAGGCGCTGAAGTTTGTGAGCGCGGGGCGGCTCGTGCCGGTCGTCGACGTCGTGCTGCCGCTCGCCGAGGCTCGCCAGGCGCACGAGCGCATCGAGGCTCGGCGCATGTTCGGAAAGGTGGTGCTGGTGCCGTGATCGACAGGCTGACGACCCTTCTCGTGGATCGGCTCTTCCACTTCGAGCACCGCAGCGAGGCGCTGCTCCCCTATCGCCAGTTCTTCCTGCGCCTGGTGCGCAGCGCCGCCTTCGGGCTGCTCTTCGTGGTGATCGCGCTCGCGGTGGGCGTGGTGGGATACAAGATCACGTCGGGCGGCTTCTATACCTGGTCGGACGCCTTCTACAACGCCTCGATGATCCTCGGAGGCATGGGCCCGGTGGACGACCGCGGCCTGCGGATCCCCGAAGCCGAGAAGTAGTTCGCCTCCTTCTACGCGCTCTTCTCGGGGGTGGCCTTCCTGGTGATCGTGGGCGTGTTGTTCGCCCCCCTCTACCATCGCTTCCTTCATCACTTCCATCTGGAGCTGGAAGAGGAAGAGCACCAAGGCGGATAGGAATCCTCTCCCCCGCGCCGGCGCCCGGGTCCCGGCCCCGCCGCGCGAGCGCGCTCTTGCCTGCTGCTCCGCGGGCGCCGCGGGCGTAGACTCGTCGCGTGGAGTAGGAACTCCGCCTCCCGGTCCCCGGCGTCGATCCCCTCGCCGCGCGAACCCGAGTCCGGCCCAGCGAGGCCTTCGCCAGGGAGGAAGGCCGCCATGAGGAACGCGCTCGCTGCCGCGTTCGTGGTGAGCTTCGTCGTCGCTCTCGCCCCGCCCGCACCCGCCCAACCACCTCCCGACCGCGAGGAGCAAGCCGAAACGAGGCTGGCTTCCCCGCCGCCGCCGGCCCATGCCGCCGTGAAGCGGCTCGGGGCCGCCACGGCCGCGGACACCTCGTGGATCGGACACGTCACGAGCGGCGGACAGCCGCCCTACCACGTCGGACGCGGGCCCTATCGCCCCGGCACGGATCGGAACGGCATGTGGGACTTCGAGTGGGCCGCCGATCAGCCCGACTCGCTGCAGGGCTGGGTCCCCCTCGTCCGCCCGAACCATCGCGCGTCCATCACCGTCACCGACGATCAGCGGCCGTGGATGGCGCTGGACTACGGCAACCGGCTGAACGCCGCGCCCACGCAGGGCCACACGGTCGGCATCGTGAGCGCCTGGCACGTGGACGCCGGGAATCTGGTGCCCGACGCGGTCACGCCCGGCGCCTCGCCGACCTGGGCGCCCCTCTCCGGCGGCGCCTCCGTCTGGTGCGGTCTGCGCGCGGGCGACGACCTGGCCTACCTCGACGACGCGGCCCGCGGCGGCACGGGCAACCCGATCAACGGCGAGGCCCTGGTGGGCGCCGCCTGGGACCGCCTCGACCTCACGACCAAGAACTTCCCGGGCTACGCGAACCAGTGGGATCAGATGCTCTATCGGGACGTGCGCGTCGGCGCCGGCGGCGCGCTCGACCTCGGCTTCGAGTATCAGACCTACCTGAGCCCGGGCCTGGACAACGCGGCCAAGACCTGCACCGGCTGGTTCCATCAGGACCCGCTGAGCCTCGCCGCGGGGAACTTCGTCAGCGCGAGCGCCCAGGGAGGCACGGGGCCCATCGACTCGTTCATGGTCTACGTCGGCGTGCCCGCCGACCCCGAGAGCTGCCGGTACTCCGACGGCCTCGATCGCGCCATCTTCGACCTCCGGCGCCGCTGGTTCTCCGAGGTGATCGCGATCGACCACCCCTACCGGGAGGTCCTGAGCACCTGGGGCCAGGACTCGGCGCACAAGTCCGCGGCCCTCGTGCTCTCGATCCCGAACGCGATCTTGCAGCCGATGCTCGACGCGCAGGGCGCCCCCGACGGCGGCGGCGTCATCCGCGTCGTCTTCCGGGTGAAGACCAACAAGGACTACGCGGACGAGACGGGCACGGGGGGCCCGTTCGGCTCCGGCACCCAGGGTGCGGTGCGCCTCGACGAGGTGAGCATCGTCGGCGGCGCCCCCGAGGTGCACAGCGGCTTCGAGGACCCCGCCGAGATCGACAACCGCGTCGAGCCGGCCGAGAGCGGCGCGCCGGGGCCGGAGGTGGGCGAGGGCTACGCCCTCCGCCACTGGCACGCGACAGGCCGGCCGCCGAAGACCTACTACCACGCGCACCCGCTCGGCGGGGGCGACATCGGCGGGGGCAACGTCTACGAGCCCCTCGCCTGGGACGACCTGTGCGGGCTGCCGGATTCGCCGCTGCGGCAGTGCAACGTCTTCAACGTGGTGGTCTCGAGCGGCGACCACGACCTGAGCGAGGCGGCGGGCGGCCCGGCGAACACGCCCTTCTTCCAGAACCGGCAGGGCATGATGTCGCCGACCGTCAACCTCGTGACCCCGCCCGCGGGCGAGAACAGCTGCGGGCTCGACGCCGCGCACGTCAACACCACGGACGACTGGCTGCTCGCCTACGACAACTACGCCGGCATCTTCAACACGCCGGAGACGGGAAACGTCTGGCAGTGGGGCGTGCTCAACTACCCCGCCGTCCAGGCCGACGGCGCCAGGGTCTGGAGCGACATCTGCCTCCCCGACTACGTCATGTTCTACCCGGACCCCCTGTGCCGGCACGAGGTGGAGCACCTCAAGGCGGACGGCCTGATCCACACCGCGAACGCCGGGGGCATCCCCGACTCGATCCGGATCTACCTGGGAAGGGAGCAGCGCTGCATGGAATGGGCCATGCCGCTGGGCTGCTCGCCGACCGGGGGCCACTACGTGGACAACGTCGCGCTGGGGTTCCCGCCGGACCTCTCGACGCCCGCGGCCCTCGGCAGCGTGAGCGTCGGCATCGGCCAGTGGATCAACGACACATTCCCCTTCGACGAGACGGCGGGCCTGCCGGGGACGGCGGGCTTCGACACCTGCGCCGCGCTGGTCAAGACCGGGACCAACATCGCCCCGCGGACGGCGAGCGAGCTGCGCTTCGACGTCCCGGGCGACACGATCGTCGTCGTCGCCGACGGCGAGGGGATCCGCGTGGACCTGGTCTTCCGCATCGCCCCCGGGCCCGGCAACTACATCATGATCGGGAACCGGGCGAGCGGGCTGCGCCGCGTGCCCACGAGCGCGGCGCCCGCCGCCCCGGGGGACGGCTCGTTCTGGGGCGAGTACCTGGCCAGCGCGGGCGAGTTCGGCACGCCCGGCGGCCACGCGGGCGGCGCGTGGAGCGGGGACGTGTGGAACAGCGCCCGCTGCGATTCCGCCGAGCGGAACTTCTTCCCGGTGGAGGGGCGGCAGGGGAACCTGCCGGGACTCGGCGTCGGCCTGTGGATGAGCGCCTACCACGAGGCGGACCCCAAGTTCGCCACGCTCGGCGTCCTCAAGAACCGCTGCTTCCTGCTCGACACGGCCGGCGTGCTCACGAACGCGAACATCACCTGCACCTCCGTGCCGGCCTGGCTGCAGGATCCCGGGCTGGCCGCGCGGGCGGGGTTCGATGGGAACCCGCAGACGCGCGAGGGCACGAAGATCATCCCCGACGGCCTGCTCACCCCGGGCTCGCACGTCGAGTACTTCTTCCGCAAGAGCCTGGCCGCCGCCCCCGCGTCCTTCGTGATGGTGCCGGACACCCAGCTCATCTGCCCCCAGCCCAACGAGGGTCCCAGCTACGACGGGCACCGCTGGCAGCAGTTCGGCGTCCTGCCCGACCGCTGGAAGGACGCGGCCTACGGCGGTCTCGGCTCGGCCTGCATGCTGGTCGTGGACTACGACGACCGGCGGGGCGACGAGCGCGCCTTCATCAGCCTCGGCGACTCGCTCGGACTGACGGCCACGCCGAAGCTCGGCTCGCACAACGGCTGGTACTGCCAGGGGGGATACGTGGCGTCCGACGGGACGCACGACTACACCGGCGAGATCGTGGGCGGGAACGGGCAGTACGACGCCACCACTCCGATGGGCGGCCATATCGCCATCTGGAAGCACGGGGGCCAGCCGGGCACGACCTTCGACATGTATCAGGTGAAGGCCGCCGAGTCGGCCTGGCTGGCGTCGGGAGGCATCGGCAGCCGGCTGGCGAATCGGACCGACATGGGCCTGCTCCAGGGCAAGCAGTCCATGCAGGGACCGACGCCGGAGATGCTGCGCGCGTACTACCGGGGGATCTACCTCTTCTCGGGCGACCTGAGCACGATCGTGCTGGGACCGGTCCCCGACTGCAGCAGCAACGACGTGGCCATCCTCGAGGACTTCCTCTCCGTGGGCGCGGACTATCGGTACCCGCGAGGGCTGTGGGTGATGGGCGACGGCTTCGCGGAGGCCGAGAACTCCTACGGTGGGCCGCACCTCGCCCTGCTGACGGACTACCTGGCCACTTCGCTGGATGATCCGTCGTACTACAGCCTCTCGGGCAGCACGGTGCCGTTCCCCGATCTCATCGCCACCTCCGTCATCCATTCGGGCACGCCTCCCCACGTGTTCAGCGCGCAGAATGGCTGCCTGTGGACCAACGACGTGCTGGACGTGAACCCGGCCGTCCCCGGTGCCCAGGTGGCCGATTACTACCAGAACCTCGGCTCCAGCGGGCCCTACATCGCCTCGGTCTTCGCGCCGAGCACGGCGCAGCACCCGTACGTGACCCTGCTCGACGGGTTCGATCTGCAGCACCTGAGGACGCGCTTCGGCGAATCGAGCCTGGGCCGGGGCCTGTACACGTGGGACGTGCTCACCAACGTGTTCAGCGCGATCTGCCCCTTCGCACCCGTGTGCGGGACGTGCCGGGGCGACGCGCCCGGCAACACGGCCCCGACGGTGGACTTCCTCGACGACGTCTGGGGCAGCCCGGTGGCGGGGGGGACGGCCACGGTGCACTTCGGCCTGGCCAAGGCGGACCGCGTCGAGATCAGGGTGTACGACGTGACGGGGCGTCGGGTGAGGAGCCTCGCCAGCCGCCTCTTCGGCGCGGGCGAGCATTCGCTGGTCTGGGACGGAACGAACGATCGCGGGCAGCGCGTCGCGGGCGGCGTGTACTTCACCCAGGTGAGATACGTCGGCAGCGGCTTCCTGAGCGCCAGGAAGCTCACCTTCCTGAGGTAGCGCGGCGGGCGCGAATCGCGGGTGGGCGGCACCCGGGGTGCTATGCTGCCGAACATGAGCGGAACGTCAGGATCCGCGCGGAGCGCGGCGGCCGGCCTCGGCTGGTTCGACGCCGAGGACGCGCCGACCCTGCCCGATCTGCGCACCTGCATCCATTGCGGGCTCTGCCTCCCCGCCTGCCCGACCTACCGCACGCTCAAGATCGAGCCCGATTCGCCGCGGGGGCGGCTCTACCTCATGCGCGGGCTCGCCGAGGAGCGCATCGCCCCCAGCCATCCCCTGCTCGAGCACCTCGACCTGTGCCTGGGTTGTCGGGCGTGCGAGAGCGTGTGCCCCGCCGGCGTGCCCTACGGCCGGCTCCTCGAGGTGGCCCGCGGCCAGCTGCAACGACGCGTGCCCGGCCGCACCCTGTCGCGCCGCCTGGGGGAGTGGGCGCTCGCCCGGCTGGTGCCCGATCGCCAGGCCTTCCACCGCGCCGCGAGCCTCCTGCGCCTGACGCAGAATCCCCTCGGCTCCGCCGTCATGCGCTCGAGGCTCGCGGCGGCCCTGCTGCCGGAGTTCGCCGTGCGGGGCTGGGCGATGACGCCGCCGCTCCTGCCCCGG
This sequence comes from Candidatus Eiseniibacteriota bacterium, assembly GCA_033853925.1. Lineage (GTDB taxonomy): Bacteria > Eisenbacteria > RBG-16-71-46 > RBG-16-71-46 > RBG-16-71-46 > JANXPZ01. Next base: position 9,254 of record JAWOLC010000174.1, read on the forward strand.
AAGGAGCGCGGACTCGAGCGCCTCGCCTCCTCGCTCCCGGCGGGGGCCCGTCTGGAGGTCCGTCCCGACGCGCTCGTCTTCCATCCCGCGGGAGTGGCCAAGGCGCGCGTCGCCTTCTTCACCTCGTGCGTGATGGAGGTGATGTTCCCGCGGCTCAACCGGGAGGCCGTGCGGCTGCTGGTGCTCGCGGGCGCCGAGGTCACCGCGCCGACGCGGCAGGGCTGCTGCGGGGCGCTGCAGGCGCACGCCGGGATGAGGCGACTGGCGAAGGACCTCGCGCGCGCCAACGCGCGCGCCTTCTCGCCGGGAGGCTACGACCTCATCGTCAACGACTCCGCAGGCTGCGGCGCCGCCCTGCGCGAGGTCGGCGAGTTGTTGCGCGACGACCCGCTGGCTGCGGAGGCGGCCGGCGTGGCCGCGCGGGTGCGCGACATCGCGGAGGCGCTCGCCTCGCTCGGGTTGCCCGAGCCCCTGGCCGCGCTGCGTGCCGGCGACGACCCGGCGAAGCCGCTGCGGCTCGCCTACCACGACCCTTGCCACCTGGCGCACGCGCAGGGGGTGCGCGAGGAGCCGCGGGCCCTGCTCCGGCGCCTGCCCGGGGCGGAGCTGGTGGACTTGCCCAATTCGGACTGGTGCTGCGGCAGCGCCGGCGTCTACAACCTCGCCCACCCGGAGATGGCCGACGCCCAGCTCGCCCAGAAGGTGAAGGCGATCGCGGCCTCGGGCGCCGAGGTGGTCGTGGCCTCGAATCCGGGGTGCGCCATGCACCTGGCGCGCGGCGCCAGGGAGCACGGCCTCCGGGTGCAGATCGAGCACCTGGTCGAAACCGTGGCGCGGGCCTACCCGTCGCGGGCCAGCGGGGCATGAGCGGCTTCGCCGCGCCGGCCGGCGCGCCGGCCGGGGAGCGCGTCGCCCCCGGCTCGCGTCCGCTCCCCCTCGCCGCCGTGGCCGCTCTCTTCCTGGAGCGCCAGCACCTCCACCGGCCGCGCGCGCGGCGCCTGGGCTCGTCGGCCCTGGCCCGCTTCGTCACCGACGTGGGCGGGATCCAGATGGACACGATCAACGTGCTGGACCGCGCCCACCACCTCACCCTGTGGAGCCGGTTCGGCCCCTACGACCGCTCCCGGCTCGAGCGGCTGGTCTACCGCGAGCACGTGCTCTTCGAGTACTGGGCGCACGCGGCCTGCCTGGTTCCCACCGGGCACTTCCGCTACTGGCGCCGCGCCATGCTCGACTACCGCGTCGGCCACACCGGGTGGGCGCGCTTTCTCCGCGGGAACCCGGGCCTGCTGGGCGCGATCGAGGCCGCGATCCGGGAGCGGGGGCCGCTGGCCAACGCCGACTTCGAGCGGCCGCCCGGCCACAAGGGCAGCGGCTGGTGGACGTGGAAGCCCGCGACCCACGCCCTGCACTGCCTGTGGATGACCGGGCGAACCCTCGTCCACTCGCGCGTCCACTTCCAGAAGCGCTACGACCTGGCGGAGCGGGTGATGCCCGACGCCTTGGCGCTCGCTCCCCCGGCGAGCGAGGAGTTCCGCCGCTGGCACCTTCGCCTCGCCCTCCATGCCATGGGCGCCGCCAGCGAGCGCGACCTCGGGTCCTACCTGACCTTCCCGCGCTGGCCGGCGAGCGAGCGGCGGCGCACGCTACGCGCCGCCCTGCGCTCCGGCGAGGTGGTGGCGCTGCCGATCGCGGGTGAGCGCGCCCCCTGGTTCGCCCTCGCCGAGGACGAGCCGGCGCTCGAGCGGGCGGCGCGGCGCCGGGTCCCGCCGAGCCGGGGCACGACCCTCCTCTCCCCCTTCGACTCGTTCCTCTGGCACCGCGAGCGCACGCTGAGGCTCTTCGGCTTCGACTACCGCCTGGAGGTCTACACGCCGGGCCACAAGCGGGTGCACGGCTACTACTCCCTCCCCATCCTGCACGACGGGCGCCTCATCGGTCGCCTCGACGCGAAGAACCATCGCGAAGAACGCCGGCTCGAGGTGCGGTCCGTGCACTTCGAGCCCTGGTTCGCCAAGGGAGAGCCGCCGCCCGTGCGCAGGGACGGGAGCGGGCCGCTCGCCGTGGAGCCCGCCCTGGCGGGGGTCGGGAGCGCCCTGCGCTCCCTCGCGGCCTTCGTGGAGGCGCGGCGCATCGTCCTGGGGCGGGTGAGCCCGGCGAGGATGGCGAGACCGCTCGCGCGAGCCCTGAGGGAATCGGGCAGCCCGGGGAGGACACGCTGATGCCGATGCGCTGCCTCTGCCTGCTGCGGGGCATCAACGTCGGAGGTCGAGCGAGCGTGAAGATGGAGGCGCTCCGTGCGTCCTTCGAGTCTCTGGGGCTGGCGGCCGTGCAGACCTACGTCCAGAGCGGGAACGTGATCTTCCGGACGGGGAAGCTCCCGACGGAGGCGCTCGCCCGCCGCATCGAGAAGAAGCTGCTCGAGGACTTCGCCACGCCGATCCGCGCGCTCGTCCTCACGGCCGGCGAGCTGAACCGGGTCGTCGGGGCCAATCCCTTCCTGAAGGACGCGAAGATCGATCCCGCCAGGCTCCATGTGACCTTCCTCTCGGCCGAGCCCGGGCGGGAGAGCGCGAGGAAGCTGGGGGCCCTGGCCACGGGAAGGGACGAGTACCGGCTGGCCGGAAGAGCGGTGTATCTCCACTGCCCCGACGGCTATGCCCGGACGAAGCTGTCGAACAACGCGCTGGAGCGCGCCCTCTCGGTTCCCGCCACCACGCGGAACTGGCGCACGGTGACCACGCTGGCGGGGATGGTGGCCGAATGAGATCGCCGGCCCCAGCGATCGCCTGCTCGATCTGATCGCCCGGCTCGCCGCCGAGCTGGCGGCGGTCCGCCGTGAAGGCCGGCTCGGGCGCGACGTGGAGCTCTGGGGCGCGGCCTACCTCGAGACACTCGCGCCCCCGACGCGCCCCTTGCCCGCGGACTTCGACACGGCGCGTTGCTCGGTGACGCTCTTCCCCTACTTCCGCTGCTATGCCCACGCCCTCGCCGACCCGACCTGCACCGAGATCAACGCCTGCCTCGCCCCCGGTCTCGACGGATGGACGAGCGGACCCGACCGCGCCCATCGAGGACGGCTCGGCGTGTGCGAGTACTACAACGTGAGCTACTTCAAGTCGCGTGGGCGCCATCGGCTTCCGCGAGGCTCCGGCGGGTCGGCTGTCGGTGCCCGACGTGCCGCTCTTCCCGACTCGGCACCTGTCCGTCGACCAGCCGCATGGACCGCCCGACCAGGCCCCGACGTGGGTCGAGATCATGGGCGCCATGGCCGAGGCGCGCCGGGCGCTGGATCAGGCGTTGGCCGGCGCCCGCGAACCGCAGGAGCGGGCTCGTCTCGAAGACGACGCGCAGCGCTTCGCCTACGGCGAGGCGACCTTCGATCTCCACGACCATCTGCTGCGCGCGGTGGCGAGCGACCGGGCGGCTGACCGAGCGGGAGCGCGACGCGAGCTGGCCCAGGCCGATGCGGCCGCAAACCGGTTGCGCGGGATGCGCGACGTCGTGCAAGTCGCGGCGAGCCACGCCAACGCGCGGGATGGCCTGGACGCTAGCCACGTGGAACGGACGCTCGCCTGGTGGCGGGCGAGGCTGGCCTCGGGGAAGCGGGAGCAGACCCAGTAGAAGGCGGGGACGACCCTCGCTGTCTCGCTCGTGAGTCCCCCGAGCGATTGCGCCCGGACGGAGGGCGACCGGGCCGGCGCTCGCTCGAGGCCGGGGCGTCCTACAGGGACATCATCCGGGTGACGGCCGACGCGGTGGACTCGACCGTGGCCCACGTCCGCCAGCCCGGGTTCGCTCAAGATCAGCACGCTGCCCACGTCCTTCGCGGCACGGCCAACGGCAGCATCCGGCCCAGCAGCGGGAGCAGGCCCGACTCACCCGCCAACGAACTCTGTTCGTGGCGACCGACGCGGGCGCGTGCTGCTCGCGGAACCTTGGCACGCCACCTGGGAGTCGCTGGGCGTCGGCACCCGCGCAGGCGGTGCTCGATCTCACGCGGCGCGGACCGTCGCGCACGCTCATCGCCGCGACCCGCGGGCGCTCACAGTGGAAGTTCAACCTCGGCGCGCTATCCGTTGCGGTGGGCTCCACTGCGAAGCCGCCACACACCGCGCTCTCGGCGCCCTCGCTCGCTTCGAGCCGGGCCGAGTATGGCCCGCGCGCACTCCCTCGGCTGCGATCGCGGTCGAGGGTGCTCGACGGCGAGGGGCCGACTCATCCGCGCGCCTGCTCCGGCGACGAGGGACGCGACCGGTTGTCGCTCGACCGAGACGAGGCCGAGGAGCGTGGTCCGGCACGCCGGCCACGGCGCCGGCCTCCCGCGCGCGAGGTCGGCGGACGCGACCGCGACCCGGCGGCTCGCGCGGGTCGACTGACCCCGGGAGGTGGGCGACCTCGTTTGAGCCGCGCAGGATGCGGCCCGGATTATGCTTTGCTTCCGACCGCATCAGGCGCGGGCGGAATCGCCCCCGCAGTCAAAAGATGCTTTGAAAATGCGGGTTCTCCTGCTATACACACACGCGGCTAGGGCACCGGCTCAGGAGTGCCCGTCCGATCTGCAGCACCGCCTCGCAGGGAAAGGAAGGAACCATGGCGAAGATGATGACCAAGTCCCAGGTCGCCGGACACATCGCCAACAAGTTCGGCCTCACGAAGAAGCAGGGCACGCTCATCCTCGAGGAACTGGCCACGCTCGCAGGCAAGGAAGCCAAGAAGAACGGATTCGTGTTCCCCGGCGTGGGCAAGCTGGTCGTCGTGAATCGCAAGGCTCGCATGGGCCGCAATCCGCAGACGGGCGAGCCGATCAAGATTCCGGCCAAGCGCGTGCTCAAGTTCCGGATCGCGAAGGCCATGAAGGAGCTGGCCCTCAAGGCGAAGTAGATCACGCTCTCGATTTGCGACGGGCCCCGGTCACGAGACCGGGGCCCTTTCGCGTGCGCGCGAGGCGCATGGCGAGGGGAGCGCGCAGGCTAGGCGGCGCGGCGCGGCGCCTCGGCGCCGCGGACGAAGGCGAGGCCGCTCAGGTCCTGCGCCACGACCAGGATCTCGCGCACGCGGCCGTCGGGGTCGCGGATGGGAAGCGCCGTGACGTAGAAGGCGTGCGCGTGGCCGTCGTCGTTGCGCCGGAACTCCTGGTGCTCCGGCCGTCCGCTGGCGAGCGCGCGAGACACGGGACAGAGGGAGTCCTTCTCGCCCGCGGCCGGGGCGCCGAGACGCTCCCACACCTCGTCGCACGTGCGCCCCGCCCAGGCGGCGTCGCCGTTCGTCGAGAACTGCGCGGTCATGGCGCGGTTCACCCAGTGCACGATGCGCGCGGGGCTCGCGGTGAAGAGATAGGTGTCCGTCTGGTTCGAGATGGCCGCGAACTTCTGCCGCTCCCGGTCGAGCATGCGCATCTGGGCGTCGAACTGGCGGAACCAGCGCTCGTAGCGAGCGCGCGAGGCGACCGACTGGGCGCTGTCCTGGTGCTGCGCCATCTGCCTCGCGACCACGATGGCCGCGCTGGCGCAGCGAGCGGCTCCCTCCCCCGGCCCGGCGAGGCACACGACCCCCAGCGTCCGGCCTCGGTCCAGGAGCGGCAACACGCCCGGAACGAGCCCGTTCGCCACCTCGGGCGGAAAGGGCGTCGCCACCGGCACGCCCTGGGCGAGGAACTCGAGCGCCAGCCCGCGCAGGTGCGGGCGAAAGCGGATGCGCGTGGGCTCGTCCGCCGGCACCCAGAATTCCGCGCCGGTGTCCTTGCCGTTCACCAGGAAGAGCGCCACGGCCTCGGCCCCGGACAGGGCGGCGAAGAGACGGGTGGCGTGCGCGGCCGCCTCCTCGAGCGAGTCGGCGGTCAGGAGCGGCCCCACGACCTCGAGCGTGTGCTCGAAGTTCTCGGGGTTGAAGTCCGGCGAGACCACGGGCGCTCAGCTCACCGGCCGCTCGGCGTAGCACCGGGCGAGCCAGTCCGCGACGGCCTGCACCTCCTGCACCGCGGCCGCGTCGAAGGCCGCCAGCTCGTCGCTGTCGATGTCGATCTGTCCGTGGATCACGTCGCCGCTGCGGATGAGGACGACCAGCTCGGAGCGCGTGTCCGTGCTGCACGCCAGGTAGTTCTCCACCTGGCTCACGTCGGGGATGTTCAGGTTGCGCCGCTCGGCGACCGCGGTGCCGCAGATGCCCTGACCGAAGCCGATGAACACGTGCTGGGTCGGCGCGCCCACGAACGGCCCCAGGCGCAGCGTGCCATCCTCGAACAGCTCGTAGATGCCGGTCCAGTGGAAGCGGGGATTCGACTCGTGCAGGCCGCGCACGGCGGCCTCGAGGACGGCTTCGAAGGCCGCGCCTCGGGCCGTCAGCGTCTCGAGGTTCGCGAGCAGCGTTTCGATGCCCATGAAGACCTACCGGAAGGGGGCGATGCGGCGGAGACCGAGGATCTGCCGCTGACGATTCCCCGGCGTTATCGGCAGCCCGCGGGCGAGCCTTGAGCCTCGCGGCCTCGCCGACCGGTCTCCGGCGCGAGGCCGCCCGCTCGGACTCGGGCGGGGAGCCGCGGAGGCCGCTCGCCGCCCGCCCCCCGGATCGCGCCCCTCGCCGCCCGTTGCGCGCCCGCTGCGCCTCTGTCACGATGCCGCCACGACGATGGACGGCATCCGCATCGAGTCCCTGTCCAAGACGTTTCGCGCGGGTCAGGTGCGCGCGCTCGACGGCGTCTCGCTGGAGATCGCCCCCGGCGAGGTCTTCGGCATCATCGGGCCCAACGGCGCCGGCAAGACCACGCTGCTCGGCTGCCTGCTCGGCTTCCTGCGTCCCGACGCCGGACACGTGAGCATCGACGGGCACGAACCCGACGACCTGGCGGTGCGCGCGGTCAGCGGCTACCTGCCCGAGCGCCTGACGCTGGACCGCTGGATGACCGGGCGCCACTTCCTCGCCTACCACCACGCCCTGGCCCGCTTGCCCGCGCCGGGGCGCGCCGAAGCGGCGCAGGCGGCGCTCACCCGCGTGGGCCTCGACGCCGAAGCCGGCGCCCGGCCGATTCGCCGCTACTCGCGCGGCATGCTGCAGCGCCTCGGGCTCGCGCAGGCGCTGCTCGGCGAGCCGCGCTACGTCTTCCTCGACGAGCCCGCCTCGGGCGTGGACCCCGCCGGCGTCGTCCTCTTCCGCCGCCTGCTCGGCGAGGTGAAGACGCGCGGCGCCACCGTCGTGCTCAACTCCCACCAGCTCGACCAGGTCGAGCGCGTCTGCGATCGCGTGGCCTTCGTGAAGCAGGGCCGGGTCGAGGCCATGGAGACGCTGCACGCCGGGGCGACGATGGCCCGCGTGCTGCGGGTGCGCAGCCCGGCGGGCGCGATCGGCGGCATCGTGACGCGGGAGACGCTCGAGCAGGCCGCGGCCCGGGCGGGCGCGGAGCTGCGGGAGGTGGCGCCGCCGCTCGCCCGCTTCGCCGTGGCCGACGACGCGGGGGCCGCCCGTCTCGTCGGGGCGCTGGTGGCGGCGGGCGTCCCGGTGGCGGAGGTGACGCCCGAGGAGGGACGGCTCGAGCGGTTGTTCCTGGAGGGAGAGCCGGCGGGAGGCCCGTCGTGATCCCGGCCATCATCCTCGCCACCCTGCGGCAGCGCTTCACGAGCCCGATGCGGCTCGTCATCCTGGTGGCGGCCGTGTGGATCTCCCTGATCCCGGTCCTCGTCTCTCCCGGCTCGGGCTTCGCCATGATCGGGGACTGCTACTTCCTGGCGCTGGCCCTGGCGGCAGGCATGATCGGCGAGGACGTTTCCTCGGGCACGCTCCAGCTCCTGCTGGCGCGGCCGGTGACCCGCAGGCAGTACGTGTTCAGCAAGTGGGTGGCCGTCGCGGGCGGCACCAGCCTGGTCGTCGTGGCGCAGCTCCTGCTGGCCGCCCTGGTCATCGCCCTGCGGGGCGCCTCCGTGTCCTGGGGCGGAGCCGCGCTCCTCCTGGCCAACGACGTGCTCCTCGCCTTCGGCATCTCGGCGGTGATGTCTCTCCTGTCGGCGCTCGTCCCGGGGCTCGGCGACCTGGGGTTGCTCTTCCTCGCCTTCCTCTCGACCCAGGTGCTGGGGGGGCTGGGGAGCCTGAAGTCCTGGGGAGCGCTGGAGAGGGCGACGCAGGAGCTGCAGCGGGTGCTCAAGCCGGAGCTGAACGTCTGGCCCCTGCTGCACGGCGATCCCGCCTCCCCGGCCGCGGTGGCTTCCTACCTGTCGACGGTCACTCTCTGCCTGGCGCTGGCGGTAATGGTCATGAACCGCAAGGAGCTTTCCTATGTCTCCGCCGGCGGCTGAGACCGGGCGCGTTTCCCCTGGCGAGCCGCCCCGGCGCGCCGGCTCGACGCGGCGAGATCCGTACGTGCTGCTGGCGATCGCGCTCCTCCTCCTGGTCCTGCGCATCGGCTTCGTCATCCGCGAGGCACGGCAGCGGGCGCGCGCGGGGGACGGCGCGAGCGAGGTCGTGGACCGCGTGGCGTGGCGCCCGCTGAACGTGGGGCTCGCCGAGTCGCGGGCCACGGGCCGGCCCCTGCTCCTCGACTTCACCGCGGACTGGTGCCCGCCCTGTCGGCTCATGCAGAGCGAGATCTTCGCCGACCCGGGGACCGCGGCCGAGCTGAACCGGAGATTCGTGCCCGTGCGGGTCCTGGATCGGGCGCGGGAGGACGGGCGCAACGCGCCATGGGTGGACTCCCTCCAGGCGCGCTTCCGCGTCGGCGCGTTCCCCACCCTGGTCATCACGCGTCCGGACGGCGAAGCGCCCGTCCGGATCGAGGGCTACCTCGGGCGCGACTTCACCCTGGGACGGATCGAGGACGCCCGCCTGCACCTGCGCGTGCAGGACATGGTGCCGCCGGCGGGCGCCCGGCAGTAGGCGCGCGGTGCGGCGGCGGCGCGGCGGCGGGGGCGACGCTCAGCGCGAGGCCGGAGCCAGGGCGAGCGGCGGCAGCGCCGGGCGGTCGGCGAAGCCGGCGATCAGCCGCGCGAGCGCCTCCGGGCGATCCAGCATCACGAAGTGACCGCAGTTCTCGAGGCGCACGGCGCGCACCTGCGGCGCGCGCGAGTAGCCCAGCGCCGCGGCGGTGACGGGCCACGGCTCGCCGGCCGGCCAGGAACGGGGCGCGAGCACCACGAGCAGCGGGCACTGCAGCCGGGCGATACCCTCCGAGAGATCCGCCGTGAACGCCAGCCGGATCCAGGGCTTGATCATCGCGGGGTCCATCGTCGCGACCTCGCGGTAGAGGGCCTCGCCTTGCGCCGAGTCGCGGCCGAAGGCGAGGTAGGCGTCGTGCACCACGCCTCGGTACTGGCGATCGAGCGCCTGGAGCGCCGCGGCCCGGTCGGGGGCCTCGATCTGCGGGCGCAGCGCCGTCTCGACCAGCACGAGCGCGCGCACCCGACTCGGACGCTCGCAGGCCTCGGCGGCGGCGATCAGGCCGCCCACCGAGTGACCCACGAGCACGACCGGCTCGCGGGTCTCGCGCTCCAGGGCGAGATCGAGAGCCAGGGCCGCCCGCTCGAGCGAGAAGGGCGCGGGCATGGCGCTCAGGCCGTGCCCGGGCAGGTCCACGAGCACCACGCGATGGTTCCGGGCCAGCAGCCGCGCCGTGGGCAGCCAGTGCCCGGGCCGGCTGCCCAGGCCGTGGACGAGCGCGATGACGGGACCGCGCCCGAAGGCGCCCGTGAGGGGCGGCGGAGGCGGAGCGAGGGAACGCGCCGAGACGAGGGTCAGCGCGAGCACGGCGAGCACGACGATGCGGGTACGTAGCAACGCGCCTCCGGAGCGCCCCGAGGTGGAGTGGGGCGCTCCGGAGTTATCGGCGAGCGGCGGACGGGGCTTGAGCGGGCAGCCGGCGGCGCGGCGCCGGCGCCGCCGGCACGGTCACTTCTTCGCCACTACCCGCGCACTGAAGTCGGAGAGGACGGCCGCCAGGGAGTCCGGCTCGTCCTGCATGAGCAGCGCGCCGCTGCCGGCGATGCGGCGCAGCGGCACCGAGGCCGGGTCGTCGAAGCCCAGCAGCTTGCCGACCGTCGGCCAGTCGCTGTCCTTCAGCAGCCGATCGGAGGCGACGTAGAGCACGGGAATCTTGAGTCCCTTGAAGGCGCCCGACACGTCCGAGGTGAAGATGGTGCGGTAGTAGGACTTCATCGTCACCGGCGGGACCTGCGCCGCCAGGGCCCGGACGCGCACGCCCTCGGCGGAGTCGCGGCCCGCGTGCGAGAAGACCATCTTCACGAAGTCGTCGTAGCGCTCGTCCAGCATCCTGTTGAACGCCTTGATCTGCTCGGGGTCCTCGATCTTGATGGGCGTGCGGAGGCTCGCGTCCACGAGCACGAGCCCGCGGGCGCGCTCCGGGTGCACCTTGAGATCCTGCAAGAGCAGCATGCCCCCGACTCCGTGGCCGACGAGCACCGTGCTGTCGGGGTTCTGCCTGGCCAGCACCTGATCGAGGTCCTCGGCGGCGGCCTCGAAGGAGAACGGGTCGGGCAGGGCGCTGCCGCCGTGTCCGGGAAGGTCCACGAGCACGACGCGGCGCGCGCCGATCAGCCTTCGCGCGGTCGGCATCCAGCTCGTGCGGCTGCCGCCGAGACCGTGCACGATCACGATCGTGGGGCCCTTGCCGAGTTCCAGGGTCTGGGGCGCCGGGGTCGCCGCGGGCGCGGGGGCGGGCAGCAGTAGCGCAGCCGCGGCCAGGGCGAGCGGCGCCAACTGGCGAACGGCCTTCAGGACTTTGTTCACTGGGTTGTCCTCCGGTGGCGGCGCGACCACCCCGGCTGCCTCCCTGGCTCCCGGGGGTGCGCGCAATCGTCGGGAGTGTAGCGCTTGCCCAACGCCCAGGCACCTGTCCTTCGCGCCGGCGGGGCCGCAGGGGCGCGCCCCGGCCGGCCCGCCAGATCCCAGCCCGATGCGGACCAGCCTCCTCGAGAAGTGGGGTCTTGACGACTGCACATTTGTGCACTACGCTGCCCAGTGCCAGATCAGCCATGAGACAGGAACACATCGACGAGCCCGTGGCCGTGCGGGCCGACTTCCAGGGCGGCACGATCACCCCCCTCGCCTTCCGCCTGCGCGGGCGCGAGTACCGCGTCGCGCGCGTGAACGCGCGCTGGGTGGACCGCGTGCCCCGCCATCCGCACTTCTACTTCTCGGTGGCGGTCGAGAGCGGCGACGTCTACCAGCTCCAGCTCCAGGCGGGCGACCTCGTGTGGTGGCTGGACTCCGTGACGCTGGAGGGGTGATGGAGGAAGCACGGCCCCCCGCGGACGGCACCGGCACGCTCCTGCACGTGGACATCGACGCCTTCTTCGCGGCGATCGAGCAGCAGCGCGACCCGCGGCTGAAGGGCCGCCCGGTGATCGTGGGCGCGGGCGTGATCGCCTCGTGCTCCTACGAAGCGCGCCGCGCCGGGCTCAGGGCGGGGATGACGCTGTCCGAGGCGAAGCGCCTCTGCCCCGAGGCCGTCATCCTCGACGGTCACGCGCAGGTCTATCGCTGCTTCGCCGCGGAGATCTTCGCGCGCTGCCGGCAGGTGGCGCCGGCGGTCGAGACCTACCTCGACGAGGCCTACTGCGACCTGACGGGCACCGAGCGGCTGCACGGCGACCTGCTGGAGGCGGCGCGCGGCCTCAAGCGCTCGATCCGCGAGGCCACGGGTCTCACCGTCACGTGCGGGCTGGGGCCGAACCGCATGCTCGCCAAGCTCGTGGGCAAGACGGTGAAGCCCGACGGGCTGGCCCGCGTCACGGCCGCCGAGGCCGACGCGTTCGTGCGCGACCTGCCGGTGGAGAAGCTGCCCGGCGTCGGCCACGCCCACGCGCGCACCTTGCGCTCGCTGAACGTGCGCACCGCGGGCGAGATGCGGGCCCTGCCCGTCGAGGTCCTCGAGCGGCTCTTCGGGGCTCCCGGGCGCCTGCTCCACGAGCGCTGCCGGGGCGGCGATACGGCCGTGGTGAGCGAGCGCGAGATCCCCCTCTCGATCTCGCGCGAGACGTCGCTCCACCGGGACAGCGCCGACCGCCGCGAGATCGAGGGCCTGCTCGAGTACCTGACGGGGCGCGCCTGCCGCACGGCCCGCGAGCTGGGGATCCGCCCGCGCACGATCTCCGTGCGGCTGCGCTACAGCGACGGCGAAGGCGACGAGCAGGCCCGCTCGCTCCGCCAGCCCTCGGACGCCGACCCCGTCGTGCTCGCGCTCGCGCTCGAGACGCTGGGCCGGCTCTTCACCCGCCGCGTCGCGCTCCACCTGGTCGGCCTCACCCTCTCCAACTTCGCGCGCGCGGGAGCCGAGCAGGGAGCGCTGTTCGACGAGCGCGAGGCCGGGCGCCGGGTCGCGCTCTACCGCGCGTTCGACGACGTGCGCCGCGCGTACGGGCACGGCGTGCTGGTCTCGGGCCGCGCCCTGCACCTCAAGGGGCACCTCGAGGAGGACGAGCACGGCTTCGTGCTGCGGACCCCCTCCCTGACCCGGTAGGAGGGACGACGAGCGCGAGAGGCGAGCAGAGCCGGCGGGGAACGAGCTGCCCGCGAGCGCGACGCCGCGAGGCGCCGCGCCCGGGCGAGCCGTGCCTCTCCCCCGCCCCGCTACCTGCCGTAGAGGCTCTTGACGTCTCCCCAGGTCGTGGGGATGGTCGGCGTGACGGCGTCCGTCGAGGCGGCGGAGCCCGTGTAGACCCAGTCGCCGCCGGTCCCGCCGTCGCCGTCGCCCGCCAGCCCGGCCGCGAAGAACCTCACCCTCGTCACTCCGGAGGCGGGTGCCGTCCAGTCCACCTGCCACTCCACCGGCGAATTCGCGCCGACCTGCTGCCCGCCGGAGATCTGGTTCACGTAGCGCCGGGTGGAGAACGAGCTGGTCCCGCTGACGAGCCCCGTCTGGGTGGCGTTCACGATGGTGAACGTCCCCGCGCCGTTTCCCGTCGCGCTGTCGACGGCGGTGAGCTGGAAGCCCCAGACGCGGGCGGCGCTCCCCGAGGTCTGGGTCGAGGCGAGGTGCACGGTGAGATGGTAGGTCGTGCCGCGCTGGTAGAGCAGCGGCACGCCGAGGATCGTCACGGAACCGCCCGAGTTCACGGCATTGCCGCCGTGGCAGCCCGTGCACAGGCCCTCGGCGGGTGCCGTGCCGATCGCGGGGGCGCCGGTCCGCGAGGCGGGAGCCCCGTTGGAGCGGGCGAGCGCGACGGCGACCCAGGCGGCGAGCGCGGCGAGGGCGAGGAGGTGTACCCAGGTTCGTCTCACGGCAGGGACTCCTTCACGGCCAGGTGGAGGAGACGGGAGCGGAGGCCGGGGCCTTGTCGAGACTCTACAACCGGGGCGGCCGCCGGGGTCCAAAGTTTGCCGGACCCGCGCCGGCCGGCCGCGCCGCGAGCGGGCTCGACCGCGCGAGCCGCGGCCGCGCCCACGGAGTTCGAGCCGGCCCGGAGAGGCGGCGAGGGTTCGCATGATCAGCCTCGCTAAACCGGGACGAGGCCGCGGCGGGGCCTTCGTGCCCCTGCGCGTGCGCTCGCACGGCTCGCTGCTCCGGGGGACCGCGTCGCCGGCGGCCCTGATCGGGCGGGCGCTCGAACTCGGCTACGGCGCGCTGGCGCTGACGGACCGCGACAACCTCTACCTGGCCGTGTCGTTCTATCGCGCGGCCCGCGCCGAAGGCCTGGCGCCCCTGCTCGGCGCCGAGATGACGCCGCCTCCCGGGGAGAGCGCCGGGGGCGCGCTCCTCGTCGCCCTGGACCGGCGCGGCTACGCGAACCTCTGCGCGCTGCTCACCGCCCGCCACCTCGAGCCCCGCTTCGACCTCGCGCGGGCCCTGGCGGAGACGCACGACGGGCTGCACGTCGTGGTCGAGTCTCCGGGCCTGGCCGCGGCGCTCGTGACCGCGGGGGTGCCGCCGGCGTGCGGAGCGGGGTGGAGCGCGGGGCGCGAGAGGACGCGCGGCCCCGGCGGACTGTGGATGGGCGTCCGCGGGCTGCCGCGCGAGCGGGGCGCCCTCCGGGAGCGCCTGGCCACCGCGCGCCACCTGGGCCTGCCGCTGGTCGCGACCGGGGACGTCGTCATGCTGGGCCCGGACGACTGGGAGACGCACCGCGTGGCCGTGACCGCGGCGGCGGGCGAGCTGCTCGAGCGCATGCCGCCCGCGGCCTTCGCCGCGCGCGCGGCGTGGCTCGCGGGCCCCGAGGAGTGGGCGCGCCGCGTGCGCGCGGTCTGCGCCGGGGCGAGCGCGCCCGAGGCCGCGGAGGAGGCGCTCGCCAACAACCGGATCCTGGCTTCGCGCTGCCGGCTCGAGATCGAGATGGGCGTGCCCATCTTCCCCAAGACGCCGCACCCGGCGCGCGACGGCGGCGAGCCCGAGCCGGGCCCCGTCTGGCTGCGGCGCCTGGCCGAGGCGGGGCTGGCCCGCCGGTACGGTCGCGGGGCCCGAGCGGCGCGGGCGCGGCTCGCCGAGGAGCTGGGGCTGATCGAGCGCCTCGGCTTCACCGACTACTTCCTGCTCGTCGCCGAGATCGTCGAGTTCGCGCGGGCGCGCGGCATCCCCAGCGTGGGTCGCGGCTCGGGCGCCTCCTCCATGGTCGCCTACGTCCTCGGCATCACCAACGTGGACCCGCTGCGCCACGGGCTGTGCTTCGAGCGCTTCCTGCATCCGCGGCGGCGCGACTGCCCCGACCTGGACATCGACCTCTGCTGGCAGCGGCGGGACGAGGTGATCGCGCACGTCTACGAGACGTACGGTCGCGACCGCGTGGCCATGATCGCCACCCACGCGACGCTGGGCGCCCGCTCGGCCTTCCGCGAGACGGCGAAGGCGCTGGGCGTGGCGAACGCGCGCGTGAACGCCCTGGCGAAGCGCATCCCGCGGCAGCTCGAGGCGCCGTACCTCGACCGCCTGCTCGCCCTGCCCGAGGCCCGGGCGATCGACTGGCGCGAGCCGCCGCTGGCGCAGGCGCTGGCCCTCGCCGAGCGTCTCGACGGCGCCCCGCGCCACCTCTCCGTGCACTGCGGGGGCGTCGTCGTGGCCGACCGGCCGCTCACCTGGTACGTGCCGCTGGAGCGGGCGGCGAAGGACGTGGTCGTGACCCAGTTCGAGATGCGGGCGATCGAGCAGATCGGGCTGGTGAAGATGGACCTGCTCGGGAACCGCGCGCTGAGCACGATCGGGGAATGCGTGCGCCTGGCCCGGCGGCGCTTCCCGCCCGCGCCCGAGGGCGCGCCTCTGCCGGCGGCGCTCGCCGTCGAGCGCCTCGCGGAGGACGAGCCGGCCACGGCCGCGCGCGTGGCCGCGGGCGACACGCTGAACTGCTTCCAGCTCGAGTCGCCGGCGATGCGCCACCTGCTGCGCATGCTCGGCGCGCGCACCCTCGAGGAGACCATCGCCGCCGTGGCGCTGGTGCGGCCCGGGCCGGCCGAGTCGGGCATGAAGCAGGCGTACTGCCGCCGTCATCGCGGCCTCGAGCCGGACACCTTCCACCACGAGCGCCTCGTCCCCGTGCTCGGCGCCACGCACGGCGTCATGCTCTACGAGGAGGACGTGATGCGCGTGGCGGCGGCGCTCGCCGGGCTCTCGCTCGCCGAGGGCGACGACCTGCGGCGCGCGATCGGCGCGGCGCGGGCCGACGAGGAGTTCCGCGCGCTCGAGCGCGGCTTCGTGGCGCAGGCCGCGCGACAGGGCGTGGGCCCGGAGACGGCGCGCGCCGTGTGGGCCGACCTGGCACGGTTCGCCGCGTACGCGTTCTGCAAGGCGCACGCGGCGGGCTACGGGGCGCTGGGCTGGCAGAGCGCCTATCTCAAGACGCACTTCCCGGTGGAGTGGGCGGTGGGAATCCTCAACCACCATGCGGGCATGTACGCCACCTGGGTGCACGTCGAGGACCTGCGGCGCCAGGGCGTCACCTTTCTCGCGCCCTGCGTGAACCACTCCGCGTGGGAGACGACGCTCGAGGAGCCGGAGGGCGACGGGTGGCTTCGCGCAGGCGACCGCGCGCGCGGCTCCGGCGGGGAGGGCTCCCGCGTGGGACGGTTGGGACGGGGAGAGGTTCCGCGCGGCCGCCCGGAGGCGAGCGGAGCCAGGGAGCCCGACCGGAGGGAGGGCTCGGCGGAGCGAGCCGAGGAAGAGCGAGCCGGAACGGGATGGTGGAGGCGAGCGTGCCCGCGGAGCCTCTCCCCGTCCCGGCCGTCCCCGGCCGCGTCACGAACCTCGTGCTCTTGGGGTCCCTCCTCCGTCGGGCCGTCGCCGGTGGCGTGGCCGGAGCCGGCGGGTAGCGTGCCGCCCGTCCCCCGTGACGGCATGGTCCGCGTCGGGCTCGGGCGCGTCTTCGGCTTGGCGAGCGCCACCGGCGAGCGCATCGTCGCCGCGCGCGGCGAGCGGCCCTTCCGCACGCTCGCCGACTTCGCGGACCGCGTGCGCCCCACCCTGCCCGAGCTGGAGTCGTTGATCCTCGCCGGGGCGCTCGACTTCACCGGGCGCACGCGCCCCTCGCTGCTCCTCGAGGCGCGCGTGGGCGCCGCGCCCGCGCACCACACCGCTGCCCCGGCCCGCGCGCCCGCACTGGTCGCGCCGGACGGCGCGCTGCTCGCCCCCGAGCCCGTGTCACCCGTCGCGGTCCCCGACCTGCCCGAGTTCGACCCGGCCGAGCGCGTGCGCGGCGAGTGCCGCGCGACGGGCCTGTGGTTCAGCGCCCATCCGCTCGACGTCCTGGTGAGCCCCGAGGCCTGGCGCGGAGCCGTGCCCGCGCGGGAGGTGGCCGCCCACGCCGGGCGCCGCATCACGCTCGCCGGGCTCCCCTGCGCCTATCGGCGCGTCGAGACGAAGAGCGGCGCCCAGATGCTCTTTCTCACGCTGGCCGACCGCACCGGTCTCGCGGAGTGCGTGCTCTTCCCCGGGGTCCTTCGCGCCCTCGCGCCGGCCGTGCGCGGCCAGGTCGTGCGCGTCGAGGGTCGCGCCGAGGAGACGCTCGACGCCGTGACCATCAGGGTCGAGAGGGCCACGGCCCTGGCGTGAGCCGCGGCCGCGGCGAGGAGCCCGCCGCGCCGCGCGTCCGCAGCAGCGGGCTCATGAATCGTCTGGGCTAGTGTCCTGTCCCGGGAGTAGCTCGACAGATCTCGGGGCCCTCGCGGCCCTGGCGGCGTTGCGCCTCCTCCGGAACCAGAACGGGTTGCGTCGTCGGCGCGCCTGGCCAGGCCCGCTGCGGGCCTCCGACCTGTGTCAACCTACCCCGGGGACAGGGCACTAGAACTGCGCCCGCTCCGTCGAGCCCTCCAGCGCGAGCGTCGAGGAGCCGCCGCCCGTGACGATCCGGTTCACCTGGTCGAAGTAGCCCGTCCCGACCTCCCGCTGGTGGCGGGTCGCCGAGTAGCCCCGCGCCTCGGCGGCGAACTCCGCCTCCTGCAGCTCGGAGTAGGCCGACATGCCGCGGCCCGCGTAGCCCCGCGCCAGCTCGAACATGGCGAGATTGAGGCTGTGGAAGCCCGCCAGGGTCACGAACTGGAAGCGGTAGCCCATCGCCCCCAGCTCGCGCTGGAAGCGCGAGACCGTGGCGGCGTCCAGACGCGCCTTCCAGTTGAAGGACGGCGAGCAGTTGTACGCGAGCAGCTTGCCGGGGAACTCGCGGTGGATGGCCTCGGCGAACGCCTGCGCGTCGTCCAGGTCGGGCGTCTGCGTCTCGCACCAGAGGAGATCCGCGTAGGGCGCGAAGGCCAGCGCGCGGGCGATCGCGCAGGCCAGCCCGCCCTGGTAGCGATGGAAGCCCTCGGCCGTGCGCTCCCCGCTCAGGAACGGCTGGTCGCGGAAGTCCACGTCGCTCGTCACCAGCCGGGCACTGTCCGCGTCGGTGCGGGCGACGAGGAGGGTCGGCACCTCGAGCGCGTCGGCTGCCAGGCGGGCCGCCACCAGCGTGCGGATGAACTGGCCCGTGGGCACCAGCACCTTGCCGCCCAGGTGGCCGCACTTCTTCTCCGCGGCGAGCTGGTCCTCGAAGTGCACGCCGGCCGCCCCCGCCTCGATCATGGCCTTCATCAGCTCGAACGCGTGCAGCGGGCCGCCGAAGCCGGCCTCGGCGTCGGCGACGATGGGCGCCAGCCAGCGGCGCCGCGGGCGCTCCTCGCTGCCCGCCTCGGCGGCCTCGTGCGCCTCGGCGTGCTCGATCTGATCCGCCCGCAGGAGCGCCTGGTTCAGCCGCCGCACGAGCTGCGGCACGCTGTTCGCCGGATAGAGGCTCTGGTCCGGGTAGGTCTGCCCGGCCAGGTTGCCGTCGGCCGCGACCTGCCAGCCGCTCAGGTAGATGGCTTCGAGCCCCGCGCGCACCTGCTGCACGGCCTGGCCGCCGGTCAGCGCGCCCAGGGCGGGCACGTAGTCGCGCGTCGTGAGCAGCTCCCACAGTCGCTCGGCGCCCAGGCGCGCCAGGGTGTGCTCGATCTTCACCGAGCCCTGGATGCGGGCCACGTCCTCCGACGCGTAGGGCCGCTCGACTCCCGCCCAGCGACCGGCGGGCGCGAGCGACTCCCAGACGGGCGGAGCGGGGGGACGGGCCGGGACGACGGCGGGCTTCGCGACGACGGATGCGGACATGGCAATGCCTCCAGGCGGCTTCGGGGTTACGAGACGCGAGCGGCCTGAAGGGGTCGATCGTGCAGGGCGCACAACGCGTCGTACGCCGGCAGGGTGAGGAACTCCTCCAGCTCGGGCGAGGTGCTCACGCGGAGGAACAGCTCCGCCGCCTCGGCGAAGCGGCCCGCGGCCACGCGGGCGGGTCCCGCCTCGCGGGCCACGCGCTCCATCTCCTCGGCGAGGGTCCGCTCGATCCGCTCGCGGGTGACCGCGAGGCCGTCGTCGAGCCGGGCGCGATGGCGGAGCCAGTGCCAGATCTGCGTGCGCGAGATCTCGGCCGTCGCCGCGTCCTCCATCAGGTGATAGAGCGGCACGCAGCCCGTGCCACGCAGCCAGGCCTCGAGATACTGCACGCCCACGCGCACGTTGAGCCGCAGCCCCTCGTCCGTGCGCGTGCCCTCCGGCGTGCGCAGCAGGTCCGCGGCGCCGACGGCCACGTCCTCGCGCAGGCGCTCGATCTGGTGCGGGCCGCGCAGGTGCGCGGCGAAGACCTCACGGGCGACCGGCACGAGCCCGGGATGGGCCACCCAGGTGCCGTCGTGCCCGTCCGTCACCTCGCGGAGCTTGTCCGCCTGCACCCGGGCGAGCGCCGTGGCGCTGGCCGCGGGATCGTCGCGGATCGGGATCTGCGCCGCCATGCCGCCGATGGCGTGGGCACCGCGGCGGTGGCAGGTGCGGATGGCGAGGGTCGTGTAGGCGCGCATGCAGGGCTGCTCCATGGTCACCTGGGAGCGGTCGGGGAGCAGCGCCTCGGGATCCTCGCGCCGGGTCTTGATGAAGGAGAAGATGTAGTCCCAGCGCCCGCAGTTGAGCCCCGCGGAGTGCTCGCGCAGCTCGTGGAGGATCTCGTCCATCTCGAAGGCGGCCGGCACCGTCTCGATCAGGCAGGTCGCGCGGATCGTGCCCCGCGGCAGGCCCAGCGCCTGCTGCGCCCTCAGGAAGACCTCGTTCCAGAGCCGCGCCTCCAGGTGACTCTCCAGCTTGGGGAGGTAGACATAGGGGCCGGTGCCGCGGCGGACCAGCTCGGCGGCGTTGTGGAAGAAGAAGAGCCCGAAGTCGAAGAGGGACGCGGGCACCGGCCGCCCGTCCACCAGCAGGTGCCGCTCGACGAGATGCAGACCGCGCGGCCGCATCATGAGGGTGGCCAGGCGCTCGTTCAGCCGGTAGGCCTTGCCACTCGCGGCATCCACGTGCTCGAGTTGGCGCCGCACGGCGCCGCGCAGGTGGAGCTGGCCGGCCACGACGTTGTCCCAGGTCGGCGCGTTCGAGTCCTCGAAGTCCGCCATGAAGACGTCGGCGCCGGAGTTGAGCGCGTTGATGATCATCTTGCGGTCCGCCGGGCC